>DATNAM010000153.1:0-18938 GCA_035572595.1 Gemmatimonadaceae bacterium
GCGCGGTGCCGGTGCTCGCGCGCGCGAACCGGCATCCCGATCCGGCGGTGCGCAATGCCGTCGCGCGCTGGGGCGGCGCGCAATGAGCGCACCAGTCGAGTTTCTGCTGTCGCTCACGCGCACGCTCGCCATCATGAGCCTCTACGGCGAGACCCACCCGAGGCGCCAGGGCGCAGTCGAGCATTCGTTCGAGCGCCTCACGACTCTGTTAGGCGAAAATCCGCGGCCGCAGTTCAGCTTTCTCCTGGACGAGGTGGTCTACGGCAAACGCGCCATGCGCGAGCTCCAGGAGTGGGAATGGTCGCGGCGCCTCGCCGATGCCGGCATTCAACGCCTGGAGATCGACGTCGGCGTGACGCTCGAGGAGTACGCGGATTTTCTCGAGCAGGCAGGCGACCTGGTGTCGGGCGCGGCTTCGCGCACCACCGCCATGCGCCCCAACGTGGCCACACGCATTCGGTTCGGCGCCGTCGGCCTGCAAGGCGAAGTACGCGAGTCGGGCGAAGGGAAATCCATCGCCACCGCGACGCTCTCGTATGCGCTGGATGAAGAGGTCGATGCCGTTCGTTGGATCCACCAGGAAATGGGCGAGGCCGGCACGCTTGCGCTGTTGGAAGCCGAAGCCGTGGTCCGCTCGCTCTCAGTGGCGATGCACGGCGCCAATCGCGTCGTGATTCCGCTGCTGCGTCTCAAGGAGTTCGATCAGTACACCACTACGCATTCGATCAACGTCGGCGTCCTGTCGATGGCGTTGGCCGAGACGTTGGGCTTTGGCGCGCGCGACGTGCGCGCGTTCGGTACCGCCGGCTTGCTGCACGACATCGGGAAGGTGCGCGTGCCGCGCGACATTCTCATCAAGCCCGGCAAGCTGAGCCCCGAGGAGCGCGCGGTGCTCGACCAGCATCCTGTGGATGGCGCGCGCATCATTCTCGAGAGCGACGAACAGTTAGGCGTAGCATCCGCGGTCGCCTACGAGCATCACATCATGATCGATGGCGGCGGGTATCCCGTGATGCGCTACCGGCGGGACTGTCATTTCGCGAGCCGGCTGGTGCACGTATGCGATGTGTTCGACGCATTGTGCACCGATCGCCCGTACCGTGCGGCGTGGGAGATCAGTCGGGCGCTCGCGTACATCGGCGAACGCTCGGGCATAGAATTCGATCCCTCCACCGCGCGTGCATTCTCGGCGATGATGAAGCGGTTCGAGCTGCAGGTAGGTCCGGTCCCGGCCAGCGAGGCGGCACCAGTCGCCACATCTTGACACCGATGCTATTACAAGAGCGTGAATCTCTCGCTCTCGTATGAGTGGCGCTCGGCGATCCCGCGGTGGCGGTCGAACGCGTTGCGCCGTGTGATCGCGGCCGTGGCCGCAGTCGCCGTTGTCGCACCGGCGGCGCGCGCCCAACATAAACCGGCAGCGGCCGCCGCGCCGGCGGCATGGCACCCGTTCACGACGTTGTTCGACAGCGCCGCGCACAGCGACAGCGTCGTAGGCGCCGCGGTGCTGCTCATGCGCGATGGACGCGTCGTGGCGCATCACGAGTTCGGATGGGCGGATCGCGCGCGCGGGCAGCGCGTGACCGAGCGCACGATCTTCCACTACGGCTCGATCACCAAACAGCTCACGGCCATCTCGATCATGCAGTTGCGTGATCGGGGCAAGCTCACGCTGAACGATCGCGTCACGAGCTACATCCCGGAGCTGCGGCAGGTGCACGATCCGTACGGCTCCATGGACAGCATCACCATCCGGATGTTGATGTCGCACTCGGCCGGATTCCAGAATCCGACGTGGCCGTACAAGCAAGGCCTGTCCTGGGAGCCGTTCGAGCCGACGACGTGGGCGCAGCTGGTGGCGATGATGCCGTATCAGGAGTTGTACTTCAAACCGGGGTCGCGCTACAGCTACTCGAACCCGGGATTCATCTACCTGGGCCGCATCATTTCGGAGCTGACCGACGATCCGTGGGAGACGTACGTCCAGAAGAACATCCTGTCTCCGTTAGGCTTGACGCGCAGCTACTTCAACACCACGCCGTACTACCTGGCCGACGATCGATCGGCCAACTACACGGTGGTGCACGATTCGGCGACCGGCAGGCCGCGCGTGCAGGACAACGGGCGCGAGTTCGACCCCGGCATCACGATCCCGAACGGCGGGTGGAACGCGCCGCTGGCCGACCTGGCTACGTATCTGGCGTTCCTAACGGACGCGTCGCGCGGCGACACGGCGCTCGAACACCGCTACGGCATCGTGTTGCCCCGCGCATCGCTCGCTGAGATGTGGCACCCGCTCTACCTGACGACGCCCGATACCGCCGCGCATCGGGAGTGGATGGGAATGTCGTTCTTCGTGCTGCCGCGCGGCGCTTCGACGCTCATCGGGCATACGGGAAGCCAGGCGGGATTCCTGGCGTTCATGTACTTCAATCCAGCCACCAAAGCGGCGGTCGTGGCGGCGTTCAACACGAACGACGACTCGGCCCCCGACGGCAAGCCGTCGGCGTTCGAGACGATTCGCCAGGCGGCGCTCGCGCTCATCCAGTAGCATCCGTTAGGCAGCGGCGCCAGCCGGTCAGATGGCGGGCGCGTTGGCGTCGGCCGCCGCCGGCAGAATACCGCGCTCCACGTAAATCGGCCGAATCATCTCGCGCAGCTTCGGCAGCCGCAGAGCGAACCACGCGCCGCCGGCCACGCATGCGACGCCGCCGAAGAAGATGGTCTTCGGCACGCCGATGCGGCTGGCCACCACGCCGGCCACCAAACTTCCGATCGGTGCCGTGCCCAGAAACGCCATCGCGTAGAACGCCATCACGCGTCCGCGCAGCCGCTCGTCGACGATCGTCTGGAGAATCGTGTTCGTGGAGGCGGTTTGCACCATGAATCCGGCGCCGGCGATGGGCAGCAACGCCAGCGACAGCCAGAGCGTGTGCGACAGCGAGAACGCGGCGAGTCCCAATCCGAACGTGGTCGTCGCCACGGCAATCGCCCGCCCCAGGCCTAACACGGACGGCCGCGTGGCCAGGTACATCGCGCCCGCGAGCGCGCCGGCGCCCGACGCCGTCATGAGAAACCCGAGCGTGTGCGGGCCGCCGTGCAGTATTCGCTCGGCGACCGCGGGCATGAGCACGACGTACGGCATCCCCATCGTGCTCACCAGCGCGAGCAACAGCAGCACCGTGCGGGCGGGCACGAAGCCCGAAACGTACCGCACACCTTCGCGCAGCTCCTCCAGCGCACCGCCCTTGCGGCGCGAGCCGGTGCCGGTATCCGGCAGGCGCATGGCGAGCAGCGACGCGATCACGGCGACGTAGGAGATTGCGTCCACCAGGAAGCACCACCCTTCGCTGGATGCGGCGATGAGGATGCCGCCGATCGTCGGGCCGATGATCCGGCTGCCCGTCACCATGGATGAGTTGAGCGCGATGGCGTTAGGCAGATCTTCGCGCGCCTCGACCATCTCGATCACGAACGCCTGGCGCGCCGGTGTGTCGAACGCGTTGATGATCCCCTGCGCCACCTGCAGCACGAGGATCTCGGCGACGGTGATGATGCCGGCGAGCGCGAGGATGGCGAGCGCCAGCGACTGGAGCATCGACAGCACCTGCGTGGCCACGAGAATGTGGTGGCGGTTCGAGCGATCCACGAGCACGCCCGAGAACGGCGCCAGCAGCAGGGTCGGAATCTGTCCGCAGAACGCCACGATGCCTAACAGCAGCGCCGAGCCGGTGAGGCGATAGACGAGCCAGCTGGTGGCGATGCGAGTGATCCACGTCCCGATGAGCGAGACGCTCTGGCCGCTGAAAAAGAGCCGGTAGTTGCGGTGCCGGAGTGCGCGGAGCAGCGTCGCGCGGCGGGGCGGCGGCACCCGGCCTGCCTAACGCAACGCGTCGAGCACGTCGCGCGTCGATCGCACCCGTCCGATGGTCGGGAAATAGCGGGTGACCGCGAACGTGTGCAGATCGGCCTCCCGTGCCGCCATCGCGTCCTCGACGAACACGAAATTGTACCCGTGGTCGTACCCGGCGCGCGCGGTGGACTCGACGCCGACGTTGGTCGAGATGCCGGCGATGACGACCGTGTCCACGTGGCGGCGGCGAAGCTGCAGGTCGAGATCGGTGCCGTGAAACGCGCCCGGCTGATGTTTCGTGACGCGCACGTCGGACGCGGCTGCCTGGAGCTCGGGTACCAGGTCCGACCAGCCCGGCGTCGGGTTGAGCGGCGGCCGCTGCACGTCGGTGATGAGGCGCGGGAAGAGTAGACCGCCGGGCCCCGGGTCGACGTTCACGAGCACGACGGTCGCGCCGCGCTCGCGGAATCGCGCGGCGAGCTGCGCCGCACGCGCGATGACATCGGCTGCCGAATGCGGCTGCGTGGCCGCCGACGCGATGCCGCGCTGCAGGTCGATGAGGACGAGCGCCGTCGTGTTGGGATCGAGTGTGAGTGCGGGCATACCGTTGGCCTCAGGAATTGGGGGCGCCGCTGGCCGCGGCCGCGGCGGCGCCGCGCAGCGATGCGTTGCCTAACGCCCGGCGCTTCGCGTGCTGGAGCATCCAGCGCACCCGGTAGGCCGAGACCGCGACGACCAGCAGGGCGCACATCTCGATGTACACCTTCTCGCCATCCAGCCAATCCACCGCTTGGCCTTTGAGCGTGGGATCCGAGAAGAGCGAATGGCCGAAGAATAGGGCCGCCGATACGTACGCCACGTAGTGGAGCAGCTTCCAATTGTCGCGCGTCATGCGATGGCGGAAGTACGACGTCATCACAACCAGCGCGAGCGTGTAGAGGCCGATCGCGCCCAACGAATTCACCAGCGGCTGCTTGGGCGACTGGACCGGGATGATGATGTCGAACACGCGGAAGTTCGCCGTCGACGAAAACAGCACGATCACCGGGTGCAGTGCCGACACGGCGAGCGCGACGTATCCGGTCCAGTTGTGAATGCGGAAATAGTTGAAGCGGCGGTGCGGCCAATGCGTCCACGGATTGTACCGCATGGACAGCAGGAGGCCCAACAGGATGTTGAGGGTCAAGAGACCGCAGGCGACGAGGCCCACGTCACTGGAGAGATCGATAGCGCTCACACGCGGCGGGTAACGGGGGGGGGAGAACCGGACGTGCCTACTCAGGAGAGATACGCGCCTCAACGGAACTGCGTTGGCAAGGCGTCGTCAAGGCGCGGCCGCGGTCGAGCAGCATGGCAACGATCGCCGGCTCGAGGCCTGGCGGTAGGGGAAGCTGAGCGGATTGTCGTGCGCGAGCAGACGCCTGGCGAAGGCCGCGAGCGAGCTATTGTCCCGCGCCCGCCAGCGGCGATAGACCGTTCCGTTAGGCATGCGCGCGCGATCGCGACATGGTGACCACGTCGCTGGGGGCGGACGCCATTTTCGCCGGTGTCGTGGTGCTGATCGCGATCGGCGCGATGGCGACCGCCGTGACGCTGTCGGACGCGCACCGCGCGAGGCGGACCCAGGCGTGACGCCGGCTCGGCACGACGCTTTCGGGCGCGCAGTCCGGAATTATATGGGATCGTCATTCATGTGGCGCGTGCCTTGCCAAAGATCGTAATCGGCTAATGCAACGGGGTCGAGATGAGCGCGGGAGCTCGGGCACGGCGTGTGTCGATCGCCATCATCACGTTGGCGCTGACGGCGACGACGTACCGTTAGGCGAGCGCGTCTTCGTGGACAATGCACACTCGGCGTCGCTGGAGGTCCAACTGTCGTTCCCGTTGGCGCCGCTGTTTCCGCAAGCATGATGGCAGCGGCGCTCATGAGGCGACCAGGAGTCAGGCAATGAACATGAAGGACATGGCGGCGCGCCGGTCTCTTGCGTGGTCGATTGGCGTACGGGCGTGGGCAGCGTGTCTCGCCGCCGCGTCGCTGGCCGCGTGCACCAAGGACAGGCCGACGCCGGCACACGCCGGCGTGACGTCGCACTTCGATGTCGCCGCCGCCCAACGCGCGCACGATGCGGCCATGCGCGACACCGCGCAGTGGGCGGCGTACGGCCGCGACTACTCGAATCAGCGGTGGTCGACGCTCGCGTCCATCAACACCACGAACGTCTCCCAGCTGCGCCCGGCGTGGGTGCACCACTCCGGTATTCCGCATGCGTCGGAAACCAATCCGGTCGTCGTCGACACGGTCATGTACTTCACGTCCGCGCTCAACAACGTGTTCGCCGTCGACGCGCGCACCGGGAAAACGCTCTGGCAGTACGCGTACCCCTACAACGGACACACGGTCGTCGATTGCTGCTCGAGCAACAACAAGGGTGTGGCCGTGTACGGCGGGCGCGTGTTCATGGCGACGCTCGATGCGCGCCTCGTCGCGCTCGACGCGCGTACCGGTCGTCCGGTGTGGACGGTTCAGGTGGGTGACAACGAAGCCGGTTATCACATGACCGGCGCGCCGACGGTCGTCGACGGTCTCGTGATCACCGGCGTGAGCGGCGGAGAGCAAGGCTGCCGTTGCTACGTCGACGCGTACGATGCGGGCGATGGACATCGCGTGTGGCGATGGTACACGGTGCCGAGTCCGGCCGAAGGCGGATGGTGGGGCAAGTGGCGCGCAGCCGACGACTGGGGCATGTCGTTCGCGCGCGATCTTCCGACCGAGCACGCCGACAGCGCGAAATATCCCGACGCGTGGCGTCACGGCGGCGCGCCGATGTGGCAGCATCCGGCGTACGATCCGGCGACCGGCCTCTTGTTCATCGACACCGGAAATCCCGCGCCCGACATCGATGCGTCCAAGCGTCCGGGCGACAACCTGTACACCGACTGCATCGTGGCCCTGGACGTGAAGACGGGCAAGCTGCGGTGGTATTTCCAGGAGATCTCGCACGATGTATGGGACTACGATGCAACCACGCCGCCGGTGCTCGTCGACGTCACCGACAGCACCGGGCAGGTGACCAAGGCGGTCGCCGAGGCCGGCAAGGACGGATTCGTGTACGTGCTCGACCGCGCGACGGGGAAGCCGGTCCGCAAGAGCGCGCCGGTCGTGCCGTTCCTCAACTACATGGTGCGTCCGGACAGCGCCGGCGTGGTGATCAATCCCGGCCCGTTAGGCGGATCTGATTGGAGCCCCACGGCCTACAGTCCGCAAACCGGCTACCTGTACGTGGACGGCAACTACCTGCCGCACAAGTACTGGATGGAGCACATGACGCTCGAGGAGCCGGCGCAATACTGGGGCGGCACGGTGGAAGCCCAACCGAGCGGCACCTATGGCATTTTGAGCGCGGTGGATCTGCGCACCGGGCGCGTGGCGTGGCACGACAGTCTGTCCAAGCCGATCATCAGCGGGTCCGTGGCCACCGCCGGCGGCATCGTGTTTACCGGCGGCTCGGACAACCAGCTCATGGCCTTCGACGCGAAGAGCGGGCGGAAGCTCTGGAGCTGGCGTACCGACGCCGCGGTCAACGCGCCGCCGATCACCTACGAAGTGAACGGGACGCAGTACGTGGCAGTTGCCGTTACCGGAAGCCAGACGCTCAACACGCCGCGCGGCGACGAGTTGGTCGCGTTCGCGCTTCCGCCTAACGCCAAGGCGCCGCCAGGAACCGCGCCATGACGCGCCGCCTCATATCCCTCGAACTGGCGATCGGCGCGGCGCTCTGCTGCGCGCCGGCACTGGCCGCGCAGGCGCCGCACAACGCGCCGGGCGCATCGACCTCATCGCCCGGGCCCAAGGTGAGAACGCACGATGACCTGCAGCCGGATACGCTGCCCACGTTGCCGCCTGGAATGACAACGGCGATGATCGTCGACGGCGACAGCGTGTTCCACAACCAGGGACATTGCACCGCCTGTCATGGACAGGAAGCCGAGGGCATGTCGGCCGCCGGCGATGCGCTCACCGCCGGCCTCAATTGGGCGCAGTACAACTGGCAGTCCATCGATTCCCTGATCACGGTGGGCATGCCGCAGGAGCTGACGCGGAGTCCGATCGCCATGCCGCCGCGCGGTGGACGATCGGACCTCAGCGATGCGCAAGTGCACCTGGCGGCCGCGTACGTGTGGGCGATCAGCCAGGCGCGCGGCGAACCGTGGCCGGGCGGCCATCAATCGCACGATCCACCTGTGCCTAACGCGACGGCGCCGGCCGGCGCCAAGGCGAAGCCGCGCCACGCGGCAGGACATGCCGTGACGCGCCGCCACCTGGAGGAATGAATGCGTACCGACCAACGATTCGTCGCGACTCGAACCGGATGGGCACTCGCGCTCGCGCTGCTCGCCCCCACCGCCCTGATCATGACGGCGTGTCATGACTCGGCGAGCGCCGAGCAGGTGAAAACCATTCCGGGAGCCGATGCCCAACGCGGCGCAGCCGACATCGCCCAGATCGGATGCGGCACGTGCCACATGATCCCCGGCATCAAGGACGCCGAGGGACTCGTGGGCCCGCCGCTCGAGCACTGGTCGAGACGCGCGTACATCGCCGGCGAAGTGCCCAACACACCGGGCATGCTCGTCCGCTGGATCGAGACGCCGCAAGCCATCGAGCCCGGAACGGCCATGCCCAACCTCGGCATCACGGAACAGCGCGCGCGCGACATCGCCGAGTACCTCTACACGCTCAAGTGATCGCACCGCGCGCCGCGTCTCGACCGCGGCGCGCCGCGATCCACCACCGCCGGTTAGGCGGCTCGCGTTCGTCCGTTAGAGGTGGGTGCAAATGGTTGCCAGCAGGGCCTTGGCTTTCGCGTAGTCCGCGGTCTCGAGCGTCATCGCCACCAGCACGTCGTTGCGCACGGCGAGCAGTTGCGTGCCGTGCAGCAGCGACGCGTTGTCCCATGGTCCCTGGAGCGTCGTGTCGGTGGTGAAGCCAACCGTCGTCACCGCGCCGGGCGCGGTGGTCGGCGTGCTGGCCATGGCCATCGCTTTCTTCATGTTCGCCGCCGTCGGTTTCATCGTGTCGAGCGGCGACGGCGCATTCGAGTGCGGCTGCCCTGCGGAGCCGACCATCTTCATCATCGCGCCCATCATCGCGCCCATGTTGCCCGTCGGCTTCATCGTGTCCATCGGCGAGCTCGTCGGCAGGCCTAACACACTGCCCACGGTGGCCATCATGTGCTTCTGCATGTTGTACGCGTGGCCGCCGTTGCTCCACGTGAACGCCACCGGATACGTGCGCGATCCTTCGGCTGTCGCCACCTGGTACGTGCACTCCTCGCCCGTCGAGTCGGGAAGCGGCGCGGCGCTCAATGGACCGATGGCCGCTTCGACCTCCGACCGCGGCACGAGATCGCACGCGTTGGCGGGATGCGCCTTGGGCGCCGGCATCATCGACACCGCCTTGCCGCCATCGTAGCCTAACGGATGACCAACGCGGCCCATCGCGATCGTCGCGATCGCGATCGCGTCGCTCTTCTGGCCGCTCGCGCCGCTCACGTCCACCGTCAACAGCGTGTCTCCCTTCGTCACCAACAACGTGCCGCCGGGCATGAACGTCGCTTGATCCCACGGGCCCGGCTCCCCGTGTTGGGCGATACGGTTGCCGAGCGTGTCCATCCCCGGCGCGCCCTTCGCCAACGCGGTGCCGACGGCGTTCGGAATGTTGCTCACCTTGTTCATCATCCGGCCGCCGGTCCAATCGGGCCGGATAAAAAAGCTGCGCGCGTTCGTTCCGCGATACACGCACGCGTTGCCGTCGACGGCCGGTTTGTCGTCGTCGTCCCTTGCCCGGTAAGGCGGCATGATGAGTGGCCCAACATACGGCGCCGCTTCGGACGCCGACACGAGTGTGCACGGATCCTGGCCGGCGGTTTCGCTGCTCGCGATCGACCCGACGCCGCCGCCGCTCCCGGGCGTGGGCTGCGAGGAGTTGTCTGCTCGATTACAGCCTGCGATGGCCAACATCGAGGTGACAACAGCAAGACCGCTCAGCGGCCATGAACGCATTCTGGGCATTGCATCCCCCTTGGCATCACTCGGTTGGTATCACGTGGCGCGGTGCTGTGGCCGACAATCGGTACGCATTCATTCGTCGCCAAGATCAGGGGATGCCGTTATCCACGCGCTACACCGGCCGTTACGCCCGGGTTATCCGAGCGCTCGCCCGGCCTATCGCACAAAAAGCGGCGGGGGCTTTCGCCCCCGCCGGAAGTATTTGTGAGTACTGCTCCTGAGATCAGGTGCCGAGCGGACTGCAGTTAGTAGGCAGATTGCGCGCGGCACATTCATCCTGCGGAACTGGCATCCGCTGTGGTATCTGACCTCCCGGAACGGCGGGCTCGATGGTGCCGAGCAGGTTGTAGCGCCGGGCGTCGATCCATCGCGTGCCCTGCTCCCACATGAGCGAGTACCAGCGCTCATAGAGCAGCTCGGCTATCCGGTCGTCGCCTGACATCGAGTTCCACGTGCCGCTCGATATCGCGGCGAGATGCCCGGAGTTGGTCCGAATGAAGTTGACGTCGCTCAGCGCGTCCGTGAGATCGCCGGTGTTGAGCTCGGCTTCCGCGCGGAGGAGGATGAGCTCCTCATCGCGGATGATCGGCACGGGTGCATTGGGATCAGGCTGTCCGCCTGTGAAGTAAATGGTGTACTTGAGCGCGCCCGGGAGCGGCACCGCCGGGATCGACCACGTGGGGACGCGCGTGGCGCGGGCGGTTTTCTCGAGCACTCGCGCGTCGAGCGCGCCACTCGATTGGCGTTGGGCGTGCACGAGCACGAACGTGTCGGCGAAAAACGTCGTGCCGTCGAGCGGTTCGGCGAGCTGGTTCGATTGGTCGCCGGATGCGGTCGAGAAATCGAACTTCGGTCCGTTGCCTAACGCAGACGGCGTCAGGTCGATGAAGGTGCTGGGCAGCGTGGCCAGCGCCGCTGTAAAGCACGGACCGCCGCATCCTGCCGTCGCCCGCAACACCTCGGCTTTCGCCTTGAGCGCGCGATTGAACAGCAGGAACGTCGACGGCTGGTCGAAGCCGGAGAATCCCGGTGGGATCGTGAACGGGAAGTTTGAGCCGTTCGCGTTGGTGAGCGCGGTCTGCGCGCTGTCCAACAATCCGATGATGAAGCCGTAGACGCTGTCTTCGGATACGAAGGGCGCCGGCGCCGCGGTCACTGGACGGTCGACGTCGACCGGCGCGCCGAGGCCTGCGCGCGTTTCGATGACGTACATGAACGCGAGCGCTTCCATCGTCTTTCCGAATCCCTGCGACGCCGACAACTCCGCAGCCGAGAGATCCGGCGCCTTCGGCGCCGCGTCGAGGTACACGTTGATCGAGCGGATGTTGGAATAGCGTCCCGTCCATTCGGAGCCGCCGAATTGCGTGGATGAGAGCGGACCGAAATACGGTTCTTGATAGTCGGGCTGGTTGTTGCCAGACAAGTTGATGCCTTCGCGGCCCATCGAGCCCACCTGCCAGATGAACCCCGTGATGTCGGAGCGAGCGCCCGCGAAAATGCCCGTCGCCGCGGCCGCCAGCTTGGACCGCGTGGGATGGTCCTCGAGATCGCTCTGCGTCGGTTGATTGGTGTCGGTGATGTTGAATCCGCCGCACGCGCCTAACGATAGACCCGCGGCGAGGACGATCGCCGCCGGAAGCGCGGGCCGGACCCGGTGCACTGTGCGTGTCATGGTCAGAACCCCGCGGTGATGGAGAACATGAACTGGCGTGACGGCGGATACGGTCCGAGGTCGACGTTGCGCGTCACCGCCTGTTGTCCGTAATTGCTCGATTCGGGATCATAGCCGAAGTAGTTGGTGAAGACGAGCAGATTGCGGCCCGTCACCTCGACCTTCACATCGCTCGATCCGAAGAAGTGCTTGGCCATGTCCTCCGGGAGCGAGTAGCCGACGCTCACTTCGCGCAGCTTGAGGAACGAGGTCGATTGCACGTACGGCGTCGCGATGCCGTCGAAGCAGTCGTTGGCCCGCGCCGCGCCCGCCGGCGTGCCGTTGTCCGGCGCCAGCAAATTGCAATCGTAGAGCGACAACGTCTGGTTCTGCGCGAGGCCGCCGTACTGCCAATCCAACAGCGACGTCAGGAAGAAATGCTTGTAGGTGAAATCGTTGCCCACGGTCCAATCCCAATCTGGCGACGCGTGTCCCAGCTCCTTCACCACGAACGACCCATCGGGGTTGATCGCCGTCTGTCCGATGAGCTGATCGATCGGCCGTCCCTGTTGCACGAAGAACTCGCCGAACGCCAGGCCGAAGCCGGCGGTAGGGGGGCTGAACCCGGTGCCGGGCAGGCTCACGACCAACGACCGCGTCCGGCTGAACGTGGAATGCACCGTCCAGGTGAGGTCGTGGTCCTGGATCGCGGCCACGCCTAACGCCATCTCGATGCCGGAGTTCCGGAGCTCGCCGCCGTTGGCGATGACTTCTCCGTAGCCGGTGGACGGCGCCGGCGTGCGCGGCAGGAGCAGGTTGGTGGTGTGCCTGACGTACCACGTGAACTCGAGGGTCGCGCGGCCGTGGAACGGCGAAGCGTCGAACCCGGTTTCGAACTCGCGCACGCGCTCGGGCTCGATGTTAGGCGAACCGGCAATGCCGCCGACCACGAAGCCGGCGCTGCCGAGGTAGTTCACGCCGCCGGTCAGGGTCGTGAACTTCTGCCCGAACAGCGGCTGGTTGCCCGTCTCGCCGTACGCGCCGCGCAGCTTGAAGTCGCTGCCGTCGCCGAGCAGGTTGGGGAACCGATAGGCCGCCGAGATTTTGGGGTACACGAAGTACTGATTCGTGTTGCCGAACACGCTGCTGCGCTCGGCGCGGAGGCCGACTTCGGCGAGCAGCTTCGAGTCGAACGCCTGCAACTGCTCTTGTGCGTACATGGCGAACGTCTTCTCGTGCGTGTTGAGCTCGAACGGCTGCCCGAAGATCGCGCCCTGGTCGATGTTCGACTGGCCTTCGAGCAGTCCGGACGCCGTGCTCCGCGACTGATCGAGCTGCCGGTCCTCGAACTGCAACCCCGCCGATGTCGTGAACGACATCGACTGTGATGACGGCGTGAACACGTCGATCGCGTTCAGGTTCCAGTTCACCTGGCGGCTTTCGGCGCTGCCTAACGTAGAGACGCCGGGGAATTGCTGGGTTGCCTCGAAGTACAGATCGGGCGGGGCGAACACGGTGTTGCCCTGATTGAAGACGTCGGCGCCGGCGCCGCCCACGAGCTTGAGGTCGTGCTTTCCGCCCGCGAGCGCCTGATACGTCATCGTGGCGCCGCCGGTGAATCGGTTCACCGTCTGCTCGTTCGATGCGAGTGCAATCGTCTGCAGCGGGTTGGCGTTCTGATAGGTGAACGCGGGCTGCGGGAAGACACCGCGCACCGCCTGCAGCGGAATGAAGCTCGGAATGTACGCCAACGCGTACGTGATGCCGGCGCCGGAGTTGTCGTTGTTCGTCATCCCGTTGTCGGTCGTCGTGCGCGTGTACGCGTTGCTCAACGAGAGCTTGAACTTGTCGCCGAGGCGCTGGTCGAGATTCATGCGCAGGTTCTGCCGGCCGGCGTCGGTGTTCTTGATGATGCCGCCGTCGTGCGACCAATCGCCCGACACGAAGTACTGCGTGTTGTCGTTGCCGCCGCTCACGGACATCGACGTTTCGTACGCCAGCGGGGTGTTGCCCGCCGCCTCCTGCAGGTGATCGAACACCGGGAGCTTTCCGTTAGGCAGCACCAGCGCCCGGATCACCGCCGAATCTTCCGGCGAGTTGTACAGGTCGAACGCCGACGTCGTGTCGAACACGCGCTCGCCGGGTCCGCGGAGCAGTTTGGAGTACCCGATACGCTGCGTGATCGTCGCCTTCGGCTTGCCGCCGAGTCCACGCTTGGTCGTGATGATGATGACGCCGTTGGCGGCCTTCGATCCGTAAATCGACGATGCAGCCGCGCTCTTGAGCACCTCGACCGACGCGATGTCGTTGGGATCCAGGTCGGCGAGGCGGTTGCCCGCGTCGTCTTGCGCGGGTCCGGTGCCCGACGCACTGCCGCTTCCCGTTACCGTGTACAGGCCGGACGCCACCGTCACGTTGCTGTAGATGACGCCGTCCACCACGATCAGTGGATCGGACGCGCCGATCACCGTGTTGATACCGCGAATCTGGATTTGCGCGCCGCCCCCCGGTGCGCCCGAATTCGTCTGGATGTTGGCGCCGGCGATCTTGCCTTGCAGCGCCTTGTCCACCGATGCCGCCGGCACCGTGTTGACCTGATCGCCGGTGACGACCGACGTCGACGTCGTCGCGAGCCTGCGCTCCACGCCCGTTGCCTGACCGGTGACGACCACGGCCTCGAGCTGCAGCGGATCGCTCTTGAGCTTGAAGTCGACGACGCTGTCGGCTGCGGCGACGGGCGCCTCGGCCGGCCCGTAACCGACCGCGCGCGCCAAGAGCCTAACGGCGCCGGAATCGACCGTGATGACGAACTTGCCGTCGTCACCGGTTTGCGCCAGTCCGCGTGCTTCGCGAACCGTGACGATGGCGCCTGAAATCGGGTGGCCGTCCGCCGCATCGGTCACCGTTCCCCTGATGCGCCGCTGTTGCGCCACGAGAACCGAGGGCGTCACGAGCGCCGCGAGCAGGGCCCATCGGACCACGCTTGTGTGCATAGCTCCTCCCGCCTGGACGAAGAGATGAAACGCGTACGTACGTCTGCGCGTGCACCTGGGGTAGAGCACCAACACGAGGTGCCGCGGTGCCACGCATGAACACGTGGAGGGGATGATCAACAAGAGCCGAACAGAAATTCGACTCTTGGCGCGAGGATACGATGGTGTCATCCGGCGCGCAAGCGTGACCACACACTCCTGACGCCGCGCGCGCCTTCCTCTTGCGGCGCATCGGGAGGCAACGCAACATCGACGGCTGGATCGCGCCACCTGGCGCGCCGCCTCTGTTCACTTGACCCCTCGACATGAACCGGACTCTGCTACTCCTCGCGTGCGCGGTCATCGCGCCATGTGTGACGCACACCGCCACCGCACAATCGCGGAGCGGACTGCGCTTCGAGATCGCGTTTCCCGCATCGCAGACGCCGCGCACGGGGCGCGCCTACGTCGCCATCGCCAAGGACGGAACGCCGGAACCGCGTCTGCAAGCCGGCGAGCTCGCGCGCAGCACGCCGTTCTTCGGGACCGACGTTCGTGCGCTCGCATCAGGCAAAACCGTGATCGTCGACGCCACCGCCGCCGGCTATCCGCTCCGCAGCCTCGCGTCGCTCCCCGCCGGCGACTACTGGGTGCAAGCGGTGTTCAACGTCTACACGGAGTTTCACCGCGCCGACGGACGCACCTTGTGGCTGCACCAGGACCAGTGGGAAGGGCAGCACTGGAACGAGTCGCCGGGCAACCTGGTGAGCGAGCCGCAGCGCATCCATCTCGATCCAAAAAGCGCGCAGACCGTTCGCCTAACTCTGGCGCGCACGTTGCCGCCGATCGCGCTGCCGGCCGACACCAAGTGGGTGAAGCACATCAAGATCCAGAGCAAGCTGCTCACTGCGTTCTGGGGCCATCCGATGTTCCTCGGCGCCACGGTGCTTTTGCCGGCTGGATATGATGAGCATCCCGATGCGCACTATCCGGTGATTTACGAGCAAGGCCATTTCACGCTTTCGCCGCCATTCGGCTTCGATCCAAACGGCACGCCCGAGTCCGCCGAGCGCGCCGCGCGCCGGCGGCTCGGCACGGAGCGCGAGCCGGGCTACGAATTTGCGCGCGCCTGGATGAGCGACGGCTTCCCGCGCGTCATCGCCATCACGTTCCAACATCCCACACCGTACTACGATGACTCGTACGCCGTGAATTCGGTGAACGATGGGCCCTACGGCGACGCCATCATGCAGGAGCTCATTCCGTATCTCGAGAAGCAGTTCCGGATCATCGCCAAGCCGTACGCGCGCATTTTGATCGGCGGTTCCACTGGCGGTTGGGAAGCGTTGGCGCTGCAGATCTATCACCCCGATTTCTTCGGCGGCGCGTGGGGTCTCTATCCCGATCCGGTCGATTTCCGGCGCTATCAGTTGAGCAACATCTACGAGGACACCAGTGCGTTCGTCATCGCGCGTAGTCCGTGGTTGGCATCCGAAGTGCCGGCCGAGCGCGAGATCAGCGGCATGCCCACCATTACCATGCGACAGGAGAGCCAGCTCGAGGATGCGTTAGGCACGCACGGCCGCTCCGGCGAGCAGCTGGAAGCATGGGAAGCGGTGTTCGGCCCGACCGACGCCGCGGGGTATCCCGCCGCGCTGTGGGACAAGCGCACCGGGCACATGAACCACGACGTGGCGACCTACATGCGCGATCACGGCTACGATCTGCGCGTGTACCTGGAAAAGAACTGGAGCACCATCGGCACGCCGCTGCGCGGCAAGCTCCACGTGGTGGTGGGCGAGATGGACAGCTACTACCTCAATCTGGCGTGCTACTTGTTGCAGGATTATCTCGACAGCACCACGGCGCCGCACTACGACGGATCGTTCACCTACGGGCGTCCGCTCAAGCCCCATGGATGGCAGCCGTGGACCGACGCCGAGTTCGTGCGCATGGCGTTCGACACGGTGTCGGCGCACGCGCCGCGCGACGCGGGCCGTTAGGCATATATTTGTCATCGGGGAGGTCGTATGCGGATGGTGGACCCTATCGTACAGGAGTTCGAGCAGGAAGCGCCGATCAAGGGTGCAACGCCGCGCGCGCAGCAGTGGCCAAGCTCGACGACTCTGCCGCGATGGGCGCGTGGAACTTCCGCATGGGCGGCAAGACGCTCAACACGATGCCGCGCATCGCGCTCACCAGTCTCTTTCTGCTCAGCGATGCCATCCATCATCGCGGACAGATGTCGGTGTACCTGCGCCTCCTCGAGGTGATGGTGCCGGCGATCTACGGACCGAGCGCCGACGACAACCCGTACTTCTGAGGTCAGGGCAGCATCACCAGGTGGAGGGCCAGCACCATCGCGCAGCTCTGCGTTAGGCTGGTCGCCGGAACGCGCAGCCGCGCGCCCTGCCACGCGTACACCCCCAACAGAATGAGCACGACAGCCAGCTGCACGTACCAGTACGTCAACGCCGGCACGTTCGAGAGTCCGAGGCTCAAGCGCACGCGCGAAAAGGGAAAGAGACCGAGCGGCTTGGGATGGATGGGGAAGTCCAGCACGAAGTGCGAGAGCACGGCCGCACCAGCCGCGATCGCGACAGGCCAGCCGCGCGACGCTGCGAAGCACGCCGCGTACAACACCGCCCACAGCACGACCATGCACAGCGAGTGCGACCAGTCATCGAAAAACGTTGCTTTCTGAGCCGGCTCGATGCCGGCCACGGCCAATACCACCCAGATGATGTCCGGTACGAATGCCCCGACCACCAACGCGGTGACTGGCGCCCTCAGCTCGCGCGTCTTGATCGCGAGCGCCGCTGCGAAGTGCGCGGCGAACACTAGCGGTTCCCGCTATGGCGCTGGCTCTCGGTCGAGCCGTATTCGTTGAGCGCCCGCAGCGGAATCAACCCGATGACGATGATCATGATCTGTTGCAGCGCGTCGTGTAGCGACACATTTCCTGCCGTCAGTTGGTGGACATCAGGTAGCTGAGCTTGACGAGCAGCGTGTTCGATGCCGGCGCGGCAAACAATTGCGACGCATCGCGCGAGAGCCCGAAGCTGCCATCCGCGCTGTCCGCCGATCGCTGCTGGCTCCACACTACGAACATCGTCGAGCCGGGACGGAACTGCCACCGGAGCACGGCGTTCGCGTTGAGGTTCTTCGCGTTGAACGACGGGTCGTCGAACGTCGCCTCGTCTCCGCCGCGCAGCACGGTGTACCGCCGCGCGTGCGGATCGTACTGCAATTGGTCCGGCGTTAGGCGCACGACGCGATCGCCCACTCGCGGCGCGCGCGGGTCGGCGACGGCCTTGAACGCATCGTATCGCCCGGCGCTCACGAACGGCTGCGCGTAGAGCTCGAGCGTGAGCGATGGCGAGAACGCGTAGATCGCGCGGCCGGTGAGCGACACGGTTTCCTGGCGCACGCGCGCCAGAACATCGAGCGGCGCCGGCGACGCGAACGCCTGATCGACGAACTGCCACGCGTACACCGTGTGCGTCCACGACGGGCCGACGGTGAACCGCAGCCGGTCGGATGCGCGAACCACCAGCTGCGGCGCGATCGTCCACGACCGGCTGGACGTGGCCGGTTCCCACCATGCGTCGCCGGTGAGGGTGAGCTGGCTGGTGCTCCGCGAATTGCTGGTGATCGTGCCGGTCACCGTTTCGCGCGGCGGCAGGAGCAGCGCCGGGCCGCCGCGCAGCGCGTCGGTCGAGAGCGCCGCGAGCTCGTGGCGCGCGCCTAACGTAATGTCCCAATAGTTGGGCAGCTCGGCGAGCGCGCTCACGCTCGCCACCGTGGCACGGCGCTCGCCGCCGAAGTCCCATCCCGCGCCTACCTGATCGAATCCGGCACCCCAGTAGTGCCAGCGGCCCGGGAGATAGTCGTAGTACATCAGCGAGCCCGACGCGATCATCCAATCGGCGTTGCGCTGGAAGCCGAGGTCGTCCACGTCGAGACGCGGCGAGAGCGCGTGCAAAATCGCCGACCATCGCCAGTGTGCGCCGGCCACGCGCGCCACGCGCAGCTGGGCGGCGGCGCCGGTCGCGCTCGTACGCGTCGTGTCGTCGTGCGCGTAGCCTGCGTCGGGCCGCTGCAAGTAATGTCCGGGCCCGTGCATGACGCTCGCTATGCCGCGCGCCGTGCCCTGCACAAAACTGCCGAGGGCGAAGCCGCTCACTTCGTATGCGCCGCCGAACTGGTGGCGACCGTCCAATCCGGCGACGAACGCGTGGCGTGGCGCGACAGAGTCGAACGCGGCGTCGGCACCGCTGTGCGCCACCGCGGTCGCGATCGCGCCCAAACTGGTTCGACCCTCATCGAACTCGTGCACGGCGCGCGCAACCAGCGAGTTGGCGAGCGGCTGGAGTCGCATTTCGCTCGTGCG
>DATNAM010000154.1:0-11271 GCA_035572595.1 Gemmatimonadaceae bacterium
CGTGAAGCCCTTCTTTCCGGTGAAACGCATGAGAGTGATCCTCCGGGATCAGTTGTTCGCGAGCTACCTCGCGATTCGGTGACAGCGTGGGTTCGGCCGGGTGTAGAGCAGGGTAGGTGCCAGCGTCGAGCGTTCCACTAAGTTGTTGTTTTGCAACCACTTGCGATGTGCATTCGAAGCTTTGTGGGTGAGTTTGCGGTAGCGAATTGCAACCTGAGTTGTGAATTGCAACGCCTTTACTCGCCCCTAACACCATCGCCCCCGATCTCCATGCCTTCGTAACTCGGCAAACGCCGCCATGCCGCGCTGCCAGGCCGTACCGCTAACAGCCCTACGTCGCCTTGACGATCGGCTTGCGGCCAAGGTAAAGGCCGCCAATGCGGGCTCCAGACCACAACGTTGCGGGCCGCATCGAAGTACTCTCGGAGGGAACAGACTTGCACGTTTCGCATCGGCTTCCGGTTATCCCGCCCGACGTTTCCCTCCTATACATTTCGGCTCCATGAGTTCTCTCCCGATTACAAGCGCATTCAACGACGGCTACATCGCCGGGCTGTACGAGTCGTTTCTTCGCGACCCGAGTTCGGTTGATTCCTCGTGGCGCCAATTTTTCGAAGTCGCCCGGAGCATCGCCGGAGCCGGTTCCATTTCCGGGCCCACGTCCGACACGGCATATCTGCGCAAGGTGGCCGGGGCAGCGGGCCTCATTCAGGCGATCCGGCAGTATGGGCATCTCGATGTCCAGCTCGACCCACTGGGAAGTCCGCCGCTCAGCGCGGCCGAGCTCAAGGCCGAGTTTCACGGGATCTCGAACGCGGACCTCGAGACTATTCCTGGCGCGGCACTCGGCTTTCCGGACGATGCGACGGCGGCTGCGGCCGTGGCGCGGCTGCGGACGACCTACTCGGCCACGATCGGCTTCGAGGTCGAGCATATAGAAGAGGAGGCCGAGCGCGAGTGGTTCCGGCGCGTGATCGAGGGCGGCGAGATGCGCCGCGCGTTGAGCGCCGATGAAAAGAAGGCTGTGCTGCGTCGCCTAACGGAAGTGGACGGGCTCGAGCGATTCCTCGGCTTCGCCTATCAAGGGTACAAGCGCTTTTCGATCGAGGGCACCGACGCGCTCGTGCCGATGCTCGATGCGGCGATCGACGGTGCGGCGCGGGCCGGCGCTCGGGAAGTCGTGATCGGCATGGCGCACCGCGGACGCATCAACGTCCTCACGCACGTCCTGGACAAGCCGGTCGCCGCGATATTCGAGGACTTCGAGGGCAAGCACGCGAGCACGTCCGCGCCTAACGACACCGGCGACGTGAAGTATCACCTCGGCGCGCGCACGGTGCGCAAGCTGGCGACCGGCGAATCGGTGCACGTGGTGCTGCTGCCCAACCCGAGCCATCTCGAGATGGTGAATCCGGTGGTCGAGGGCGTGGCCCGCGCGCTGCAGGAAACGCGCTCATCGGCGGCGGACGCCGAACCGTCGCGCGATGAAGCGAGCGTGTTGCCGGTGTTAGTCCACGGCGATGCGGCGTTTCCCGGCGAGGGTATCGTCGCCGAGACGTTCAACCTCTCGTCCCTCCGTGGGTACCGGACCGGCGGCACACTGCACATCATCTCGAACAACCAGGTCGGCTTCACCACCGATCCGCGCGATGGTCGCTCGACGTACTACGCCAGCGATCTGGCGAAGGGCTTCGAGGTGCCGATCGTCCACGTGAATGGCGATGACGCAGAAGCCTGTGTCGCAGCCGTGTGGATTGGCCTCTCATATCGTGCGCGCTTCGGGAAGGATTTTCTGATCGACCTCGTCGGCTACCGCCGGCACGGACACAACGAGACGGATGAGCCGGCATTCACCCAGCCGTTGCTGTACGCTGCGATACGTTCGCATCCGACCCCGCGCGAGGTCTGGGCGGCGCGCCTGGTTCGCGACGGCCTCGTCACCGACGACGACGTGAAGGCGCTCGACGCGCAGGTGCACGCGGCGTTCGATCGCGTGCTCACGCAAGTGAAGGCCGCGCCGGCGCCGGCGGAGAACGGCAACGGGCATCACGGCACCGCTCCCGATCTGGCGTCCATCGAGACGAGCGTGCGGTCCGATGTCCTGCGCGGCATCAACGATCGCTTGCTCGCGTGGCCGTCCGACTTCAAGCCGCTGCCCAAGCTGGCCAAACTGCTGGAGCGCCGCCGGGCCGCGTTAGGCGACGCGGGCGGCATCGATTGGGGACACGCCGAAGCCCTTGCGTTAGGCTCGTTGCTGCTGCAGGGTGTGTCGGTGCGTCTCACAGGCCAGGACAGCGAACGCGGCACGTTCTCGCACCGCCAGGCCGTCCTGCATGACTATGAGCGCGGGACGTCCTACGCGCCGCTGCAGCACATTCCCGGCGCCGAGGGACACTTCGAGGTGTTCAACTCGCCGTTGTCCGAGATGGCCGTCCTCGCGTTCGAGTACGGGTACAGCGTGGCGTCGCCCGGGACGTTGGTGATGTGGGAAGCGCAATACGGCGACTTCGCGAACGTCGCGCAGCCGATCATCGACCAGTTCATTGCGTCGGACCGCGCGAAGTGGGGACAGGATTCGAGTGTCGTGCTGCTACTGCCGCACGGCTACGAAGGCGGTGGTCCCGAGCACTCGAGCTCGCGTCTCGAGCGATTCCTGCAGTTGTCGGCTGAGAACAACATGCGGGTCGCCTATCCATCGACCCCGGCGCAGTACTTCCATATTTTGCGGCGTCAGGCGCTGGCTAGCGACCGGCGACCGCTGGTGCTCATGCAGCCCAAGAGCCTGTTGCGACTGCCGCAGGCCGCGTCGCATCTGTCCGATTTGTCGTCCGGCGCGTTCAAGCCAGTGATCGACGATGCGACCGTGGGGAAGGCGAGCGAGCGCGTTCGTCGCGTGGTGCTGTGCACCGGCAAGCTCTACTATGATCTGGCTGCGTCGGGCGCGAAGAATGACAGCATCGCGCTGGTCCGGGTCGAAGAGCTGTATCCGTGGCCGAACGAGGCTATAGCGCGCGCCATCGACCGGTACCCGGCGCTCGAGGACGTGGTATGGGCGCAAGAAGAACCCAAGAACATGGGAGCGTGGACGTTCGTCGCGCCGCGATTACGGGCGGCGGTGGGGAACACGCTGCCGATCCGGTACATTGGTCGTCCGGAGCGCGCGAGTCCCGCTGAGGGCTATGCGACTTCGCACACCGAACAACAGACGAGGATCGTCGCCGACGCACTTACCGTGACCGACGCAGTCGGCGCGACGAGTGCGGCGCGGGGCTGACTGCCCGTGCGGGTCAGATAGACGGCGGCGCAGGGCCGCCGCGCTGTGGCGGCGTCCTTGGATCTCACACAGTGCCTTGGACTCTATGCACCTACGCCACGCCATCGTCGCTCTATCGCTGATCGCCGCGGGTGCGTTGCACCCGCTTCCCGCCCAGGACCGCGGCGCCGCCGCGTTGGGCCAACTCGTCGAGGGCCTGCCGGTGTCGGTGCGGGTCCTCGTGATCGGTGCGCATCCCGATGACGAGGACACGCGGCTCATCACGTGGCTCACCCGCGGACACCACGTGGATGTCGCGTACCTGTCGCTGACGCGCGGGGATGGCGGCCAGAACCTCATCGGAGACGAGCTGGGCGACGCGTTAGGCGTCATCCGTACCGAGGAGCTGCTGGCGGCTCGGCGCATCGACGGCGCGCACCAGTACTTTACGCGGGCGTACGATTTCGGCTTCTCCAAAACCAGCGCCGAGTCGTTCCAACACTGGCCGCACGACTCGGTGCTCAAAGATGTGGTGACGGTCGTGCGTGCGTTCCGGCCGCAGGTGATCGTGTCGGTGTTCTCGGGTACGCCGCGCGACGGACACGGCCAGCATCAGGTAGCGGGAATCGTCGCGCGCGAGGCGTACGACGCCGCGCTCGATACGGTGCGCTTCCCGCGCTCGGCTACCGCCGGGTATGGTGCATGGGCGCCGCTCAAGTTTTATCGCGCGCGTTCGTACTTCAATGGCGAAGGGGCGACGTTCACCTACAACGCGGGCGGGCTCGATCCCGTGTTGGGCAAGTCGTATGCGGAGATCGCGGCGGAGAGCCGGTCGCAGCACAAGTCGCAGGGGTTCGGCGTCATTGCGCGGCTCGGGTCGCAGACGGGCTCGCTCGCGCGGGAAGCCTCGCGCGTGACCGGCGCGCCGGCGGACGCCAAACGGGAGCGTTCGATTTTTGATGGCATCGATACCACCTGGCGGCGCCTTCTTCCGTTAGTCACTCGCCCGGCCGACAAGAACGCGGTCGAGCGGCTCGTCACGGCCACGGCGGAGGCGCGGCGCTCGCTCAGTCTATACAATCCCGCGACGGGAGTGCCGGCCCTCGAGAAGGCGCACGCAGCGCTCGTGCAGCTCTCGACCGATGCGCATACGGCGCCACAGTCGATGAGCGGCGATGCGCTGGTATCGGTGGCCGATGGACTGGAGCGCGTGACACGCGCGCTGCTCATGGCGCGGGGGATCGCGATCGAGGCGTTAGTTCAGCGCGACGCGGTGGCACTCGGCGACTCGATTCCGGTGGCGGTGACGGTGTACAATCGCGGAAGCGGCCGTGTGTCGATGGAGTCCGCGTCGGCGACGGGTGCCGTGCGGGGCGGCGCAGGCTCGTCGCCGGCGGGCCACGACGTAGCGATCGCATCGGACAGCGCGCACACCGACACCGTGTACGTGCACGGCGATTCGCTGTCGCAACCTTGGTGGCTGGCCACGCCGCGGCGCGGCGACATGTTCTCGGTGCCGATCGACGGGCGATCCGACGACGTGCGAGACGCCGGCGTCCATCTCCGCGTTGCGTTAGACGGCGGCCGCGTCGTGACCGACGTGCCGGTGGTACGGCGCTACGCCGATCCGGTACGCGGCGCCGTCGAGCGGCCTCTCATGGTGGTACCGGTGGTCGCGGTGACGCTCGACCGGACGGTAGCGTTGGCGCGCGCCAACACGCCGGTCGACCGATCGGTGCAAGTGCATCTCGTTTCCGGCGTCACCGAACCGCGCGATGTGCAGGTCGCGCTCACGCTGCCGAGTGGGTTGCACGCCGACTCGGGGTCGCGCACCGCGCATCTGAGCGGATTCGAGACGTCGGCGACGGTTTCGTTTCAGATCACGGGGCAGCTGACGCCGGGCCAGCACGTCATTGCGGCGCAGGCTCGCAGCGGCTCGGACACGTATAGCATCGGCTACGTCCCGATCGAATACTCGCACATTCGGCCGCAGAAGCTCTATCGGCCGGCGTCGCTGACGGTCAATGCGGTCGACGCCGCGCTGCCGCCGCATCTCGACGTGGCGTACGTCCGCGGCGTCGGCGACAACGTCGCGCCGATGTTGCAAGAGTTAGGCGTGCCGCTCACCGTCATCGACCCGGCGCGGCTGGCGTCGGTCGACCTGTCGCGGTTCACGACGGTGGTGATCGGGACGCGTGCCTACGAGGCACACCCGGAGCTCGAGGCCGCGAATGCACGGCTCCTCGATTGGGTTCGGCACGGTGGCACCATGGTGGTGCAGTACGGTCAGTACGAGATGACCGCCCAAGGCCGGTTGCCGTATCCGATTGCGCTCGCCCGTCCGGCAGCGCGCGTGACCGATGAGAACGCGCCGGTCCGGATACTATTGCCTAACGATCCGACGTTGACCTGGCCCAACAAGATCTCGACCGATGATTGGAACGGGTGGGTACAGGAGCGGTCGCTGTACATGCCGTCGATGCCCATCGACTCGCACTACACGACGCCGATCTCGATGAACGACCCCGACGAGCCGCCCAATTCGGGAGCGATCCTGGAGACGCACCTCGGCAGCGGCACGTACGTGTACACCACGCTGTCGCTGTTCCGGCAGCTGCCGGCGGGCAACGCCGGTGCATCGCGTCTCTTTCTGAATTTGTTAGGCGTGGGCGAGGCGCCGCCCGCGATCGGCGCCGCGGGCGGCGCGCAGCACCCGCGGTGATGCGCGCGGCGCGGCGGTGCGTCGCACGGATTGCCGGCGCGAGCCTGGCGGCGATGCTGCTCGGCCTCGCGGCGTGCCAGCGCGGCCCGCATCGCACCGTGCTAACGGTGTACTCGCCGCACGGCAGCGACCTGCTCGGATTTTACGAGAAGGAATTCGAGGCCGCGCACCCCGACGTCGACGTCCAGTCGGTGGACATGGGCTCGCAGGACATCATCGATCGCCTGCGCAGCGAGAAGGCGAACCCGCAAGCCGACATCTGGTTCGGCGCGCCGGAAGAAATCTTCGAACGCGCGGGCCGCGAAGGGTTGCTCTCCCCATATCGGCCCACGTGGGCAGGTGCAGTGCCCGCGGACAGCCACGATCCGACCGATCTCTGGTACGGCACCTATCTCACGCCCGAGGTCATCGGGTACAACAGCCAGGCGGTGAGTGATTCGGCCGCGCCCAAAGATTGGGACGACGTGCTCGATCCCAAATGGAAGGGGAAGGTGCTGATTCGCGACCCGATCGCATCGGGCAGCATGCGCGCGATATTCGGCGCCATCATTCTCCGCAGCATTCGTGAAACCGGCTCGCCTAACCGCGGCTACGACTGGCTCAAGCGCCTCGACGCGCAGACCAAGGAGTACACGCTCAATCCGACGATTCTGTACCAGAAGCTGGGGCGACAGGAAGGGTTGATCACGCTGTTCGACATGCCCGATCTCGCGATGCTGCGCGATCGATATCACATCCCCGTCAAGTACGTCATCCCGGCGAGCGGGACGCCGCTGCTGGTCGACGCGATCGCGGTGGTGAAGGGCACCAAGCACGAGGCGCTCGCTCGCGAGTACTACGAGTTCGTGACCTCCGAGCGCGCACTGATCGATGCGGCGACGCGATTCTATCGCATTCCCGTGCGCACGGACATTCCGAGTGATTCGCTGCCGGGATGGATTCGCGACGCCCGCGCACAGATCAAACCCATGCCACTCGATCGCGCCATGCTCGAGCAGCATCTCGACGAGTGGATGCAGTACTGGGACTCGCACATCCGGAACAGCTCGCGGTGAGCGGCCCCGCGCCGCATCTGGTTCTGGATCGGCTCACGCGTCGGTTCGGTGGAACACGGGCGGCCGTTGACGCTGTGTCGCTCGAGATCGCGGCCGGCGAGCTCGTTGCGCTCATCGGCGCGAGCGGATCGGGCAAGACCACCACGCTCAGAATGGTCGCGGGCTACGAGACACCCGATGCGGGGGCGGTGGTGCTCGACGGACGCGACATTACGGCCTTGCCGCCGCAGCGCCGTCAGTTCGGCATGGTGTTTCAGCATTACGCGTTGTTCCCGCATCTGACCGTCGGACAGAACGTGGCGTTCGGTCTCGAGGCGCGCGGCGTAGCGCGGCGCGAACGCATGACGCGCGCCGCGCAGGCGCTCGCGGGTGTTGGCCTCGCCGGCGCCGACGGGCGGCAGATCCAGTCGTTGTCCGGCGGCGAGCAACAGCGCGTGGCGTTGGCCCGTGCGTTAGTCATCGAGCCTCCGGTGCTGTTGCTCGACGAGCCGCTGTCCAATCTCGACCCGACGCTGCGGCGGAGCACGCGCGAGGAACTTCGGGCGACGCTTCACCGCCTCGGCGTGACGGCGCTCTTCGTGACGCACGACCAGGAAGACGCGTTTGCCGTTGCCGATCGTGTCGCGCTCCTCTCGGCGGGGAAACTGCTGCAGGTGGGGACCGCCGAGACGCTGTACGATAAGCCCGCCACACGGGACGTGGCCGCGTTCATCGGTCGTTCGACGATCGTGCCGGGCGAGCTCGATGGCGATCATGTGACCGTTCAGTTAGGCGGCGTCGCGCGGACGTTGCGCGCGGCGCCGGCGCCGGACGTTCCATCTCGGGGACCTGCGCTGGCGGTGCTGCGGCCCGATGCGCTCGCGTTCTCTCCGGGCCCCGACGGCGATGCATGGCCGGGCGTCGTGACGGAACGGCGGTTCGCCGGCGCGCTGCTCGCGTATCGGGTGCGCGTGGCCGACTCCGTGGATCTCGAGGTGCACAGCACGGCGCGTGACGTGCACGAGGGAGATGCGGTGCGCGTCCGGGTCTCCCGTGAGCCCGTTGCGGTCGTAGCGTGAGCGACGAGCACACGCGCACCAGTAAGGGCACGTGGCTATTCGCGCTCCCCGTGCTGCTCGTGCTGCTCTGGTCGGTAGTGTACCCGAACGCATCGATCATCGCCGGCAGCTTCGAGCACGGCTTGCGATCGTGGCGTGAATTCGCGGCGAGTCCTACGGATCGAGAAGCGCTCCGCACGACGCTGGTGATTGCCGTGGGGTCTGTGATAGCGGCTGTCGCCGTCGGCTTGCCCCTCGCGTTTCTGCTCACCCGCTTCGAGTTTCGCGGCCGCCGCGTGTTGAGCGCCGTCGCAACCCTGCCGGCGGCGCTGCCTCCGTTAGTCGGCGTCGTCGCGTTCCTGTTTCTCTACGGCGAAAGCGGCGTCGTGACGCGCGGCGTGCAGTCGCTGTTCCATCTCGACCGGGCCCCGTGGACCCTGAACGGCGTCGGCGCCATCATCTTCGTGCACGCGTACACGATGTACGTGTACGTGTTCCTGTTCGTGTCGGCGGGATTGGAGCGGCTGGATACGTCGCTCGACGAAGCGGCGGCCGGGTTAGGCGCGTCGCGGTGGCATCGTCTGCGGCGTGTGACGCTGCCGCTTCTCACGCCGGCGATCGCGGGCTCGATGTTGCTCGTGTTCATGAGCGCGCTCGGCAGCTTCTCGGCGCCCTACATCTTCGGCGGCGGGTTGCGCGTGCTGTCGACGCAGATCGTCGCGTCCAAGCTGAACGGCGCGCTCGACCTCGCCTACGTCGAGACGACCGTGCTCGCGGTTGGCGCCATTGCGGCGCTGATTTTGTTGCGATGGTTCGAACGTCGTCGTACGTACGCTGTTTCGTCGAAGGGTGCCGTGGTGCGAAGCCGCCTGCAGTCGCCGAGCGCCCGGGTCCTCGCGCCGATAGTCGGGGCAGTGCTGGTCATCATTCTGGTGTTGCCGCACGCGATGGTCGTTCTCGTCTCGTTCGCGCGCGATGGCGCGTGGACGACACAGGTGCTGCCGCCCGAATACACACTCGACAACTTCCGCCGTCTCGCGACCGACACCGAGTTGTGGGTGCCGATCTGGAACAGCGTGTCGATGACGGCGATCGCGACGGCGCTCGACATCGTCGTGTGCTTTCTCGCCGCGTATTTGCTGGTGCTGCGCCGGTTTCGCGTGCGCTGGCTGCTGGCGATTCTGGTGGCGCTGCCGTGGGCGATTCCGGGGACCGCGATCGCCATTGGCCTCGCGTCGACGTTCGACCGGACATCGTTGGCCGGCGCGCGGGTTCTGTTAGTCGGCACGTTCTGGATTCTGCCGCTCGCCTATTTCGTGCGTGGGATTCCGCTCGTGTCGAGCGCCACCGAGGGATCACTGCGGCAGATGGACCCGTCGCTCGAGGATGCGGCCCGCGGGTTAGGCGCAAGCTGGTGGCTGACCATGCGTCGGGTTGTCATTCCAGCCGCACGGCCTGGGCTGGTCGCCGGTGCGATGCTCGCCGCCATCACCGCGGTCGGCGAATTCGTCGCCAGTATCGTGCTGTTCACGCACGCCAACCGGCCCATCTCGATGGAGATCCTGTCGCAGCTCCGGAATTTTGCGTTCGGCACCGCCGCCGCCTACAGCGTCGTGTTGATCGTGCTCGTGCTCGCGATCACGTTGGTCGCGCGTTGGGCGGAAGGCCGGTGGTCCCGCGCCGAAACGGTGATGATCCAGTAGCGGCGCGCTTTCCGGTGCCGGGTTGTCTGCGGCTACTCGGCGATGACCGGCCTCTCCTTCACCGCGTCGGCAACGGCGGGCGACGGCACGGGATGCTCGCCGGTGTCGCGCGAGAATCGCGCCAGGTTGCCGCCCATGAGAATCGTGCTGGCGACCAGCATCGCCGACAACCAGAACGGCGCACCGATGCCGAAGTGGTCCGACGCCGCGCCGGCGGCCAACGGATAGAGCACGCGCGCCAAGCCGCCGTACGTTTGCTGCACGCCGAGGTACAGGCCGCGGTCGTCGTCGCTCACCACGCGCGACAGCGTCGCGGTGACGCACGGGAAATTGAGCGCGGTGCCGAGTGGAATGAGCGCGAGTGCCAACGCAATGGTGAGGTACGTCAGGTGCGCGAAGTGCACCGGCGACGTGAACGGAATGAAGGCCAACCCCAATGCAAGCGCCGTTGCGCCGAAGCGCGCCGTCCGCATCTCGCCTAACCGGTCCACCGCCCAGCCTAACACGAGCAGCCTGAACACGATATTCAGCGCTCCGATGTAGGAATAGAACGGCCCGATCGACTCGGCGGTCACATTGAACGCGCGGCCGAGGTAGAGGGTGAGCAATGCACTCACCCCGTACCACGCGCCGATGCCGATGGAATACATCCAGATGAGGCGCGACGCCGGATCGCCAAGGTGTCGCCACGTCGCCACCTGGAGCACGGCGGTCGAGGTCTTGCTGCTCGGCTTGCGACGCGCGCGGTCGGCTGCCGATACCGAGCGCGATTCGGCGAGGAACCGCGCGGCGAACAGAACGTTCAGCGCGCACAGGACCGCCGCCACCAGACCCGGCGCGTGGTCGTTGAAGCCCTGCGACCACGAGCCGATGGCCGGGCCTAACACAACGCCCGCGTTGGTCGCCGCCGACAGCCAGCCTAACCCTTTGGCGCGATTGCGCGGCTCGACACTGTCGGTGACGTATGCCTGGATCACCGCGGTGGTCCCGCCGCCGGCGCCCTGCACGGCCCGCGACAGCAGCAGCAGCCAGTACGAATCGGCGTAGGCAAACACGACGTACGCGATCGCCGACGCGCCGAGTCCGATGAGGAGCGCCGGCTTGCGACCGTAGCGGTCGGACACGCGTCCCCATAACGGCGCGCTCACGAGCTGCATCGCCGAGAACGCCGACACCAGCACCATCACCATGAAGTCGCTCGCGCCGAATTTGACGGCGTAGAACGGCAGCAATGGGATGATGATCAGCGCCCCCACCATGTCGATGAAGGCGGTCGCCATCAGGACGCTCAGCTTGCCGGGTTCGCCGGAGCGGAACTTCTGAACTTGCGTGCTGATGAGGGAGGTCACGCGTGGAATCTAGCGATCAGGACCGCCCGTCGACCTAGACCCGAGTGGCACCGAAGTAACCGATGTGCTTGCGGCGTTACACTCACTCGGCTCTACCCAGCGCCGCCGGCGGTGTCGATTTCCCCACGACGCCGGCAAGCGCGATGATCGTG
>DATNAM010000155.1:0-14950 GCA_035572595.1 Gemmatimonadaceae bacterium
CCAACCGCACGAACGCCAGCGGACCGGCCGCGATCCGGGATTCCAGCGCCGGATCCGCGCCCACGGGCAGGTCGGTGAGCAAGAGTCCGCTCGCGCCAGCCCGCGCGGCGCGATCGAGCGCATCGGCGCCGGCCGCCAGCAGCGGATTGAGATAGGTGAACACGACCACCGGTACGTCGACGGCCGCCTCGGCGATCAGATCGAGGGCGCCGTCGAACGTCATGCCGTGCGCGAGCGCTTCCTGGGAGCTGGCCTGGATGATGGGGCCGTCGGCCAATGGATCGGAGAACGGGATGCCCAACTCGATGATGTCGGCGCCGGCACGGGCCACCGCGCGCAGCAGCGCGAGTGAGCGAGCACGATCGGGATGTCCGGCGGTGAGGTAGGCAACGAGTGCTTTGCGCCGGCGCTCGGCGAGCGCGGCGAATTTTTGGGCGATCTGATCAGATGTAATAGTCGCTGACGCGGATACCATAGCGGTCGGGATCGGCAACCTTGATGATGGTGCGCTTGTACACGCCGGCCGCGTCGCGTTCGGTGAGATCGGCGACCGCGCCCGGGAAGAGCACGTTGCCGCGCTCATCGCTGACGATCTTTACGATAGGCCGTGCGATCGCGTCGGGGGAGGGGTTGGCCGCGTGAACGAGCGCCAACTCGAACGTATCGAGCACCACCATGGTGCCGACCGGGTAGTGGCCGACGAGGCTCATGAACGCCTTCACGAGCACCTGATCCATGCCGCGGCGCGGATTGATCCGCATTTCCTGCAGCACCGCGGCGGGCGACAGCGGGACCGTCTGATACGCGCGGCGCGACGTGGCCGCGTCGAACGAGTCCGACACCGCCACCACCTTGCTGTAGATGCTCAGCTCGCGCGGCCTAACGTGGCGCGGATAGCCCGTCAGGTCGGTTTTCTTGTGGTGCTCGAACGCCACGATCATGGCGCGGTACGGGATGTCGTTCTGTCCGCGCATCTGGAACAGCTGCAGCACGCCCATCCACGGGTGCGCGCTCACTGCCCGCCACTCGTCCTCGGTCAGCGAGCCCGGCTTGTTCAGGATTTCGAGCGGCACGCGGGCCTTGCCCACGTCGTGCATCAGCGCGCCCACGCCGAGATCGTACAGCTGGAGCCGCGTCAGCCCCACTTTCCTGCCTAACGCTACCGAGAAAATGCACACGTTGACGCTGTGCGTGAACGTGTATTCGTCGTAGTCGCGAAGCGTGGTCAGCCCGATGAGCGACGTCTCCTCGTTCAGGATCTGGTCGACGATCCCCTGCACCACCCGCTTGATCTTCTTGATGTTCGGGCTCTTGCCCATCCGCACCGAGTTGATGACATCCTTGGTCACCGACACCGATTGCGCGTAGGTCCGCTTGGCCGCCTCCTTCGCCTGCATCTGGCTGGCCGCGTCGGCCTGGTCGGCCGCCGCGAAGGGACCGAGCTCGAACACGGACACGTTGGCGGCGGCGAGCTTGTTGCCTAACGCCTGGAGCCGGGTGTCGGGATCACCCTGTTCCGGCGCCTGGAGCACGGTGAGGAACACCACCCAGTCGCGCGGCGTGGTATCGCCGCGCACGCGGCAGAGCCCGGCGCCCGCTTCGCGGAACGCCGAGATGATGCGGCTGAACGTGGCGTAGTTGTCGAGGTCGAGACGCAGCCGCGTGCCGTTGATGAAGATGAATTCGCCCGTGCAGCGGATGTCGACTTCCTGCTCGCGGCGCCACAGGTCGTTCGTCAGGCGCACGAGGTCCTCGAGCGTCTTCTGCACCACTGGATTGTCGGGCGGATACATCTTCACGGTGCGGAGCGCGCCGTACACGCTCATCAAGAGCTCGCGGCCGACCTTCCGGATGAAGCCATCGCTTCCGCGCTCGCCGATCTCGGGCGGCGAAGCCGACGGCGGCGCGTACGCTCCCGCCGCGGGCACCGGTCGGGTGGTCGTCACTGGGTGCCTCCACGCAGCGCCTTGTTGATCGCGCTGCGGACCCGGACGTCCTTGTCGTCGGCCGCCTTGCGCAGCACCTCGAATGCCTTGTCCGAGCCGATTCGGCCTAACGCCATCGCGGCGCAGGCACGCAGGTCGGGGTCGACGCGCAACCGCAGCAGCGCGCTGCGGCCGTTGAGCAGCGCGTCGAGCTGCGGGATGCCCGCGTCGCCGGCGAGCAGTCCGTAGGCTTCGAAGTACGCCATCTTCTCCGTGAGATCCGCCGTCTTCACCGACGTTCCCTTCACCACCGCCTCCACCTTGGGCAGCGCCGTTTTGTGGCCGCGCGTGCTCAGCGTGCGCACCGCCGTGAGACGCACGTCGCGGTCGGCGTCGTCGAGCGCCGATTCGAGCGCGCGCAGCGCACCGGGCGATCCGATCTCCGACAGCGCCTGCACCGCGCCTAACCGGCGCGGCACGTCGTGGTGCGAGAGACACTTGAGCAGGTGGCCCACCGCCGCCGGCGTCTTGAGGTCGGCCGCGCGGCGCATCGCCTCCACGGCCACCTGCTCGTCCTCGGCCGCGATCAGCCGCAGGAGCTCGGCCGTGTTGCTTGAGGCCAGGCGGGCTGCCGTCTGCTCGAGCATCGTGCGCAGCTCCGGGCGCTGCGTCTGCCTGAGACCGGAGAGGATCGTGCCTAACGTTTCGCCCTGGAGTTGCTCGAACAGCGCGTCCAGGTCTTCCTGCGGCGGCACCACGATGGCGTCGTTGAGCGCCGTCAGCAGTTGCTGCAGCACCGCCGAATTGCTGATGAGGCCCGGCAGCGCGGCGAACCGCTGCCGGTGCGCTGGCGCGAGATCGGTGGCGCGCTTGAGCACCACCGCCGCCTCGCGCAATACCAGCGCTACCGCGCCGTAGTCGCCGGCGGTAAGGAGGTGCGGCATGATCTGCTCGAGAATCGTGCAGACCTCATCGCGCGTGTCGGCCGCCGGCTGCGTCTCCGCGATGTCGAACAAGATCTCGATCACGTTGCGGCGCAGATTGAGCGCCTGCTCTTTCTGCACCGCCTCGCGCAGATAATCGATTTCCTGCTCGTCCAGGAAGTAGAGCGAGCCGTCCAGTTCCTCGAGCTTGACGATGCCCTTGCGTTCCGTCTCGGCGACCTCGTCGTGGATGTCGGCTACGGAAATGATCGGCGCGGGGGTGTTGGGATCGTTCGCCGCCGCGGCCGCTGCTTCGGCGGCGTCCATGATGTCGCTGCCCAGACTCTCGCTGCCGATGTCGATGAACCGGTAGCGGAGATATGCGAACTCCTGCTCCCAGAGCAGCGTGAGGAGATCGTCTTCGTCGGGCGAGGCCTTGCGCACGCGCTGCATGATGTCGAGCAGCGTCCCGACCTCTTCCTGCTCGAAGCCCTGCATGATCGTGAGCTCGCGCAGGCCGTCCTTGTAGAACACCCACGGCAGACTCTCGGAACGCGACGCTTCGTGGTGCACGCTGCGGCCCATCCACCGGAATTCGGACTCCGAAATCTGCAGCACGAGCTCGGTGGTCACGTCCCACATCGGCGTGAACGACGCGCGCAACCCGTCGATCGACCGCTGATAGATCGGATTGTTAGGCAGGTAGAGCTGGTGCGTCTTGACCGCGCGCACGAAATGGCGCACGAACTCCTCCACGAGCTGCGGCGAAAACGGCGGCTCGGGAAGCGCTTGCTCGGCGGTCAGAGGCGCTGCCGCGGCGGTGGCGGTGGTCGCTGTCACGCGCCCGCGGCTGGGGTCAGAAGCTCGCTCACCTGCATCACGTCCTTGTCGCCGCGACCGCTCACGCAGATGAGCACCGGTTGGTCGTCTGCCCAACGACCGCGCTGCGAGGCAACCCAGGCGACGGCGTGCGACGTCTCGAGCGCCGGAATGATGCCTTCCAGGCGGCTCAGCATCTGAAAGCCATCGAGCGCTTGCGTGTCGGTCACCGAGACGTAGCGCGCACGGCCCGTTTGCTTGAGGTACGAGTGCTCGGGACCGACGCCGGGATAGTCGAGCCCCGCCGAAATCGAGTGCGCCGGATGGACCTGGCCGTGCTCGTCCTGCAGCAGGTAGCTGAGCGATCCGTGCAGCACACCCGGCCGGCCCTTGGACAGCGACGCCGAGTGGCGCTCGGTATCCAGGCCATCGCCGGCGGCTTCGACGCCTACCAGCTCCACGTCGCGATCGCCCACGAACGCGTGAAAGATGCCCATTGCGTTAGACCCGCCGCCGACGCACGCGACGACCGTCGCCGGCAATCGCCCCGCCCGCTCCAGCATCTGCGCGCGCGCTTCGTTGCCGATGACAGCCTGCAGGTCGCGCACGATGCGCGGGTAAGGTGCCGGCCCGACGACCGAGCCGATGATGTAGTGGCTATCAGTCACGTTCGTTACCCAGTCGCGAATCGCTTCGCTCGTGGCATCCTTCAACGTCTTGGATCCCGACGTCACCGGACGCACTTCCGCGCCCATCAACCGCATGCGAAAGACATTCAGCGCCTGGCGCCGCATGTCCTCTTCGCCCATGTACACGACACACTCGAGACCGAACCGCGCACACACCGTCGCCGTCGCAACGCCATGCTGACCGGCGCCGGTCTCGGCGATGATTCGCTGCTTGCCCATCCGCCGGGCGAGCAACGCCTGTCCGACGGTGTTGTTGATCTTGTGCGCGCCCGTGTGATTGAGGTCTTCCCGTTTCAGGTACACGGGTGCTCCGACCATCGCCGAAAATCGCGGCGCATCGCTCAACGAGGATGGACGACCGACGTAGGTGTGGAGCAAACTGTCGAGCTCGTCGCGAAATCCGGCGTCGGCCATGGCCCGATCATACTCCTGTTCTAATTGATCGAGCGCCGGTACGAGGGTCTCGGGCACATAGCGGCCGCCGAATGCTCCGAAGCGGTCCTGTCGTTCGACGATTGTCATACGCGTTGGTTCTCGTGAAGCACGGCCTGCGCGAACGCGCGCATCCGTTCGGTGTCTTTGACTCCGCGCGTCCGCTCGATGCCCGACGACACGTCGACGACATCGGGGTGGAACGTGCGAATGGCGAGGGCGACGTTGTCAGGCGTTAGGCCGCCGGCCACGATGAACGTGCTGCGGCGTGGGCGGCCGCCAGGCGGAAACGCGCTCCAGTCGAAGGCAGTGCCGGATCCGCCCAGATTTCCGGCTGCTGCCGCATCGAGCAAAATGCCGTCGGCGACGCCGTCGAGCTCCACGATGCGCTGCACGGCCTCGTCTCCGTTGGTCACGCGCACCACCGCCCACACGGCAGTGCGCGGGTGTAACGCGGCGCGGACGTCGCGGACGACGGCGGCTAACGGATCGCCGTGCAGTTGGGCCACGTCCAGCCGCAGCCGGCGCGCAAGATCCACCACCTCGTCGGCCGACTGCGGACCGAAAACCGCCGCGCGTTTGACGCCCGGCGACAGCGCCTCGAGCACGAGGGCCGCGCGCGCCGGATCCAGCCGGCGGGGACCGCTCGCCAGCACGACGCCCGCATAAACGGCTCCGTGGGTTCCGACTTGGGCGGCGTCCGCGGGACGCGTGAGGCCGCAAAACTTGATGTCAACCGCCACGTCCGCTCCGCCGCACGACCGTTAGTCCTTTCACCGCCGCGACCGGATCCGCCGAGGCCGATACGCTGGAGCCGACGAGCACCGCGTCCGCGCCGGCGCGGGCCGCCCGCTCCACGTCTTCCACGCCGCGAACGCCGCTCTCCGCGATCGCGACGCATTCCGGCGGGATGAGCCGAACTATGGCGTCACCCACGTGGGGCTCGATGTCGAGTGTCTCGAGGTCGCGGTTGTTGACGCCGATCACGCGTGCTCCCGCCGCTATGGCTCGCTCGAGCTCGAGGGCAGTCCGGACTTCGACCAGCGGCTCCAAGTCCATCGACAACGCGAACGCGACCAGCCGGCGCAGCGTGTCCGGCGGCAACGCGCGTGCGATGAGCAGGGCCGCCGACGCGCCGGCCGCGCGCGCCTCGATCAACTGCAGCTCGTCGACGTGAAAATCTTTCCTCAGGAGCGGCACGCCGACCGCGGCGCGCGCCTCGCGAAGGTCGGCAACCGATCCGCCGAAGTGCACCTGTTCCGTCAGGACCGAGATCGCCGCCGCGCCGCCCGCTGCGTAGGCGGATGCCTGCGACGCGGCGGTGAGCGACGCGTTGATCGTGCCCTTGGACGGCGACTTCCGCTTCACCTCGGCGATGACCGAAACCATGGCTTGCCGGAGGCCTGAGCGAAACGAAGGAGGCAGCGGCGCCGCGGCCGCCTCACGCTCGAGGCCGGCAACGAGCGCACGGTCAGCGCGCAGCCGGTCGACGCGTTCGTACGCCTCGGCCACGATCCCGCCCAACACGCCGGTAGGCGGAGTCCATGTAATAGATGATTGGGAGACTTGCACTTCGGTTGATCTTCGGCTATTGTGCAATTCGGAGTCCATTCGGGAACGGAAGGCACTGTGTGGTTGGCTCGAAGGCGAGCACACCCATGCCTCCATCAACTGGTCTCTCACGCGGGGACAGCATGGCGCTCACGAAGCGGCAACGCGAGATCCTCACCTATCTCGGCGCGTACGCGGAACAGAACGGGTACGCACCGAGCTTCGAGGAAATCGCGCGACAGTTCAACTATAACTCGCTGGCCACGGTCCACGAGCACCTCACGAATCTCGAACGCAAGGGGTACATCAAACGCGCGTACAACGAAAGCCGCGCGATCGAGATTCTTCCATCCGATGCGTACCCGCGCGCGGTCGAGCTGCCGCTGTTGGGAAGCGTCGCCGCCGGTATGCCGATCGAAGCGATCGAGGTGAATGAAACGGTGAGTGTGCCGGAGTCGTTCATCGGGCGGGCCGGCAATCATTTCGTGTTGCGGGTGCGCGGAAACTCGATGATCGACGAGCAGATTCGCGATGGCGATTTCGTCGTGATCAACGAGCGGCGTGCGGCCGACAACGGCGACACGGTCATCGCGCTCATCGACAACACCGCCGCCACGGTCAAGAAATTCTATCGCGAGCGTGACGGCCGCATTCGGCTGCAGCCGGCGAACGAAACGATGTCGCCCATGTACGTGCACGAGAACGATGTGACGATCCAGGGGGTCGTGGTCGGCGTGTTGCGCCGCTACTAGCGTTAGGCGCGGCGGCTGGCGTCGCGCAGGCGCTCGAGGGCGCCAATCCCTACGCCGTCGAGAAGGGCCGCGTCGGCGACGCGCATCGCGTCGCCGAACGTGGCCGCCTGTCCCGATACGTAAATCGCCGCGGCGGCGTTGAGCTGCACCGCCGCCCGCTGCACGCCTTCGCGCCGCCCGCTCACGATGTCGACGATGATGCGGGCGTTGTCCTCCGGCGACCCGCCCGCCAGCCCGGCTGCGTTAGGCGACGCGGCGGCGCCGTGCTCGCTGGGGTCGAGTGTCCACTCCACGGCCGCCCGGCCGTCGCGCACTTCGCGCACGTCGGTGCAGCCGAGGGGCGACACCTCGTCCATGCCCGGCTCGCCGTACACCACCAGCGCGTGACGGCTGCCTAACGCAGCCAGCGCGCCCGCGAGCAGCGGCAGCCGGCCCGGCTCCGACACGCCCACCACCTGCCGCCCCGCCGACGCCGGATTCGCCAGCGGTCCCACCATGTTCATGAGCGTCCCGATCGCCAGCTCGCTCCGCACCTGCCCCACGTGCTTCATCGCCGGGTGCATGCGCGGCGCGAACATGAACACGATGCCCGCCGCGTCCAGCGTGCGCCGCATCGCATCCACCGATTGCTGAATGTCCACGCCTAACGCTTCCAGCACGTCGGCGCTGCCCGACCGTGTGGTGAACGACCGGTTGCCGTGCTTGGCGATGCGCACGCCGGCGCCCGCCGCGACCAAGGCCGCCGCGGTCGAGATGTTGAACGTGCCGACTTTCCCGCCGCCGGTACCGCACGTGTCGACCAGCGCGTCGGGATCGTCGGTCGGCAGCTGCACCATCACCGAGCGCAGCGCGCGGGCCGCACCGGCGATTTCCGCGGGCGTCTCACCCTTCACGCGCAACGCCATGAGCAGGGCGCCCACCTGCGACGGCCGCGCATCGCCCCGCATGATCACATCGAACGCCCCCGCGGTCTCGTCCTCGGTCAGCGACTGATGGTCGGCGAGCTGCCTGAGCGCGTGCGCGAGCGCGTCAGTGGACACCGATCGTCTCGAACAGCCGCTCACGCAGCGCCGCGTGCGACGCGATGAGCGAGATCACGAGCGCCAGCAACCGCACGCGCTCCACGTCTTCTTCCATGAACACGCCGCGCTGCACGCGATTGGTGAGGTTCACCACGCCCACGAGATCGTCGTGATAGACTAACGGAAAGCTGATGAACGAACCCGTGGTGAAATATTCGTCGCCGATGAGCGGATGCGCGCGCGCCTGCGCGACGTCGGTGACGAGCACCGGCTGCCGGCTCGCCGCCACCTTGCCCGACACGCCGAATCCCATCGCGATGCGCTTGCCCTCGGTGACGTCGGGGGAAAGTCCCTTGGCCGCCGCAATGTAGAGCTCCTGCGCATCGGGCACGCGCAGCACGAGCGAACAGCGTTGGGCTTGCATGTCGTCGCCCACGAGCGCGAGCAGCCCGTCGGCCAGTTGGCGCGGGTCGGCGGTGGACGCGTCGAGCGACAACACGCGATCGATGAGATAGAGCGTGCGCGTCTTCTGGCGCAGCGTTTCGCTCCGCCGGTGCAGCTCGACGTGCGCCTGCTCGAGCTGCCCAACGGCCGCCACCACCTGCCCTTCCACCGCTTCGGCGCGCCGACTCGCGCGGCGCGCATCTTCGCGCGCACGTGCCGCCTCGGCCTCGAGCGCGAGCAGGCGCGCGGGCTCCACGATGCTTGCGCTCGTGGGCGTGTTGCGCGCTTGGGCGAGCTCGCGCTCCAGGTGCGCCAGGTGCTTCACGTACTCGCCGTGTACGCGCTGCGTGACATCCTCGAGCGTGCGCACCGCTTCATTGCGCGCGTCTCGCTCGGCGAATCGCGCGTACGCGAGCTCGAACAACGCGACGTACGGAGCGAAGCGCTCCATCACGCGTGTCCCGAAAAACCGGCGCGGCTCGTACAAGCACACGACCGAATCGAGATGCCCGTCCAGGAGAATACCGCGCATGGCGAGCAGTCCTTCTTCGTTGAGCGCGTTCTCGAGTCCGAAAAAGCGGCCGAGCTCGTCCGACTCGTCGCCCGCATCGGCGAACTGTCCGCCGGCGCTGATCACGGTGCGCAAGCGCGGGGGGAGATGATCGAACGTGGTATCGACGCGCGCACGTGCGACGCGTCCGTTCTCGGGCGTGCGCTTGTCGGTGAAGAGCTGGCGGCGCGCGTCGAACGACACGAGCACCAGGTGGGTCGAGCGGTCGACTTCGGCCAACGCCTCGCCTAACGCCACGAAGGCAGCGTCCATGTCCGACGCGGCGCCGAGGGCGTGCGCCAGGGACGCGAGTGTGCGAGGAGGCATTGTGTGTTGGTGAGCCGCCTTGGGCGGACTGCGGAGCTCGAGCGGGTTCGTCAAACTAGAGGCGTAGGTATCGAGCTGTCAATCGTTTCGCTCACGCGATCTCGCTTGACACCACAGGGCGCGCGGATAGTTTCCGACACATGCCGGAGCGCACCGTGCAACTGGTGCTGCACTACGATGGCGCCGGGTTCGCCGGATGGCAGCGACAGCCACGGGAGCGCACCGTGCAAGGGGAGCTCGAGGACGCGTTGGGCCACATCTGCACGCGACCCGTGGCGGCGCTTGGCGCCGGCCGTACCGATGCGGGTGTGCACGCGCGGGGCCAAGCGGTCGGAGTCCGAGTTCCGGAGCGGTGGACCCCGTCGGCGCTCCGACGTGCGCTGAATGGCGTGCTACCGCGGGACGTGTGGGTGGCCGCGGCGCACGAGATGGCGCCGGCCTTTCACGCACGCTTCGATGCCATATCACGACGCTACAGCTATTACATCGGCACCGACGATGCCGCGCGTTCGCCGTTTCGGCGACGCGTCGAGTGGGCGCTCGATCGCGCCCTCGATGCGCGCATCCTCGCGATGAGCGCCGCGGCGATTTTAGGCGAACACTGCTTTCGCGCCTTTGCCGTGAAAGGCACGGCGCCCGAGCGCGACGCTCATCGCTGCACGATAGCCCGCGCCGAGTGGAGCGAGCGGCCCGGCGGCCTCGTGTTCGAGATCGAGGCAAACCGGTTTCTCCACCACATGGTGCGGTTCCTCGTCGGCACGATGGCCGACGCCGCGAGCGGCCGGCGCGACGCCGATGCCGTGTCCGCTCTGTTAGGCATCGAGGACAACAGCGGCACCTCCGCGCCGGCGCCGCCGCACGCGTTGTTCCTCGACGCGGTCATCTACCCGCGCGACCTCTATTCGACCACGGCATGAGACTGTTTCTCGATACCGCCAACCTCGACGACATCCAATGGGCCCTCTCCACCGGACTCATCGATGGCGTCACGACCAATCCCACGTTGATCGCGCGCGAGCTGGCGGGCGATGATCCGACCGAGCACGTCACCGCGATCGCGCGCGCCGTGCGAGGCCCGGTGACGGTGCAGGTGATCTCGACCGATGCCGACGGCATTTACCGCGAGGCGCGCGACCTGGCACGCTTGGGCGAGAACATCGTCGTCGAAATCCCGATGGTCGAGGACGGTGTCGTCGCGCTCGGGCGGCTGGTGCCCGAGGGCGCGGTGGTGAACATGACGCTCGTGTTCACGCCCGCGCAGGCATTGCTGGCGGCAAAGGCCGGCGCCGCGTACGTGAGCCCGTTCATCGGACGCCTCGACGATGCCGGCGGCGACGGCGGTGCGCTGGTCGCGGACATCCGCGCGATATTCGATCGATTCGCGCCGGAATGCGAGATTCTCGCGTCGTCGGTGCGCAGCCCGCGGCGGCTCGTGGACGCGGTCAAGTTAGGCGCAAACGCGGTGGCGGTGCCGCCAGCGGTGCTCCGCGCCATGCTCGTCCATCCGCTCACCGACCTGGGCCTCGCGGGTTTCCTGCGCGACTGGGGCACACGGTTAGGCGTAGCACGGAGCGACGCGTGATGCGCGGCGCCGTTCTCCTGGCCCTGGTGGCGGCGGCCGTGGCGTGTCGCGGCGATGCGCCGCGCACGGCGTCGACCTCCGCGGCCACGCTGCCGCCGGCCGCGCTGCCTTCGTTGCACGTCGAGTCCGCCAACGCGGCCATCCGATCCGATTCGATCGATTCCCGCCGGCGCACGATTCTCACCGACGCGGTGGCCAAAGTGTCGCCGACAGTCGTCACCGTGCAGACGGAGGTGGTGCAGAACGCGCCAGCCGATCCGTTCGATGCGTTCTTCGGCGGCGCCGGATCCAGCCAGCGCGTGCTCCAGGGACTGGGCACCGGCTTCATCGTCCGCTCCGACGGCGTCATCGTTACCAACGCGCACGTCGTGAACGACGCGAAGACGATTTCGGTGGCGCTGCGCGATGGCACGTCGTACCATGCGCGCCTCGTCGGCAAGGACGAGACGAACGACATCGCGGTGCTCAAGATCGACGCCAAGAATCTGCCGGTGGCGGAGCTCGGCAACTCGGATAGTTTGTTGATCGGCGAATGGGCGATCGCCATCGGCAACCCGTACGGATTCCTCCTCGGCAACTCCGAGCCCAGCGTCACCACCGGCGTGATCAGCGGCACCGGACGCAATCTCGTCGCGCCTAACGAAGGCAGCGCCACCTACGTCGACATGATCCAGACCGACGCCGCGATCAATCACGGCAACTCGGGCGGCCCCCTGGTCGACGCGGTCGGCGAAGTCATCGGCATGAACAGCTCCATCTATTCACCGTCCGGCGGATCGGTGGGCCTGGGCTTCGCCATTCCCATCAATCGCGTCAAGCGCGTGATGGAAGATCTGCTGCTCCACGGCGTGGTCCGCCAGCCATGGTTAGGCATCAAGCTCGAGCTGCCGCAAACCAACAGCCCGCTCGAGGCGCTCCGCTTCGGCGTCAACGTGCGCGCGGTGGTACCGGGATCGCCGGCCGACGGCGCCGGCCTCAAGGCGGGCGATATCCTCCTCCGCGCCGGCAGCCGCGTGCTCCGCAATCCGTTCGATTGGGAAGCGGAGAAACTCGACCTGCGCGTCGGCGAGCGCGTGCAGCTCACGGTGAAACGCGGCGACCGCCAATTCCCGGTCACCGTCACCGTGTCGTCGCTGCCCGATGAGAGCGCGCCCAAAATACAAGTGCTCAAGGAGCTCGAGCTGGTGACCGTCACGCCGGCCATCCGCGCCGAACGGGGCATCCGGAGTGCGCACGGCGCGCTCATTTATGCGGTGAGCTCGCGCGTCTCCGATGATTTGGGTATCGCCAAGGGCGATGTGATCGTGCAAATCAACCAGGTCCCGATCGACAACGCGCAGGACGTGCAGAAAGCGCTGAACGCGTTGGCCGGTCGCACCGTGATCCACATGTACTTCGAGCGCGGGGGCCAGATCTACACCACCGACTTCATGGTCCGATGAGCGACGCGACGCGCTACACGTCCCCGCTCGCCCAACGGTACGCGTCGCGGGCGATGCTCGCCCTGTGGTCGCCGCAGGAGCGGCACGCGCTCTGGCGCCGCCTGTGGCTCGCGCTGGCCGAAGCGCAGCGCGAGTTAGGCGTTACCGCCGTGACCGACGAAGGCCTGGCGCAGATGCGCGCGCACCTCGACGACATCGACTTCGATGCCGCGGCCGCGTTCGAGCGCCGCTTCCGGCACGACGTGATGGCGCACGTGCACACGTTCGGTACCGTCGCGCCCAAAGCACGCGCCTTCATCCACCTCGGCGCCACGAGCGCGTTCGTCACGGACAACGCCGACCTCATTCTCATGCGCCGCGGCCTCGAGCTGCTTCGCGTGGAGATCGTGGCGGTGCTGCGCGCGCTGGCCGCGTTCGCCGAACGGTGGCGCGACGAGCCGACGCTCGCGTACACGCACCTGCAGCCGGCGCAGCTCACCACCGTCGGCAAGCGCGCCACGCTCTGGATGCAGGACCTGGTGCTCGATCTCGCGGACCTCGATCACCGCGTCGCGTCGCTGCCGTTGCGCGGCGTGAAAGGCACCACGGGCACGCAGGCGAGTTTCCTCGAGCTCTTCGACGGCGATCACGATAAAGTGCGGCTCCTCGAGCGACTGGTCGTCCGCCGGTTAGGCTTCGATCACGTGCTCCCGGTGACCGGGCAGACCTATAGCCGCAAGCTCGATGCGCAGGTGTTGGGCGTCGTGGCCGGCATCGCGTCGAGCGCGGCCAAGTTTGCCGGCGACGTGCGCGTGTTGCAGTCGTTCGGCGAAATCGAGGAGCCGTTCGAGAGCGAGCAGGTCGGATCCTCGGCGATGGCCTACAAGCGCAATCCGATGCGCGCCGAACGCATCTCGTCGTTGGCGCGGTTCGTGATTTCGCTCGAGGAGAACGCGAACCTCACGCACAGCGCGCAGTTCTTCGAGCGCACGTTGGACGACAGCGCCAACCGCCGGTTAGTCATCCCGGAGTCGTTCCTGGCGGTCGACGCGATTCTTCTGCTCATGGCGAACATCGCCGCCGGCTTCGAGGTGCACCCGGCCCGCATCCGGCGGCGCGTGGCCGACGAGCTCCCGTTCATGGCCACCGAAGCGCTCATCGTCCAGAGCGTGCGGGCGGGCGGCGATCGTCAGGCGGCGCACGAGCGAATCCGCCGGCACAGTCTGGCGGCCGCGCAGGCGGTGAAGGATGGCGGATCGCACAACGATCTCTTCGAGCGCCTCGCCGCCGACGCCGATGCCGGGCTCTCGCCTAACGACCTGCGCGAAGCCGGCAACCCGTCGCGGTATCTGGGCCGCGCGCCGCGACAGGTGGATGAGTTCCTGCGCGATGTGATCAATCCGATTCTTGCCGCTGCCCCCGCGGCCGCACCCGAAGCCGAGGAGCCGCGCGTATGACGCCGATGGTCTCGAGCGACCTCCCGCTTCGGCGGCTCGGCCGCGGAAAGGTTCGCGATCTCTACGAGGTCGACGACGCGCGATTGCTGCTCGTCGCTACCGATCGCGTGAGCGCATTCGATGTGGTGATGCGCGAGACGATCCCATTCAAGGGCGCGGTGCTCACGCAGCTCAGCGCATGGTGGTTCGCGCAAGTCGCCGACATCGTGCCGACGCATCTCATCACCGCGAAGGCGCCCGACATCGTGCGCATCGTGCCGAAGTTGGCTCCGTTCCAGAAGGCGCTCACCGGACGCGCGATGCTCTGCCGTCGCGCCACCGTGTTCCCGATCGAGTGTGTCATTCGTGGCTATATTTCCGGCTCGGCGTGGAAGGAGTACGCAAAGTCCGGAACGCTGGCGGGCGAGCCCCTGCCAACGGGATTGCGCGAAAGCGACCGATTGGCCGAGCCGATCTTCAGTCCCGCCACCAAAGCGGAAACAGGACACGACGAAAACATCACCGTGAGCCGGATGCGCCAGGTCGTGGGCGAGCACGATGCCGCCGAGCTCGAACGCCTCACGCGCGCAATTTTCGCGCGAGGCAGCGCGATTGCCGAAGATCGCGGTATCATCGTCGCCGATACGAAGTTCGAGTTCGGCCGCGCCGCTGACGGAGCCATCACGCTCATCGACGAAGTCCTCACACCCGACAGCTCGCGTTTCTGGCCCGCCGATGCATACAAGCCGGGCGGCACGCAACCGAGCTTCGACAAGCAACCGTTGCGCGACTACCTGGACGGCGAGCGGCGCGCGCGCCGATGGAACGGCGAGGCGCCCGCACCGCCATTGCCCGACGACGTGGTCCGGGCGACCAGCGCCCGCTACCTCGAAGCCTACCGCCGCCTAACGGGAGAATCCCTCGACGTGAACGGATTGCAATGAGCTTTGCGCGCGAAGGCATGGTGTTCATCGTCGCCGGCGCCGCGGCCGTGGTGGTCGTATTCGCGCTCGCTCTGGCGTTCCGCTCGTGGCCGCTCTGGGTGGCCGGCATCATCGTGCTGGTGGTCGCCATCTG
>DATNAM010000156.1:0-33263 GCA_035572595.1 Gemmatimonadaceae bacterium
CTGCTACGCTCACCATCAAGCAAGGCGACGGCGTCAAGTTCACCATGGTCTCAGGCGGCCCGCACGATGTCGCGTTCGACTCGACGACGATTCCTGCTGGAGCCACATCGCAGTTGACGGCCAACATGCCCAATCAGATGGCGCCGCTGCAGAGCAACTTCCTCATGAATGCCGGTGACAGCGAGACGATTTCCTTCGCGAACGTTCCGAAGGGAACCTATCCGATGCACTGCGTCCCCCACCTTGCGTTAGGGATGAAGGGCTCGATCACGGTTCAGTAAATCGGCTAGTAGTTCGCGGCATCGCCGTGCATACGGGGGCGAGGGTGACGGTCACCCTCGCCCCCGTATACTTTCTTCTCGTTCGATTCTCGTCCCGCCGGTCAATCCCTCCCTACCTCAGTGGCGCGTATGGCGCGAACTCTCGCTCGATTCGCCGTGTGCGTGAGCGCACTGGCATGTGCAACGCAACCCGGCCGTGTGTCGGCCGCAGAGCCCGTGTCACCGATCCAGAATCGGGATACCGCCGCCGCCACGATTGCGGCCAAGACCGCCGGCATGAAGCACTGGGACGGGTTCCTGCCGCTCGACGTCGATTCCAAAGGCGAACGGCTGCTGCTCGAGATCCCGCACGACTCGATGCACGCACTGCTGTTCGTGTCCTTGGCGACAGGCTTGGGATCGAATCCAATCGGATTGGACCGCGCGGCCGACGTGGGCACGTACGTGGCGCGATTCGATCGCGCCGGCAACAAAGTATTGCTCGTTCTGGAGAACTGGAACTATCGGAGCTCCTCGCCTAACCAGGACAACGCGCGCAGCGTGCGCGAATCGTTTCCGCCCAGCACGGTCGCGGCGTTGCCGATCGTGGCCGAGGATGCGGATGGGCGCGTTCTCGTCGATGCGAGCGACATGGTGTTTCGGGATTGGGTGCACGTGTCGTCAACCCTGAGCAACAGCAAACAAGGCAACTATGCATTGGCGCGTGATCGTTCGACGATCTTCGCGCCTTACACCAAATCGTTTCCTCAAAACACGGAGATCGACGCGTCGCTGACCTTCGCGCTCAACGGCGGCGGCCCGGGCGACATCGTGTCGTCGATCGTGCCCGACCCGTCGGCGATCACGCTCCGCCAGCACCTGTCGCTCCTGCCGCTACCCGACAGCGGATTCGAGCCGCGTACGCTCGATCCGCGCGTAGGCTACTTCGGCGTCACCTTCAAGGACTACGGTCAGCCGATTCAAGGCTCGCTCGACCAACGGTGGATCGGACGCCACCGCTTGGAGCGCGTGAATCCCGCCGACCCGAACAGTCCGATCAAGAATCCACTCGTGTACTACGTCGATCGCGGAATTCCCGAGCCGATTCGCACGGCGGTGAAGGAAGGAGTGAGCTGGTGGATCAAGGCGTTCGACGAAGCAGGTCTCAAGGGCGCGTTTCGCGTCGAGGATCTACCCGAAGGCGCCGACCCGATGGACGCGCGCTACAACGTCGTGATGTGGGAGAACCGAAACGAGCGTGGTTGGTCCATCGGTGGCTCACTCGGCGATCCGCGCACTGGTGAAATCATCAAGGGTGTGGCGCGACTCGATTCGCATCGCGAACGCACGGACTACAATCTGTACGCGGGCCTGTTGGGCGCGGCGTCGTCGGCGGCCGACACGGCGTTCGTACTCGCGCGGGCGAGACAGAAAGCGGCGCACGAAGTCGGTCATACGTTAGGCCTGGCGCACAATTACATCGCATCGACCTATGATCGCGGATCGGTGATGGACTATCCGCCGCCGCGCGTACGCGTTGCCGGCGACGGAAGCATCGACGTTAGTCAGGCGTACGCGGCGGGCCCCGGACCGTACGATGTGTGGGCGATCCATTGGGGATACGGTATTTTCCCGCGCGCGTCCGAAGCGGATTCGCTCCGCGCGATCATCGCCGATGGTCTTCGCAAGGGCTATCTGTTCTTGTCGGACGCCGATGCGCGTCCAGATTTCGCCTCCGATCCGCGCACCAATCTCTGGGATGATCAAGCCTCGCCGAGCGCGTTCTTGCGCGATCAGATGGCGGTGCGCCGCGCGGCGATGGCGAAGTTCGGGTTACGGAACATTCGGCCCGGCGAGCCCGTGGCGCTCCTGCAAGAGCGCTTCGTGCCCGTGTATTTCCTGCACCGGTTCGCGATCAGCTCGTTGGCGAAGACGATCGGCGGCATGGAGTACGCGAACGCGGTGAGCGGCGATGGGCAACAAGAAACGCGACCGCTGCCGGCGGCCGAGCAGCGAGCGGCACTGCATCAGTTGTTAGGCGCGATTGCGCCGGCGGAGCTGGCCATCCCCGATACGGTGCTCGCGCTGTTAGGCCCGCGGCCGTATTCCTACGAATCGTCCGTCGAATTATTCGGCAGCCGCACGCGACCCGCATTCGATGAACTCGGCGCCGCGCGTACGTTGGCGCAGATGATCGTGGATGATATTCTGGAGCCGGAGCGCGCCGCTCGACTCGTTCGCTTCGCGGCGGACGTCCCAGGTGCGTTGACGCTCGAGGAGACAATCGATTCGCTCGTGGCCGACACGTGGAACGCGCGAGTTGGGTCGTCGCCAAGACTTGCGGCGCTGCAGCGCGTTGCACAACGCGCCGTGGCCGACAAGCTGTTGGCGCTGGCATCCGACACAGATGCTGCCGGCCAAGTGCGGGCGATCGCGGAGCTCGAGATCTCCACCTTGCGGAGTGTGGCGTCGCAGCGTGCGCGCTCGAGCGGCGCGTTTGCGGAGCGAGCGCACTGGCTCGCGATCGCGGGCGACTTTGGCCGGTGGGTGGATCGTCGCGAATTGCCGGCGCCGACCAAGGCGCTCGTTGCTCCGCCCGGGGATCCGTTCGGCGAACCGTAAATCGGCGTCACTGCTGACGGCGGACACCGGGTGGGCGTCCATCAGGAGTCGATGCCGCAACGGGGAGCGATGTCCGAGTCGGACGATATAGTAGATGGGCCGGATGGCCCGGTCACGTCCACAAAGAGTGTGATCGCTGATGCGAGGACGAGTCCGGCCGCGCTGATCGCGTCGACCGCGCGCGCACCGAGCTGGATTCGGCGTCGCGCGCGGAACGTGTACAGGCGGCCGCTGCTGGTGAGCGCGATTGGCCTTACGGTGTTCATCGTGGTGCTCGTCGCGGCGGTGGTGGCGCCGTTGCAGGAGCGGCGCGCCGTGCGGGCGATGCTGCCGCTGATGCGGCCGCGTCCCGACACGACCGTGATTCAAGCGCACATTCGGATGGCCGGCTCGGTGTGGCGATCGACCGATTCGCTGTTGGCGGCTGGACGTGAATCCGTAAAGGAGGCCGCGCGCGACAGCGCCGAGCGTGCCGACTCCCGGCGGGACTCCGTCGGTTCCGAGATCGACGGCCTAACGACGCTGCTGCGCCGTGCTCACGACGCGCCGCTGGCCGCCTCGTATCGCGCCCTTGCCTCGGCCCCGGCGCTGCGGGGTGACCGACGCGTGGCGGCGCTGCTGGACACGCTGGCGCGAATCGACTCGAGTCGCGCGGCGTTCGGTGCGACGCGGGGTGTGGATCCGGTCTTCGTCGCGCTCACCGCGCGCCTAACGCAAATCGGCAAGCAGCTCCAGCAGCTGGCCGAGGACAAGCGGTCGGCGCTGGAGGCCACGGCGGCTCGCACGGGGCCGCTGACGGCGCTGCCGGCGATCGACACGACGCCACTCGCAAAGACGCGCGACTCCGCGGCGGCGGCGCTGGTTTCGGCGCGGCGGTGGCTGGTGCAGGCGCGGGACGTGGATCACGACATGGACGCGGCGGATGCGCGTGAGCGATCGGTCGCGGCGATCGGCGCGTCGATCCCGGCGATGCTCGCGGGGGCGACCGTGTTAGGCTTGGTGATCGGCTTCGCGGTGGCGCTGGCGTTGGAGGTTCGCGAACCGCGTGTGTCCGATGCGGATGAAGCGGAGGCGATCGCCGGGGTGTCGACCCTGGCGGTGATTGGCGAGGCGCCGGCACACCCGGTTCGGCGCCGTCGCTCGGACCTCGAGATGCCGCCGTTAGTCGAGCTCTCGTCGGACGCGTACCGATTGCTTTTCGCGCAGCTCGCCGATCCCTCGGACAATCTGCCGTTGCTCTCGATCGTCGGCGAGGACGCAATCACGACCGCCGTAGTGGCTGCGAATCTCGGCGCGGTGGCCGCGCGTCATGCGCGCACCGTCTTGCTCATCGATACGGACGTCGAACGGCAATCGCTTTCTGCCGTCATGCGCGTGCGGGGTACGCGGGGATTGGTGGACGTGCTCGCGGGGCGGCTCGAGTGGGCGGCGGCGGTGCACAGTGTGGTCGTCGATCGCGACCGAACGCTGGACGTGTTGCCGAGCGGCGCGTTCGGCGCGCACGCGGCAATGGATGCGATGACCGCCGAGGTGACGCAGCTGCTCGAGCACGTTAGGCGGCGCTACGATTGCGTGCTGGTGAATGCGCCGATGTCGAGTTCCGGCGGGCTGGGAATGACCGCGACGTCGACGTCGCCTGTAGTCGTCGTTCGGACCGCGCGAACTCCGTTACGGGTGCTCGACGGACTAACGGGTTTGATTCGGGGTCGCGATGGGCGGATTCGAGGGATTTTAATGTGGAACCGAGGCGAGCCGACCGCAGTATCTGCGTGACATAATCGCTCGCAACTCTTGAAAAAGTAGCAGGTTGGGCGAATAATTGGGCCGACGCCAGCGGCTGTTTTTCCGGTCGTGACCATCGTTAAGTTAGACTCGTCTAATGTGACAAGCAGGGCGGAGCGGCTTGTCGGTTTCGAGCGCGGCTTCGTCACGGAGTCAAAACCTTGCTTCTGCGGCTGGCGGCATCGGTCCAGAGGCTACCAATGAGTGAGCGCCGACGCAGGCGCTCCGGGGGAAGAAGACGATGTCTCGGCGCCTTGTGAACTCTTCGGCAATTCGCGCTGCGATTCTGGCAGCTGCGGTAGTGGCTGTTGTCGGCTGCAGTGATCGTTCGAATTCGATTATGGGTGTGACGCCGCCGGCGCAGACGCCGAGCGTTCTGCCGACGGGGAACCTGGGTGTCGTGATGGGTTCGGTTGATGAGAACGGCAACGTCACGTTGACGCCGTTGCAGGGCACATCCGGCGACGTTGGGCCCGGGATCGACGGCTCCATCTACGGCTCGCAAAACGTGAACGTCCATGTGTATGCGGCGGCCGCGACGGTTTCGACGAAGAACAACACGAAAACGTGGACCATGCAGATCGGTCTTCGCAATTTCTTGCCCTACCCGATCGGCAGCAATCAGGCGGGTCCGACGCCGAGCGACACGACTGGCATCTTCTTAGCTGTGATCAGCGGCCCGACCGTGAGCAAGACGTCGAGTCATTGTCCTGGCAGCTGCGCGATGTCGGTGGTTGCGTACGATGGTACGGGCACCTTCACGGCGCCTAACCAGAAGTACCTGTACTGGCGTGAGCGCCTGGCCGCCAAGCAGGCCGTGGCCGGCGCGGACACCGTTAGCAGCCGTCGCACGATCAAGTTTACGTCGCCGGTTCAGGTTACAGACTTCACTTTCTTCTTGATCGTTGGTGCGGATTGGCCGGCGCCGGCGCAGACGAGCTGGAGCGTGTTCTACAATGCGCCGACGGACTCCGCACCGGACCAGCATGCGAAACCGATCTGGCGTAAAGGCAATATGTCGACTTTTGGCTCGGCCACTGAGAGCTGGTCCAAGTCTCAGGGAGTCGATTCGCTGGAACTTTCGAACGCGAAGGACTACTACCTGTTCCGGCGCGACTCGCTAGAGGCTTCGACACCGGCGTATTTCGAAGCGCACGTCAAGGTATCCGCTGGTGGGCAGACCGAACCCGAAACGGTATTCGGATTCCTGGACGGGACGCGGATGGCAGCGGTCGGCATGACGAACGGCGCGGTGGGCTTTGTGAAGTACGCGTTCTTGGCAAAGAATCTCTTCGGCCACGGACTGCCGCAGGCGAATTTCGTCGGTAGCTCGTTTGCCGTAGATGCGACGAAGTCGCACACCTATCGTCTGCGGAAGTTCGGAGCAGACAGCGTGACGCTCGAAGTCGATGGCCTCAAGCGCCTCGTCGCAATGTACAGCCAGTTGCCGACGCTGGCACAAGACTCGATCGCGACATTCACTACGGGACCTGCCGAGTTTTTCGGGGATGGCAGCATCTCTGGAAACCACAACTCGGCATGGAGCGTCCTCACATACGGGATCGGCGTTAGCCAGCCGTAGCGGGAGCTTAGAAGACGGTTGATTTCGGGAGCCACCGAGCGATACTAGTGCACATGCGCTCGGTGGCGCGTTTAGATACACAGACGTTGGCAGAGCTCGATTTGTCTACTCCAGTCCCCGCTATCCGAACATGACATCGCCTACGCGAACACAGTTGGACGCGACAACGATGGAGAGACGTCCGTGGGCAACGCCGTGTCTTACGTCGCACCCCTCGCTAACCGTGCTAACGCGGAGCGTGTTGGGCGTGGATCCGATGTTCCTCCTGCAGACCGATAGCATCGGCGCCTCTGGGGGTGGGATCGGCGGCGGCGGCCCGAATGGGAACCGAGTGGGTCAGCCGACCAGTCTTGGCTCATCGGGTCCGCCACGTCATTGATCTTCGCGGATTCAAGGTCGATGGAAGTTATAGAATCATCGGACGGGGGCGGCCGACACGCGGGCGCCCCCGTCGGCGCGTCCGAATCTAGTACCGGCACGTACTGGCGGTGCGGCTCGGTTGACGGCGTGACGGCCGGACCGACATCACGCCTGGTCGACGTCGAACACGGTGCGGAGCTCCGAATCTGGCACGGGAGGCTACTGCGCGGACCCGGATACGCTGCCGCGCCGCGTCTCGCGCGCCAAGTTCTGGCGCGGCTCGGCGCGGTGATCAACCTGCGCTCGCACGCACGGTATCATGTGCACGCCGCTGGTGTCGCGGCGCCGGATGGGCGGGCGTGGCTCTTGACCGGAGAAACCGGTTCGGGAAAGTCGACGCTCACCTATGCGCTGGCGCGCCAGGGATGGCCCGTGTTAGGCGATGACGGCGTGGTGCTCGAGCGCGTTGCGCAGGGCATCATCGCTCATTCTTGGCGTGAGCCACTACAGGTTAGCATCGAGCTCGAGGCGTTTTTCCCTGAGCTGCGTGAACATGACGCGCTCGTCAATTGGCGGGACCCCCGTCATCGGGTCGCAGTCAGCGCAAAGTTCATCAAGCGTGCGCGTGTTGCGGGCGTCATCGTCCTGGAGCGCGGGACGAACGACGAGCTGTCAGCGTTAGCGCCGACGTCGGCGTTAGCGACGCTCGTTCGGCAGTCGACGTTCGTGCTCGTCACGGATGGCCACGCGCCCTCAAATCTCGCAACGTTGCGTGACCTGGTCGAGTCGGTTCCCTGTTTTTTGTTGCGGCACACGCCAGCCCAACTGACGTCCATAGACGCAACAATCTTATCGGCGGCCGGATGACGCGATATCGCATCACGAACGATGCGTTGTCGGCGTCCCTCAGCGATGGTGCCGTGCTCCTCAACCTCTACACCAAGCGCTACTTCTCGCTGAACGACACGGCCTCGCGAATTTGGACCCTGCTCGAGCGACACGCGAGCGAGGATGAAATTGTCGATACACTCGTAGGCGAGTACGAGGTCGAGCTGCCAGAGGCCAAACAGGCTGTGCGTCGCCTGCTCGACGATCTCCTGGCTGAGCGACTCATCGAACCAACATCTACGTGAGGTTCACGGTGCGGTTAGCCACAGCGATGTCCATCGGGTGCATGGCCATATTGGCCGCGTGCTCGAGCTCGACGACATCTCCTACCGTTCACACGCTGCCGACCTTCGTGTACGTCTCCGATGTGGATGGTCCATCGCACCTCTATCTCTTCCGGAACGACAGCTCGATCGGCGTCACGAACGACGAGGGGAACGACACGGATCCGCGGAGCGCGGCCGGCCTGATCGTGTACACTTCCGATCGCGACGGAAATCAGGAGATCTACATCGCCGACACGCTGGGCGCGGTGCAACACAGGGTGACCAACAATGCCGCCAACGACTTCCAGGCGGACTTGAGTCCGAGCGGGGACCAGATTGCGTTCACGAGCAATCGCACAGGGTTGCCTCGTATCTGGATCGTGCCGGCGCCGGCTCTCTCGGACACAGGCTTCCCAACCGCAACACAACTAACAACGGGAATCGATGGCACCGTGCCCGAGCAGTCACCTTCTTGGAGTCCCGATGGATCGCAGCTCGCGTTCACGTCGACACAAACGGGTAGTTCTCAGGTGTTCATCGTCGCATCTGCTGGAGGCCAAGCCACCCAACTGAGCCACGAGGCAGGCGGGGCGTTTACACCAGTCTGGTCCGCCGACGGGAAGTCAGTGCTGTATCAGTCAGCGGCCGGCACGCCGACGATCGTGCGAGTCAACGTGAGTTCCGGCGTCGCAACGACGGTTGCAACCGATTCGCTCGGTATCGGCGAGCCAACGTGCAATGCGACGTTCTGTCTCGGCGTGACCAATCCCACGGACACGACAGGCGCGATCGTCTCGTTTCTCGTGTCGTCGTCCAACGCGACCAGTATCGTTCTGACGCGCACCACCAACGAGCGGCAGCCGGCGATTCTCGTTGCTCCGTAACTCGCGCGCGTCGTAGATTGCACGCGTGACGATCACTTCCGGTTTTTTGAGCGGCAAGTTTTGACGTGGGATCGCCGGCGCTGTACGGGGTGGAGCGAACCCACCTGCTGCAGCTTCTCATTTGGGGCGCGGCAAGCTTCGCGATGGGCGCGGTACTCCTCGCAGTACTCCGCATTCGGAAAGAGCGAGCGCCGCTCGCCGTGTCGTTCGCGATCGCAATGGCGGCATGCGGTGCGGCGGAGTCGTGCTTCGCGCTGCTCCGCTGGCGCGGGCTCACCGAGCGGGACTACGCCGGCGTGCTTCGCCTCACGACGAACCTGCGCCTGACAATGATCGCAGAACTCTGGTGCATCGCCGGCGCCACGGTGGTCCTGTGGGCCGGCATCACGTTCCTCAAGCGGCTCGATCTGTTGGGCATCGCCACAGCGCTGGCGGCGCACGGCGGCGTGCTGTTCGTTCTCGACCGATTGTTTCTGGCGCGCCTCACCAGCGGCGCCTAACGCAAACCGGACGCGTCTATCCATGGCTGAAGTGACCCTCGATCTGCGCGGCGTGCCGCGACCGGCGGCGTACGCCGAGCTCGATGCGCATCTGGATGCCGTGCTCGCGGGGCTCCACGACCGCGTCGCGATCATGGCGACGATGGCGGCGGTGCTGCACCACGGATTCGGATTCCTGTGGACGGGCTTCTACCGGGTGCTCGATCCCGGACGCACCCTCGTCGTCGGTCCCTATCAGGGCACCCTCGGCTGCCTAACGATCGAATTCGGGCGCGGCGTGTGCGGGCGCGCGGCGGCGACGGGCCGCACCATGGTCGTGCCCGATGTACGGGAGTTTGCCGATCACATCGTGTGCGACGCGCGGTCGCGCTCGGAGATCGTGGTGCCGGTGTTCGACCACACACGCACGCTCATCGCGGTCCTCGACATCGATGCGGACACGGTGCGGGCGTTCGGTGATGACGACGCGGCGGGTCTCGAGCGATTGGTCGAGCGCTTCGCCCAGTCCGCGGTGCACGCATAGATGGCGGGCTACTCGGACCGCATCAGCCACGCGTTGGCCTTCGCGGCCAAGCACCACGATCAACAGGTGCGCCGCGGCACGCGCCTCCCGTACCTCACGGCCGCGCCTAACGTGGCGGTGATCCTCACGCGCTACGACCGCGACGACGACACGGTCGTGAGCGGCGTGCTGCGCGATGTGGTGCAGGACTACGTGCGCGACGGATTCTCGGTCGAGATGCTGGAGGCGCGCATCGGCGAGAAGTTCGGCGCGGCAGTCCTCGCGGCGCTGCTCGGCATAGTGGAGCGGCGCTACGACGGTGACGGCGTCGAGATGTCGCCCGACGACCGTAGACTCGATCTCGTGAATCGCATCGCCGCCGCGGACGAGCGCGGACGCTGGGTGATGGCGGCGGTCGTGACGCATGCCGCGGGCACGCTGTTGGCCGACCTCACGCGCACGAGCTTTCCCGGCACCGTGTGGGCGAATGCGGCCGATGGCACGGGCCGCGAGGGCGCCATGCAGTGGTTGCACGGCGTCCACCGGCGTCTCGTGGCCGCGGGGTTCGCGGCGCCGATCATGAGCGAGCTGGGTGGAATGCTGACGGCGTTGGACGAACGCGCCGCGCAGTTAGGGCGCGGCGCCTAACGGACTAGGTCGCCGCGGCGACCGAGCCTTCGGGCGCGGGATACGTCCGCGCGACGTAGTCCTCGAGAATCGCCAGGAATTCGGCGACGATGTGGTCGCCCTTGAGCGTCACGGCGAGTTTCCCGTCCACGTACACCGGCGCCTTGGGCTCCTCGAACGTACCCGGCAGCGAGATGCCGATGTTCGCGTGCTTCGACTCGCCCGGCCCGTTCACGACGCATCCCATCACGGCGACACGCATCTCCTCGACGCCGGGATGCCGCACGCGCCAAACAGGCATCTGTTCGCGTAAATGCGTCTGAATGTCCTCGGCCATCTTCTGGAAGAAGGTGGACGTCGTGCGGCCGCATCCGGGACACGCGGAAACCTGTGGCGTGAACGTGCGCAACCCGAGCGATTGCAAGATCTGCTGGGCGATCAACACTTCTTCGGCGCGGTCGCCGCCGGGCCGCGGCGTGAGCGACACACGGATCGTGTCGCCAATGCCTTCGCCCAACAGAATCGAAAGCGCGGCGGTGCTCACCACCGTGCCCTTCATGCCGAGTCCCGCTTCCGTAAGGCCCAAGTGCAGCGGGTAGTCGCAGCGGATCGCAAGCAAGCGATACACGTCGATCAAGTCGCGCACGCCGGACACCTTCGCCGACAAGATGATCCGATCGTGCCCCAAGCCAGTCTCCTCGGCGAGCTGAGCCGAGCGCAGGGCGCTCTCGAGCATGGCATCGATGTAGACGGCGCGCGCGTCGCGAGGGGCGGCGGACCGGGCGTTTTCGTCCATGAGCGACGTGAGCAAGTCCTGGTCGAGCGATCCCCAGTTGACGCCGATGCGGACGGGCTTGTCGTTAGCGACGGCGATCTGCACTATCGTACGGAAGTTTTCGTCGCGTCGCTTGCCGCCGACGTTGCCGGGATTGATGCGGTACTTGGCGAGCGTGCGCGCGCAGGCCGGGTAGCGATCGAGCAGCAGATGGCCGTTGTAGTGGAAGTCGCCGATGATCGGGACTTGGACGCCGGCTTGGGCGACGCGGTGCGCGATCTCCTCGACGGCAGCGGCGGCTTCGGTGGTGTTGACGGTGATCCGGACGAGCTCCGAACCGGCGCGCGCGAGCGAGACGATTTGCGCGGCGGTAGCTTCAGCGTTCGCGGTGTCGGTGTTGGTCATCGACTGCACGACCACCGGATGGGAGCTTCCCACGGGAACGCCGCCCACGATCGTGGTGGGGGTGTGTCGGCGAGGCGCGAAGGTCATGCGCCAAAGCTAACGGGACTGCTGTGCGAAGGGATGCGGCGCGGGCTCAGGCGCCGGGCCGCGCCTGGCGCTGAAATTCTACCCTAATGGAGCTGCCACATGGCTGAAGAACTGGAACATCCGCCGCGGGCCTACAACACGGAAGACGTGGCGACGCAGGCTCCAGCCCCGAAGAAGCATCGTCTCAGGTGGAAACGATACGTTGCCCTGGGTTTTCTCATCCCGATTTTGCTGTTCGTGCTGTACGGGTGGTTGTCGCTGACGTTCTCGTACGGCCACGGCGAGCGCTCGGGCTACGTGCAGAAATTCGCGAAGGAAGGATGGGTGTGCAAAACCTGGGAAGGCGAGTTAGCCATGGCCAACTTGCCGGGAACGATGCCGCAGATTTTTCGCTTCACGGTGCGGGACGAGGCGGTGGCGAAGCAGATCGAGCAGAACATGGGGAAGCGCGTAGCGCTCACGTTCGAGGAGCATCGCGGCGTGCCGACAACGTGTTTCGGGGACACCGAGTTCTATGTGACGTCGGCGCAGGTCGGACAATGACGTTCCCGTAGTGACGGGGCGATGGGGCGCGGTATTGCTGGCTTCGGCCGGCCTTCCTATATTCGTGCCCGCACCACCCGATTATTGGTGTAGACCCGGGCGGCTAACGCGTCCGGGTCTTCCTGTATTCTTTCGCGGAGTTGGACATGCGTGTCACAGGCAAGGTGAAGTGGTTCAATGACGCCAAGGGGTACGGCTTCATCACTCCGGACAACGGACAGAAGGACTGCTTCGTTCACTACAGCGCCATTCAGGGCAGCGGGTTCAAGACGCTGGTGGAGGGCGATGCGGTTGAGTTCGACATTGTCGAGGGCCAGAAGGGCCCGGCCGCGGAGAACGTCACGAAGCGGCAGTAGGTTCGGGCGCCACGCGACGATGTGAAAACGGAGGACACCACGCGTGTCCTCCGTTTTCGTTTGCCTAACGGTCGGCGCTACGACAGCGCGGCGCGGGCAGCCGCCAGTTGATCGCGCACTGCGTTAGGCCCGGTACCGCCTTCGATGTCGCGCCGCTCGACCGACGCGGCGGGCGAGAGTGCGTCGAAGACGTCGTCGGCGAACAAGGCGTGCGCGGCGAGGAACGACTTGAGCGGCAGCGCGTGCATCTCGATGCCGCGGTCCTCGCTCTCGCGCACCAGTCGCCCGACGCTGGCGTGGGCCTCGCGGAAGGTGGCGCCCTTGCGCACCAGATAGTCGGCGAGGTCGGTCGCCATCATCGTACTCGACAGCGCGGCGCGCATGCGGTCGGCCCGGAACGTCAACTCGCCGAGTGCTCCGGCAACGGCGGGCAGCACGAGGCGCATGGTGTCGACGGCATCGAACAGCGCGCGCTTGTCGTCCTGCAGATCCTTGTTGTAGCCGCTGGGCAGGCCCTTGAGCGTGGTGAGCAGCGCCATGAGGTCCCCCAACACGCGCGCGCTGGACCCGCGGGCGAGCTCGAGTGCATCGGGGTTGCGCTTCTGGGGCATCATGCTGGAGCCGGTGGTGAACGCGTCCCCGTACTGCACGAAGCCGAACTCGCTGCTGCCGTACAGCACCAGGTCTTCGGCGAGCCGCGACAAGTGTGTGCCTAACAGTGCAATCGAGAACATCAGCTCGGCGACGAAATCGCGGTCGCTGACGGCGTCGACGCTGTTGGGGCTCAGCCGGTCGAAGCCGAGGCTGCCCTGGAGGAGCACGCGGGAGATGGGGTAGGCGCATCCGGCCACGGCGCCTGCGCCTAACGGAAGGCTGGCGGTGTCGCGCGCCGTGCGGGCGAGCCGCGCGCGATCGCGCTCGAGCGGCCAGAAGTGCGACAGCATCCAGTGCGCGGCGGCGATCGGTTGGGCGCGCTGCATGTGCGTGTACGCCGGCATGAGGGTGCCGTCCTGCTCGAGCGCCTCGGCGTGGCCGACCATCACGTGCTGGAGCTCGCGGACATGGCCATCGAGCACGGCGCAGGCGTCCATCGCCCAGAGGCGCGTGGCGGTGGCCACCTGGTCGTTGCGGCTGCGGCCCGTGTGCAGCTTCGAAGCGAGGTCGCCGACTTCTTCATGGAGCAGGCGGTCGATCATCGTGTGGACGTCTTCGTCGGACGCGACGGGCGTGGCGCCGGCGCGGAGACGGGCGGCCACGGCGTCGAGTCCCCGTTCGAGCCGTTGGCTTTCCTGTACCGTTAGGACGCCGGCGCTCCACAGGGCGACCGCCCACGCTTTGGACAGGCGCACGTCGAACGGCCACAGGCGAAAGTCGACGCCGATGGACCGGTTGAGCGCATCGAGCGCTGGGGCGGTGTCGCCGGCAAAGCGGCCGCCCCAGAGTTTGTGCGCGGTGGCATCGGCGCCCACGAGCTTGAGCGACGTCACGCGAGGGCGAGCGCTTCGGGCGCTCCCTCGGCGACGGCGGTGGTGTCGACGACCGCGTCGGCGAGCTCGCGATCCTTGAGCGCGCGCACGCGTTGCGAGAGGCCGTAGAGCCGAATGAAGCCGGCGGCGTCGCTCTGTTGGTAAACGTCGTCTTCGCCGAACGTGACGAAGCGTTCGTCGTAGAGCGCGTGGTCGCTCGAGCGTCCGGCGACGGTGACCGTGCCCTTGAACAGGCGCAGCGTGATGGTTCCGGTGACGCGCTGCTGCGTGGCGTTGACGAACGCGTCGTACGCTTCGCGCTCGGTGGTCCACCAGCGGCCTTCGTACACGAGGTCGGCGTAGCGCGGCGCGATGAGATCCTTGGCCGCAAGCGTGCGGCGATCGAGCACGAGCTGCTCGAGCTCCGAGTGCGCGGTATGGAGCAGCGTGCCGCCCGGGGTTTCGTAGACGCCGCGCGACTTCATGCCGACGAGACGGTCTTCGACGAGGTCGATGCGGCCGACGCCGTGGCGTCCGCCGATGGCGTTGAGCGTTTCGACGAGTGCGACCGGGGACAGCCTCTCACCGTTGACCGACACCGGCGTTCCTAACGCAAATCCAATGACGACGTCTTCGGGCGCGTTGGGCGCGGCCGCCGGGCTGGCGGTGAGGAGGAACAGATCGTCGGGCGGCACGGAGGCCGGATTCTCGAGCACGCCGCCTTCGTGGGACAGGTGCCAGAGGTTGCGGTCGCGGGAATAGATCTTCTCGCGCGTGGCGACGACGGGCACGTGGTGCGCCGCGGCGTAGGCGATTGCGTCTTCGCGGCTCCGGATAGTCCACTCGCGCCACGGCGCGATGACGGGGAGATCCGGCGCAAACGCGGCGTAGGTGAGCTCGAAGCGGACCTGGTCATTGCCTTTGCCCGTGCATCCGTGCGCGAGGGCGTCGGCGTTCACGGCGCGCGCGACTTCGACCTGGCGCTTGGCGATGAGCGGACGCGCCATGGAAGTGCCGAGGAGATACTTGCGACCGTAGACGGCACCGGCGCGGAGCGTGGGCCAGATGTATTCGGTGACGAACTCGTGCCTCAGGTCTTCGACGTAGCACTCCGCGGCGCCGGACGCGATGGCTTTCTCGCGAATGCCGGCGAGCTCGGATCCCTGTCCGATTTCGGCGGCGACGCAGACGACGCGTGCGCCGTAGTGTTCGCGCAGCCAGGGAACGATGATGGAGGTATCGAGTCCGCCCGAATAGGCGAGGGCGATCGTGCGAATCATGACGGCTCCGGCGGTCAGGATAAATATGCTTTGGTTTTGCATATTTAGTCTGACGCGCGGGGTACGTCAAGGACGGGTGTGGAGATGGCGCGCCGGGGTGCGGCGATCAGCCTTCGGCGAGGGACTTGAGGCGGCGCATCACTTTCTCTCGCGCGGCCGCGGAGCGGCAGACGATGAGGATCGTGTCGTCACCGGCGATGGTGCCCAAGACCTCGGACCATTCTTCGGCGTCCAGCGCTTCGCCGATGGGTTGGGCGCCGCTCGGCAGCGTGTGGAGCACAATGAGCTCGCCGACGCCATCGATCTGCGTGAAGAAGTGCGGAAGGAGCGCATCGAGGGGCGGGGAGCCGTCTTCGGACGAACCCGCGGCGGCGGCGTAGCGTGCGCCGCCATCGGGCATCGGCACGCGCGCGATGCGGAGCTCGCGCAGGTCGCGCGAGAGGGTGGACTGCGTGACATCCCAGCCGCGGTGGAGCAGGAGCTTGCGCAGCTCTTCCTGGCTCTCGACGGCGCGTCCTTCGATGAGCTCGCGGATGGTGGCTTGTCGGTCGCGCTTGTTGGCCATGCCGGAGGATACAGCGGACCGGGCTGCGGGTGCCAGGGCTCGCGCGCCCGAGATCGCGGCGGCGCGGAGCATTGACAGCACCCGGATGCTTGTTTATGCATAGCTTGTGCATAAAGTCTCTGTTGGTATTCTCGGAGCGAGCGGGTATGCGGGCCGCGAACTGTGCGCGCTGTTGGCGCGGCATCCGGGCGCCGAGCTCGTGTTCGCATGCGCGAACGAGCAGCGCGGGACGACGGCGCGATTCGGGAATCGGTCGGTCACCTTCCTGGCGCCGGACGATGCGCTGCTGGATCGGGCGCAGCTGGTGTTCAGCGCGCTGCCGCACGGAGCGTCGCGGCGGTGGGTGGACGCCGCGCACGGCGCGGGTGCGAAAGTCGTGGATCTCTCGGCCGATCTGCGGCCGGGCAACGGCGCGGGCACGGCGGCGGTACCGTACGGCCTAACGGAGCTCGCCCGCGACCAAGTCCGCGCGGCCGATGTGGTGGCCAACCCCGGCTGTTATCCCACCGCGGTGTTGTTGGCGCTGCTGCCGCTCCTGGTGCGGGGCCTGATCGCGCCCGGCGGCTGCGTGAACGTGGCGGCGGCGAGCGGGGTGACCGGCGCGGGAATCACGCCGCGGCCGGACCTGATGTTCGCCGAGGTGAGCGGGGACTATCGGCCGTACGCGCTGGGGAACACGCATCGTCATCTGGCCGAGATGCGCGCCGTGATGCGGGCGCTCGACTGCGACGCCGATTTGGTGTTCACGCCGCATCTTCTCCCGGTGGCGCGGGGCATTCTGGCGACGGTCACGGTTCCGTTAGTCGAAGCACTGGCGGATCCGCTCGAGCTGTGGCGCTCGCACTATGCATCGGAGCCCTTCGTCGAGATCACGGCGGACGTGCCGGCGCTGCGCCACGTGGTGCATCGGAACGTGGCGCGCATCACGGCGCACATGGCGGCGGGCGTGCGCACGCCGACGGCGATCGTGGTGGCAGCGATCGACAACCTCGTGAAGGGCGCGGCCGGCCAGGCGGTGCAGAACGGCAACTTGTTGGTCGGGTTGGACGAGGCGATGGGGCTGCCGGCATGATGCGCGTGGTGAAGTTCGGCGGCCGCGCGCAGGACGATGCGCGGCTGCCGTCGGCGGTCCGTGCGGCGTGGGACGCCGAGCCGGGGGCGCTGTGCGTGGTGCACGGCGGCGGCGACCGGGTGTCGGCGCTGCAGCGCACGTTCGGCGCGCCGCCCGAATTCGTGAGGGGCCGCCGGGTGACGGGCGCGTCGGACATCCAGATCATCCGCATGGCGTTGTCGGGCGGCGTGAACAAGGAGCTGGTGGCGCGCCTAACGGCAGCCGGCGTGCCGGCCCTTGGACTGTCGGGCGAGGACGCGGGCCTGTTGGGCGCGCGGCGGATCGCCGACGCGGCACTCGGCATGGTGGGCGAGCCGGCGTGGGTGGACGCCGCCCTGCTGCGTCACGTGCTGGCGGGGGGATATCTCCCGGTGGTCTCTCCATTGGCGCGCGACGTGGACGGCGCGTTAGGCGCGGCCGCGGCTCTCAACGTGAACGGGGACGATGCGGCGTCCGCCATCGCGGCGGCGCTCGAGGCGGACGAGCTGGTGTTCGTGTCCGACGTCCCCGGCGTGAAAGCGAACGGGTTGGTGGTTCCGCTGCTCGAGGCGCAAGAAGCGGCGGCGGCGATTTCAGATGGGACCGCGACCGGCGGGATGGTCGCGAAACTCAGCGCGGCTCTTGCGGCGATGGAGCGCGGCGTGACCCGCGTGCGCATCGGCGACCTGGACGCGCTTCTCGATCCGGCGCGGGGCACGGTGCTCGCGCCATCACGGAGCTTGGTGTGACTGCCCTTCCCCTCTCTCTTGCCACGTTCACGCCGGAGTCGGCTCCGGCGGTCGCGCCCGACGCGCTGCTCGGGTTGTACCGGCGTCCATCGATGGAGCTCGTACGCGGATCCGGCGTCCGCGTGTTCGATGCCGACGACCACGCCTATCTCGATTTCACGAGCGGCATCGGCGTCAATGCGTTAGGCTACGCCGACGACGGCGTGGCGCAGGCGATGCAGGAGGCCGCCCTCACGGGACTCCTGCATACGTCCAACCTGTATCACACGCGGCCCGCAGCGCGGTTGGCGGCCGAGCTCGCGAGGCTGTCGTCGCTCGATCGTGTGTTCTTCTGCAATTCGGGGGCGGAGGCGAACGAAGGGGCCTTCAAGTTCGCACGCCGGTGGGCGCGCGAATTGGGCGGCGCGGCGAAGCACGAGGTGCTCGGCGTGCGCGGCGCGTTCCACGGCCGTTTGTTCGCGACGCTCGCGGCGACGGACCGGCCCAAGTATCGGGCGCCGTTCCGTCCGTTGGCCGGCGGCGTGTCGGTGGTGGAGCGCGATCTCCGGACGCTCGAGCACGTGCTCGATGGCGAGGCGGTGGCCGCATTGGTGGTGGAGGCGGTGCAGGGCGAGGGCGGCGTACGCGTGCTGGATCCCGGCTATCTCGGCGAGGTGCGCGAGCTCACGCGCGCGCGCCATGTCGCGCTCATCTGCGACGAAATCCAGTGCGGGTTAGGCCGTACGGGTTGGATGTTCGCGTATCAGCGCGCCGGGATCGTGCCCGACCTGGTGACGTTGGCGAAGCCGCTCGCCGGCGGGTTGCCGATGGGCGCGGTGCTGATGACCTCGGACATCGCGAACGCGATCCGGCCGGGCGACCATGGGACCACGTTCGGCGGCGGGCCGTTCGTGGCGTCGGTGGCGCTGCACGTGCTGGAGCGGCTCGCCGATCCGTCGCTGCTGGCGCACGTGTCCGAGACCGGGGAGTGGTTAGGCGAACAGTTGGCCGCGCTCGCGGCGCGGTCGGGCCGCGTGCGCGCGGTCCGGGGCATCGGCTTCATGTGGGGGATCGACGTGATGCAGCCGGCGGCCGAAACGATCCGACGGGCGCTCGACGCGGGCCTGCTCGTGTGCTCGGCCGGCGAATTCACCGTACGCTTGCTGCCGCCGTTAGTCGCGACGCGCGCCGAGTTGTCGGAGGGGCTGTCGATGCTCGAGGCCGCGCTGGCGTGAAGGTGCGGCAGACGTTGGAAGCAGCGGCGGTTGCCGTCGCGGCCTAAAACCTGCGCGGGCACACCTCAGGCCGCCGTTTGTGCAACGACAACGCGAAGGACATGTTCCGGCGGCGTGCGCGCTCGACGGTGGTTTGCGCGCATGGCAGGATGTGCGTCGAAGAGCATGGACTTCAGATTGGGAGCGTGCAGATGAGACGATCGTGGTCAGGCGGGGCGTTTCTCGTTGGGCTGTTGCTGACCGGGGCGGCATCGGTGGCACAGGCGCAGATTTCCAGCCCGCTCGGATTCGGTGTGGTGGGCGGTATTACATCGCCGTCTGGTGATCTGTCGGATGTGACATCATCTGGTTGGCATGCCGGCGCGTTCCTCGAGCTCAAGCTGCCGGTGGTGCCGATCGGGTTTCGCCTCGAGGGCGCGTGGCACCAGTTGGGCTCGAAGGGGAGCAACTCGGACAGTCCGCGCATTCTGGCCGGTACGTTGGACGCGACGTACACGCTGCTTCCGCTGCCGATTATCCAACCGTATCTGATCGGGGGTGTCGGCGAGTACAACGTGCGAGCGATTGAGGATCCGCCTATCGCGTCCAGCACAGGGTTCTCGGGACCGGCGGAAGTCACGCGCAGCGCGTTCGGCATCAACGTTGGTGCGGGGGTCCGCCTGCAGTTGCCGGGATTTGCGGCGTTCGTCGAAGCGCGGTGGCACGACATCCATACCAGCGGAACGAACTCACGGATGGTACCAGTGAGCATCGGCCTCCGCTTCTGATACGACGCGCCTTGCGCGTGAGGCTGCCACAGGTGAGGGTTGGGAAATGCATCGTCGCGGCCGGGTGTGGTCGCGCGAGACGCAGGCAACTAACAGGGGGCGTTGCATGAGACGCATGGTGTGGAGTGTGGTCGCAGCCGTTTTGTCGGCCGGGTGCGCGGTGCCGGCCTCGGCGCAGCTGGCGTCGAGTCCGATGCGGTTCGGCGTCGTGGGCGGCGGGACGTTTCCGCTCGGCAATCTGTCCCATGCCTCGGCCTCGGGGTGGAATGCCGGTGCGTTAGTCGATCTGGGCCTTCCGCTCGTTCCGCTCGGCTTTCGCGTGGAAGGCGTGTGGCATCAGTTAGGCAGCAAGGACATCGGGACGGGGGGCGGATCGACGACCGAGTCGGAGAAGGCGCGGGTGGTCGCGGTGACGCTCGACGCGACGTACGCGTTCGGCCCGCAGCCGATCATCAAGCCGTACATCATCGGCGGCGTCGGCGGCTACAACGTGCGCTTCGAGCCGTCGAGTGGCGGCGCATTTTCGGAAACGCGTTTCGGCATCAACCTCGGCGCGGGACTGCGGGTGCAACTGACCGGCTTTTCGACCTTCGTCGAGGCGCGCTGGCACGACATCTTCACGACGGGAACCAGCGCGCAGATGCTGCCGATCGACCTCGGCGTCACGTTCTAACGGAGTGTTCGTGGCCCGCGAGCGGGCGCCGCGCACGCGGGGCGTGCATGCGGCGTTGGACGAAGCGCGATTCGGCCCTTCGCGAACGCTGAATCTGCGCGCCGCGCTGCCGACGCCGACGCAAGCGACGGCGCGCGCGGAGTCGTGGCTGCGACAGAAACAGGTCGAACGCGCGGGCGACGTGCTCGTGATCACGGGACGCGGCAACGCGAGCATCGCAGGCGTGTCTGTCGTACGCCAAGCGGTGCTCGCGTTGCTTCGTACGCTCACGCGCACCGGTGTGGTCGGCAGCCATCGCGAGCATACGGCGGGTTCTTTCGTGGTGACGCTCGCGCCGGTGTCGGCTATGCGATCGGCGCCGGCACGCCGCAAGCATCCGACGCCCGAGCCGGCATCGAAGGACGTCATGGCGCTGTCGGGTCTGTCGCGCGATACCCAAAAGTTGCTGCGGTCGGTTGCGCTGTGTTCGCTCGAGACGCTCGGCGTGCGAGATCCCGAGTCGTTCGTCGAAAAGGAGATGCTGGCGCAACTGTCGCACCTGGCCGCGACGGTGCATGCAGGTCCCATGCGAGAGGAGCGGTTGCGGCGCGCGCTCATGGTGGTGCTCGAAGAGCTCGAGCAAGGATAGCGAAGACGCGACTATGTCCCGCGCATCGGGATGATTAACTTCCGCCGTTCCCCCGGCGACACGATCATCCCTGCCCCGCGCGATTCCTCGTGAGCAATTTCCTGCAGTTCGCGTTGATCACGTTCACGTCGGTGCTGTTCATCGTCGATCCGATCGCGGTGATTCCGACGTACTTGGTCATCACGCGAAACGAAACGCCGGCGCAGCGCCGCACAACGGCGGTTCGCGCGTGCATCGCGGCGGCGGTCCTCATGATCGTGTTCGGGATCGCGGGGCGTTTGATCTTCCGGATGTTCGGCATCACGCTCCCGGCATTCCGTATCGCGGGCGGTCTCATTCTGTGGTACGTCGCCATGGACATGCTGCGCGGGCAGCGCAGCACGCAGGAGAGCAGCACGGAGATCGCGGAAGGCGCCGAGAAGGAGGACGTCGCGCTGACGCCGTTGGCGATGCCCATGCTCGCCGGGCCCGGCGCGATCTCGACCGTGATGGTGCTGGCGAGTCAGGCGCGGTCGGTGCCGGAAGCGATCGTCGTGTACGCATCGGTGGTGTTGACGGCCGCGCTCTCGTGGGGCGTCCTTCGGTTAGGCGAGCGGTTGGTCGTCGGCCTGGGCCAAACCGGCATTCGCGTGATGACGCGCATCATGGGCCTCCTCCTCGCCGCGGTCGCCGTGCAATTCGTGGTGACCGGCGCCCGCGACGCGTTCCTGACCCACGGCTGAGCCCTCGTCCATCCCACCGGGCAACGATGCGCGCGCGGCATGCGTAGCCGGACGAACGCCATCGCCACGAGTTCACATCCACTGAACGTGAGAATGATGCGTCTTCCATTACAGGTCACGATTGCGACGAGCGCGGTGCTCGTCTTCACGAGCGGCGCGTACGCGCAGCAGGCATCCCTGCCCGGATATTCGGCCGGGGAGTCGCAGCATGAACGGGCGCTCGAAGCCAGCACCACCGCACGTCCGGACAGCGCCAAAGCGCGCGCGGACTCGCGGGCGCTGTCGAGCGACGTGCACGTCGCGGGCACGCCGGCGCAGGCGCGCACGCGCGATTTCGTGATCGATGCAATGAAGGGTTGGGGCCTCGAAACCAGCGTGCGCGCCTATGACGTCTGGATGCCGCACACCACGCTGATGGAAGCGTGGCGCGTGGCTCCGGACACGCTGCCGCTTCGGTTAGCCGAGGGGCCGGTGCCCGAGGATACCACGTCGTGGACGGTGAAGGAGCCGGTTATCTCCAACGGCTATAGCGGCACGGGCGACGTGTCGGCCCAGGTGGTGTACGTGAACTACGGGCTCATCGAGGACTACGCGCAGCTCGATTCGTTAGGCGTGTCGGTGAAGGGCAAAATCGCGATTGCCCGGTACGGCCGGTCGTATCGCGGCATCAAGGCGCGCGAGGCAGAGAAGAACGGCGCGATCGGGTTGATCATCTACAGCGACCCCGCGGATGATGGATTCACGCGCGGCGATGTGTATCCGGAGGGTCCGATGCGCAACGAGAACGGCGTGCAGCGCGGGAGCGTGCTCAACCCCGACGGCGATCCGACCACGCCGGGATATGCGAGCAAGCCCGGCGTGCATCGCGTGCCGCTCGACTCGATCGAAATCTCGCACATTCCCGTGATTCCGATGTCGTATGGGAATGCGGCGAAGCTGCTCGAGGGATTGCGCGGGAAGGAAATTCCGCAGAGTTGGCAAGGCGGGTTGCCGTTCCGCTATCACGCGGGTCCGGGGCCGGTGGCGGCGCACCTCATCGTGCACAGCGACACCGCGACCGCGGCGATCAAAACCATCTGGGACACGTTCGGCATGGTGCGCGGGAGCGAGTTCCCCGATGAAATCGTGATCGTGGGCGGTCATCGCGATGCGTGGGGTCCGGGCGCAGCCGACAACGTGAGCGGCACGGTGAGCGTGATGGAGGCCGCGCGCGCGGTGGCCGAAGCGGTGCGTGCCGGCTATCGACCCAAGCGCACGATCGTGTTCGCGACGTGGGACGCCGAAGAGTGGGGTCTGTTAGGCTCTACAGAGTACGTGGAGGATGACTCGCTCCGATTGCTGCGCGGTGGCGTCGCGTATTTCAATCAAGATGTCGCGGCGCAGGGGTCGTGGTTCGGCGGGGGCGGCTCGCCGTCGCTGCGCTCGACGCTGCGCGACGTAGTGAATCACATTCCGGATCCGAGCGGCAGCGGCACGATCTACGACGTGTGGCGCAAGCACGCGAACGTGCCCGATACGGCGCAGCCGCGCATGGGCGATCCGGGCGGCGGCAGCGACTTCGCGGGCTTCTACAATCACTTCGGCATTCCTATCGCCGAGTGGGGCTTCGGCGGGTCCGGCGGCGTGTATCACTCGTTGTACGACTCGTATCACTGGATGGCGAAGTTCGGCGATCCGACGTTCGCGTATCACGCGGCGGCGGCGCGTATCAGTGCGGCGATGGTGGAGCGATTTGCCGACGCGGACATCCTCCCGTACGACTATGTGGAATACGCGCGCACGATGCGCACGTATATTCCGAGCGTTGCGGACGCGGCAAAAGCCAAGGGCTGGAGCATCGACACGACGGGGCTCGCGGCGGCGATCGACCGGATGGAGCATGCGGCGACGGCGTTCAACGCGGCCCGCGATTCCGTGTTAGGCAATGGCGCGCCGGCGCGCGACGTGGATGCGCGCACGAACGCGGCGCTGCTCCAAGTGGAGCGTGCGTTCACGCGGCCGGCGGGGCTCAAGACGCGCCCGTGGTTCCGCAACGTGATTTACGCGGCCGATGAGGACAACGGCTACGCGAACATGGTGTTCCCGTCGGTGAACGAGGCGATCCGTTCGGGCGACCACGATCTGGCGACGCGCGAGATCACCGACCTGGCATCGCGATTCGATGCGGCAACCCACGCGATCGAGGACGCGACCGCGGCGGTGAGGGGCAGGGCCAAGCGTTAGGCCGTGCGACGCGCCGCCTCACGGTGGCGCGTCAGCAGTTGGTGGGAGCGCTGGACGGCTGGTCGGCCGACGCGGAGCGCGTCTTGGGCGGCGGCGGCGGCGCGGGCGGCGCGAACGCAGGGCGATCGGTGGCGAGCGGGATCGCCGGGCTCGTGGCCGCCGGCTTGATACGCGGCCGGGTCGAGTACGTCGTGGGCGGGTGCACCACCGGGGCGCGCTCCCGTCGTTTGGCGAGCGCGCGGTGCGCCGCGAACGCACGCGGCACCGATGCGGCCGCACCGTGCCGCACCGCCGGCGCCGCCGCCGTCCGGCCGACGGGTATTGCGTTAGGCGTGGGGGCCGGCGCCGCATCGTGCGGCGCGTCCATCGCTGCCACGGCGCGTTCGGCCGGGTCGTTGGGCGAGGAGCCCGGCGCGAGATCGACGCCGATGCGCGGGTCGACGACCGGGCCGTGCGCGCGCGGCGGCTCGAGCGCGACGAGCGTCGCGCGCGCGCCGCGCACCGAGCCGGCGCAGGCGCAGCCTGCCGCCAGCGACACGTCGATCAACGCGTGTTGGCGCGTGAGCAGTCTTTGCGCCAGCTCGACCAGAAAGTCCTCGCCCTCGAGCTCGACCAGCGCGCGGCGCGGATCGTCGGCCGCCAACTGCTCGGCCGACGGCACTCCGCCGGGCAGCGACCGATAGCGCCGGCGATCCGGCGGCAGCACCGACTCGAAAAACTCGGGGAGCTCGGCGAGCACGATGCCGCGCTCGGCCAACGCATCGAGAAACGCGCCGGGATCGAGGCGCGCGTCGATGCTCGGGTCGGCGGCGGATGGACAAGACCCGACGTACGTGATGTGAATCGTGCGTTGGGCGAACGCCGCGCGCAGATAGCGCGCGGCGGCGACGGGCGGCGCGGCGAGCACGATCATGTGAGGCATGAGCTCGCCGCCGGCGCGCGTTAGGAGGTCGATGACGTGGGGACACGCGGCGAGAATGGCCGGATCTTGCTCGTTGGTCGCGAGGTGCCGCAGACATCCTTCGGCGACGAGCTCGTCGCCCCACGTCGCCGGAAACGCCATGTCGTGCCCGAGGGCCCGACACGCGTGGGCTAACTGAACGGAAGTCGCAGGAAGCGCCGCGAGCACCGCATCGGCACCGAGAATGACGACCGATGTGGGGCTAGATTCAGACGTTGGGCGGCGCGACATTAGCGAGTGGCTCGACGGGAATTAGGTATGTCTAATATTCGCGCGTTCAGTTCGCTAGAACCGGCCGCGGCCCATTCATTGCTGACTCGAAGCGTTACGACGCGTTCCGCCGATGTCGAAGTACCTTTCGCGGGCCTGGAGCGCGAAATCTGTGTCTCCTGACGTCGGCAGTGCAGCGACCGTGCACATGAAAGAAATCACACGTTTGTCACGCGAGCAACGGGAATCGATCGCGAAGTACGGGGCCCGCACATTTTGGCCCGCCGGGTTCGCGATCTATGAGCAAGGCGCCATCGCTGACGGGGTCTTCATTGTGGTGCGCGGTCAAGTGGCCTTGAGGAATCCCGTCGCGTCCGGCCGCAGTTTTGTTCCCTGGGTTGCCACGCCGGGTGAGACGTTTGGCGGCGAAGGATTGGAGACTGACGCCCACTACGCGAGCCAGGCCCGCGCCGAGGATGAGACGGAGACGGTGCACCTGAGCACGGCGCGCTTCAGCGCGCTCATGCGGGAGCAGCCGCTACAAGCCTTGGCGCTGGTCCGTCAGCTGATGGCCGAGCGCACAGAAATCCTCGACAAGTTCGGGCAGTACGCGACGCTCACGGTCGAGCAGCGTCTCGTGGCGGCGCTCGTGCGCATGGCGCAGAGCCGGGACGTGCCGGCCGATGCCGTGCCGCAGGACAGCGTGGTCGTGTCGCGCCGTTTGTTAGGCGAGTTGGTGGGTGCGACGCGCGAATCCATTTCCCTCGTGTTAGGCAGGCTCTCGGCGGAAGGCTTGATTCAGCGGGCCGGCAACGGCCTCGTGATCGCCGACCTGGACGGCCTCGTCGGGCGCATGGCACGGCAGGGCGCGAACGCGCGTCCGACCATCACCTTGTACGACGAACGCGCGGCAAGCGGGGCGGACGCCAGGGAGTGATCCCGTACGTCCTGGTCGCGATCGTGATCCTTGCCGCCGCGGCGCGCGCCCTAGCGCGGCGTGGCGTGGAGCGCGCGGTCGCATCGCGACTGCCCGTGGGCGCCGATGGCATCGTGCCGGGTGCCGCGGCCATCGAGCTCCAGGTACCGGGGGCGCGCGCCGCAGTTCTTCTCATCCATGGATTCGGTGATTCACCGGACTCGCTGCGTTTTTTGGCGGCGCATCTCCACGCCAGCGGGTTCGCGGTGTACGCACCGCTGCTCCCGGGCCATGGCCGAACGTTAGGCGAGTTCCGCGCATCAGGGCGGGCGGCGTGGTTGGCGGCGGCGCGGTCGGCTTTGGCGGATGTTGCGGCGCGCTACGAGCGCGTTGGCGTCGTCGGGTTGTCGATGGGCGGTGCGCTGGCGGTGCTCATGGCCGGCGACGAGCCGCGTGTCGGCGCGCTGGCGCTTCTGGCGCCGTACATCGCGCCGCCCGCACGGCTTCAGTGGTTCGCGCGGGTGGCACCGGCGGTGGGCGCGCTCGTGCCGTACATCGGACGCGGCGCCAGCAATCCTCGATCGATTCTCGATCCCGAGGAACGCGCGCGGTCGCTGGGCTACGGCACGTCCACGCCGCGCCTCTTGTCGGAGCTCAACACGCTGGCGAGCGACGCGCGAGCAGCGTTAGGCCGTGTGCGGGCGCCGACCTTGTACGTGCAGTCGCGCGAGGACAACCGCCTAACCGAAAGCGCCGCCGAGGCGACGTTCGCGGCCATCGGCGCGCCGGTCAAGCGTTTGGAATGGGTGACCGGCAGCGGCCACGTGATCACGGTCGACTACGCGCGCCGGCGTGTGGACGAGCTCGTCACGTCGTGGATGGTGGAGCACCTGCGCGCGACGGCCGGCGCATCGGCCCAGTCCTAACGGGGCGGCGGCGCCGGCGGGCCGCTCGCGAGATGCTCGGCGGTCTCCCATGCGCGGCGCAGGTCGTCGTCGGTCGCGGCGGTCTTCGCATCGTCGGCGACCACGGCACGACGCAGGCGGCCCGCGTCGTCACGGAAGAACACGAAGAGCCGGCGGTCGCGCTCGCGCCCGCGCCGCATGAGCTGCGCGCGCTCGTGCTGAAACTCGGCTGCCCACCACGCGCCGTCCGACATGCGGATGAGGCGCCGCGGTTCCGGTTGCTGCGTCATGCGCGCAGAATGCATCGCGGACGTGGCCGCATCAACGGGGTGACGGCGCGCGCGTGCGGCCGGTATATTAGCGACACGAACGTTCACTTCAGCAAGCGAGGAGCAGTGCGGACCACCACCTGGACTCTTACCGCGCTCGCGTTCTTGGCCACGGCGTGCGCCAAGACGAGCGACGCCGGCAAGACAGCGGATTCAGCGAGCGCGCCGGCGGCGACCGCCGCGGCGGATACGTCGAAGGGAATGGCCGGCATGGCCGACTCGGACAAGGCCGCGCAAGGCACCGGCGTTCCGGCGGGCTTCCAAGCTATGACCGACCACGCCGACGCCAGCATCTCGAATGCGAAGTACACGGCGAACGGTGCGAAATGGGACGTGCAAACGGGACCGGCGCACATTCTCTATGCCGCGAAAGATTCGGGCTCGGGCATCTACGCCGTGACCGCGGAGATCGATCAGCTCGAGAAGCCCAAGCATCCGGAAGCGTACGGCGTGTTCTTCGGCGGCCAGCACCTGGATGACCGTGCGCAACAGACGTACGGTTATTTCCTCGTGCGCGGCACCGGCGAGTTTCTGATCAAGCGCCGCGACGGCGCGAAGACGACGTCGGTGGTGGATTGGACGGCGAACCCCAACGTGCCGAAGGAAGATGCGTCGGGCAAAGCGACGTACACGCTCAAAGTGCACTTCGCGAAGGACACGGCGCATTTCCTCGTCAACGACAAGTTGGTGGACGCGGTGCCGCGGAGCAAACTGCCCAGTGAAGGGATCGCGGGCCTGCGCATCAATCACAATCTGCACGTGCTCGTGACGCCGGTGTCGATCGAGAAGTGACGCACGAGGCGGGTGGCGGCCGCGCGCCGCTCACCCGCCGTTAGGCGTGGCGCGCCGCGTTTCGCCTAACGAGAGAACCCACAGCCGTTCGGGGTCCAACCCCATGCCGCCCCAGGCCGCCTTGGCGAGCCGGGGCGGCTCGTCCATCGGCTCGTCGGCGAGCGAGAACGCGCCCCAGTGTACGGCGAGTGCCGCCGGGGCCGGCGACCTGGGATGCGCGGCGGCGATGTCGACATAGGCGCGCACGGCCTCTTCCGGATTCACGTGCACCGGCCGCATGAACCAGCGCGGCTCGTAGGCGCCAATGGGGAGGATGCAGAGGTCGAACGGTCCGTGGCGCCGGGCGATCTCGCCGAATTCCGGATGGGAGGCGGTATCGCCCGCGAAGTAGATCGCGTGCGTCGCCGTGCGCAGCGTCCATCCGCACCAGAGCGTGCGCATGCGATCGAACGGCGTCCGGCCGCTGGCGTGTTGCGCGGGCATGCACGCGACGCGGACGCCATCGCGTTCGTCGGCGTCCCACCAGTCGAGCTCGACCACGTCGCGTCCGCCCCACTGCCTAACGTACCGCGCGACGCCGAGCGGGGCGAACCAGCGCGCCGCCGGATGCCGCCGCGCTAGCGTTCGAACGGTGTCGGCGTCGAGATGGTCGTAGTGGTTGTGCGAGAGCAGCACGACGTCGATCGGGGGCAGCGCGGACAGCGCGACCCCCGGATCCGTTAGGCGGCGGGGGCCGGCCCACTGGACCGGCGACGCCCGGGCGCTCCACACCGGGTCGGTGAGCACGTTGAGCGCGCCCATCTGGAGGAGCACGGTCGAGTGTCCGACCCACGTCGCGGCCAAGGTACCGGGCGCCGCGCGCGGATGTTCGATTTGGGGTGCGACCCGTGACGGCAGCACCGGCCGCGGCCGCGGCGCCGGGTCGCGCGTGCGACGCCACGCGATGACGTCGCGGAACCGCGGCGGCGTCGCGTCGGGCCACGGGTTGAGAAAGCGGTCGTTCGCGCGGTGGGTCGACGTCTCGGACGCGACCCGCGGTCGCGCGCCGTCGTTAGGCGACGATTCGTTATCCACGCCGCGCGGCGGCGAGGTTTTCGTGCACGTGGCGCACCGACTTCATGCCGACCAACGCCGCGGTCACCATGGGCAGCGAGCGAACGAACGCGATCGCCCGCTGCGCATCGGTGGAGAATCCAGGCAGCGCATCGTGCACCGTGGGCGGCAAATGCTGGGCGAGCTTCCCCTGCAGCAGCGTCGCACTGGCGACCACGGCCACGCCCAGCTCGCCCGCGGCCTGCAGCACCGGTACGGTGTGTTCGCCTAACGGTTGGGTCGGTTGCCGCACCGCCTCGGTGCACGCGAGGTTGATCGGGAGCTGGACCGCCGCGAAGTGGTGCCGGTCGCCGCACACGTCCTGCGCGAGCGATACGAGCTCGGCCAAGCTCAGATGGCCCCGCGTACCGGGCGCCGCGCGCAGACCGTTCCACGTCGCGCAACCGTAAGCGCCGATGGTGCCGATGTCGCACTGCCGCTCGAGCATCTCGAAGGCGGCGCGCAGTCGGACAGCAAGCTCGGCCGGTCCGATCGCGTCGAGCTGCTGCTCCGGGTTGTGCACGTAGTACACGTCGATCGTGTCGACGCCAAGGTTGGCGCGGCTGCGTGCGATCTGCGCATCGAGGAACGCCGGCGCGATGCAGTGTGCGCCGCCGACGATGTCCTCGGTGCGGGCGAGACCGGTCGAAATGAACTCGCGCTCGACGTATGCCTGATATTCCTCGCGTGTCGCCGGCGGCGTGTCGTCGAGCGGGATGTACCCGCCCTTCGTACACAGCACGATCTCGTCGCGCGCGACGGTGTTTTCCCGAACAGCGCGCGAAAGCGCTCGTCCGACGGCGCGCTCGGATCGCTGACACCGGTAGTTGATGGCGGTATCGATGAGCGAAATGCCCGATGCGAGCGCCAGGTGCGCGGCTTCGGTGTATTCCTCATCATCGGCGGTGCTGCACTCGCCGAGGTACGTGCCGAGGCCAATGGACGAGACGCGGAGCTCATCGGGAGGTGGGCTCAACGGTCGGAAGTAGTCCGGGACGAAACGCGCGCTATGTCGCCCGGCAAATCTCGAGGTTCCATCGGCGGTCGCGCGTCCGGCAATGCTCGAGGCTGTTGCGTTCGGTGGCGCCGCACGGCTCTGGTTCTTGGTCACGGATCGACGCTACGACGGATCGGTCACGGCGGCAAGTCAGCGCGCGTTACGGGTGGGTGATTCACGAGTCGAGTGAAGACGGGCGGGAGACACCTGATTCGAATGTTGGCAGCGGACGTCATCGTGCTTACATTACCGCAGGTGTCCCCGGCTCACGTCGGGTTACCTTGCGGGTCGGCTCCGAGGTCAGCGGCCGTCCCGCCGTCGCACGAAGCGACATTGTCACAACTCCTCAGCAGGAGTGCGGAGAAGCATGCCAGGATTCGCGGCTCTGGCTTCCCATTGGTGGAAGCCCGTTTTGTTCATCATCCTCGCTGGTCACGTCACCAACGTGTGCGTCACGCTCTTTCTGCATCGGGCGCAGACGCATCGCGGCGTGACCTTCAGCAGGATCGCCGAAGTCCCGATGCGGATTTGGCTCTGGCTGTCGACGTCGATCGTGACGAAAGAGTGGGTAGCCTGCCACCGGAAGCATCACGCATTCGCCGACCGCGAAGGTGATCCGCACAGCCCGCTGCTCGAGGGTCTGCGCAACATCATCATCAAGGGCGCGTTTTATTATCGGACGGCAATTCGCCAGCCCGGGATGCTCGAGAAATACGGGAAGGGCACGCCTAACGATTGGCTCGAACGCCACGTGCTGGCCCGACTGCCGTGGTTGGGCATCGTGCTCATGCTCGGCATCGACATCTACCTGTTCGGCTTCTTCATCGGACCCCTCGTGTGGGGCATCCAGATGCTCTGGATTCCGTTCTGGGCCGCAGGCATCATCAACGGCGTCGGCCACGCGTTAGGGTACCGCAACTTCAACGTCAAGGACGAAAGCCGGAACATCCTGCCCCTCGCGATCTGGTTGGGCGGCGAAGAGCTCCACAACAATCACCACGCCGATCCGCACTCCGCGAAGTTCAAGGCGAAGTGGTACGAGTTCGATGTGGGCTGGGCCTACATTCGCTTGCTCGAGTTGTTCGGGCTCGCGAAAGTGACATACGCGCGCGGCTAGCTCTCCTCCCCGCTCTCCGCGGGGGTTCGTGCACGCTTCGAGAGGGGATCAGAACCATACGGAAAAGATCGCTTATCTTTCCGCAGACTCTCTCGAGGCACAGATCAAATGGACATCTCCTGCACCCGCTGCGGCACTACGCGCGCGGGATTCGAGCGCCCACCCTTCCCCGGTGCGATCGGCACGCGCGTTCAAGCCGAGATTTGCACAGAGTGCTGGGCGCAATGGTTGAAGCAGCAGACGATGCTGATCAACCACTACGGGTTGAACCTCATGGACCCGCAGGCGCGCACCTTCCTCACGCGGAACATGGAAGGCTTCCTGTTCAAGAGCGGCGCGCAGCAATCGGTCGACACGACCAAGCAAGGGACCATCGCCTGGTGAGGTGGGCGCGCAAGCCGGCCTCATGGCCGGCGGTGCTGCTCGTCGCATGCGCTGCGTGCGCAACTGTGAAGCCGGCGACGGGGCCGCTCGCGCCCCGCGAGTCCGTCACTGAAACGTGCGCATCCCAAACCACGTCGGACGCCTGGGTGAACTGCGCACTGTCGCACATGACGCTGCGCGAGAAGATCGCGCAGATGGTCTGGCCGCAGTTGTTCGGCGACTACGTGTCGGCCGACGCTCCTGAGTGGCGCAAGCTGAGCAGCCTGGTGCGCGACCAACACGTCGGCGGACTGATCATGTCGGTCGGGTCGCCGCTCGAGATCGCGGCGAAGCTGAACGCGCTCCAATCAATGAGCGATCTGCCGCTGCTGGTGAGCGCGGATCTCGAGGCGGGCGCGGGCTTTCGCGCCCGCGGCGGGTACTTTCTGCCTAACGCAATCGACCTCGGCGGGGCGGTCCAGTTCCCGCCGGAAATGGCGTTAGGCGCGACCGGCGACACGACTCTGGCGCGCGAGCAGGCCCGGGCCACCGCGGTCGAGGGGCGGGCGATCGGCATCACGATCGATTTTTCGCCGGTGCTGGATGTGAACAACAATCCGGCGAACCCCGTGATCAACGTGCGGTCGTTCGGCGAAGTGCCGGAATCGGTGGCGGCAATGGGCGTGGCGTACCTGCACGGCATCGAAGCCGGCGGCATGATCGCGACGGGGAAGCATTTCCCGGGGCACGGCGACACGGGCGTGAACTCGCATCTCGCTCTGCCGGTGGTCGAGGCGACGCGGGCCCGGCTCGACACGGTGGAGTTGGTCCCGTTCCGCGCGGCGATCGACGCCGGCGTGGGCGGGATCATGACCTTCCATGGGGCGATGCCGTCGCTCGATTCGAGCGGCGTGCCCGGCACGCTGTCGCCGCTCGTGCTCACGGGTCTGTTGCGCGATCAACTGCACTTCAAAGGATTGATCGTGACTGACGCGATGGACATGCGCGGCGTGCTCGATCTGTTCGGTGCGCCCGAGGCGATGAAGCGCGCGGTGGCAGCGGGCGCCGATGTGCTGCTCATGCCGGCCGACGTGCCGCACGCGATCGATGCCGTCGCCCAGGGTGTCCAGGAAGGCCGGTACGACGAAGCCCGGATCACGCAATCGGCGCGGCGCATTCTGGAGCTCAAGTGGCGCGTGGGACTCGAACGCCGCAGGCTGGTGAACCTGGATACGGCGCGGGCGGTGGTCGGCGATTCGGCGCACCTGGCGCTGGCGGCGACGATCGCGGAACGCGCCGTGACGCTGGTCAAGGATTCGTTGAACGAAGTTCCGTTAGGCCGGCTGTCCCGCGGCGCGCGCGTGCTGTCCGTGACGTACGCGCACCGCACGGACCTCGGCGCCGGCGTCGCGTTCGATGCGGAGCTCCGACGCGCGTTCCCGTCGCTCAAGAGCGAGTTCGTGAGCGCGGACCAATCGTCGCCCGACTATTGGCGCATCCTGGCGCTCGCCGATTCGGCGGACGTCGTGATCGTGAGCTCGTACCTGGCCGCGGGATCCACGGTATCCGACCTGTCGGCGCCGCAAGGCTTCCTACAGTTCGTGAACAGTCTGGTCCAACGCGGCACGCACCCGATCGTGGTTTCGCTCGGCAATCCGTACTTGCTGCAGCAAGTGGACGAGGTGCCGGCGTATCTCATCGCGTGGAGCGGCGTGCCGGTGTCGCAGCGCGCCGCGGCGCGCGCGCTGATCGGCACGGCCCCGAT
>DATNAM010000157.1:0-2619 GCA_035572595.1 Gemmatimonadaceae bacterium
CACGGCGAACCCACAGATCACGGAGCTGGTTTCGCGCCTAACGTTGGACCGCTACAAGGCCACGGTGAAGGGCCTCACGCAGTTCGGCGACCGGCGCCAGGGCACCGATCGCAATCGAAAGGCCGTCGACTGGATCGAGGCGCAGCTCAAGAGCTACGGTTGCACGAACACGGAGCGGATCACGTACGACTATCAACCGCCGCCGCCGCGCGAGCGCCCAACGCCGGAACAGATCGCCGCCTTTCAACGCGCCCGCGCGCGCGGGGAAGGCCAGGGTGGCTCCCGCATCCGCGGGCATGTCGGTCCGACGGGCGTCAACACCGACTCGCTCAAACAGCCGGATCCCGCGATCCGCGCGCTCGACTCGCAGCCGAGTACGCCGGGCGAGCGCCAGGAGGTGTACTGCACCAAGATCGGCACCGTGCATCCTAATGAGATGTACATCGTGGGCGGGCACATGGACGGGATCGGCTGGGGCGAAGCGGCCAACGACGACGGGTCGGGCACTGCGTTAGTCATGGAGGTGGCGCGCGTGTTCAGCATGCCCGATGTGCGCACCGACGTCTCGATCCGCTTCATTCTCTGGAACAACGAGGAGACCGGCCTCAACGGATCGCGCGCGTACGTCGCGCAACGCGCGGCGCTGCAGGGCAAGGAAGATCCCGCCGGATCCGGCACGTATCCGGAGCCCACGTGGCTGGGCATGATCCAGCACGACATGATGATGTTCGACCACGGCATGCCTAACGCAGACGGCACGGTGCCCAAGACGCAGCGGCCGGAGGCGGATGTCAACATCGAGTTCCAGTCCGCCTCCAAGTTCGCGGCCGAAGCCGAGCGGATGGCGTGGGCGTTCCGCGAGGCGAACGAGAAGTACGCCACGGACTATCCGGCCGCGGTTGGCCCCCACATGACCAATACCGACTCGGCGCCGTTCCAGGATTTGGTTCCGGCCATCAGCCTGCGCGAAAACGAACGCGGGATGCAGATCGGCGCGGGCTGGGATCCGAATTGGCACCAGCCCACGGACGTGTTCTCGACGTACAACGACGACGACTTCCGGTTGGGCCTCAACGCGGCGCAAACGACGTTGGGCGCCGTGGCGACGCTGGCCGGAGCGCATCTGTCGCGGTGAGACGTGCGCGCGCGCTCGCGCGCGCCTTTCGCGCATGGCATCGCCCTTCTATCATTGCGAGGGCCGGCGCTCGTGAGTTCGCGCGCTTGGTCGCCGCGCGCGGCGCGGATGCGCTCGACCCACGACTGACCTCGACATGCGCAGCCTGAGTCATCTCTTCGACAACAATCGCGACTGGGCCGCCGAGATGACGCGGCAGGACCCGGCGTTCTTCACGCGGTTGTCCGGTCAGCAGGCGCCGCACTACCTGTGGATCGGCTGCTCCGACAGCCGGGTGCCGGCCAACCAGATCGTCGGCCTGCCGCCGGGCGAGATGTTCGTGCACCGCAACATCGCCAACGTGGTGGTACACTCGGACCTCTATTGCCTGTCGGTGATGCAGTTCGCGGTCGAGTTTCTGCGCGTGCAACACATCATCGTCTGCGGCCATTATGGGTGCGGCGGCGTGACGGCCGCGCTGCGCGGCGACAGGTTAGGCGTGGTGGACAACTGGCTCCGGCACGTGCAGGATGTGCGGTGGAAGCACAACCACGAGCTGGACGAACTGCCAAACGATGAGGCCCGGCGCCGGCGGCTGTGCGAGCTCAACGTCATGGAGCAGGTGGTGAACGCCGCGCAGACGACGGTCGTGCGCGACGCGTGGGCCCGCGGGCAATCCCTGTCCGTGCACGGATGGGTGTACGCACTCGAGGACGGACTGCTGCGCGACCTCGGGCTCTGCATCGCTGCCGAGTCGGAGCTGCCCAGACGGCAATGACGGGGCATCGCCGGTCGTCGAAGTGTCGACGACAGCATTGCCCCGGCATCGACGCTCACGAAGAAACGGATACAGCTCGGACACACCGGACACGGCGCGGACTAGCCGCCTGCAGCCGCACCGTCTGTTGCTGGAGACACCGAAGCGGCTGTTGTTGGCACGCAGACGCAGCAGGCTATTGGCGGAGCGCAACGACCGGATCGACCCGCACGGCACGCCACGCCGGCACGGCGCACGCCACCGCCGCGATCACGAATAAACCCGCGGCCGCGCCTCCCAACATCCACGGGTCGGTTGGCCCCACGCCGAACAGCAGCGCGCGCAACAATCGCGTCGACGCCAGCGCGCCGGCGAGCCCGATCACCACGCCGATCGCCGCGAGCCGCAGGCCGTACCGGGCCACGAGCATGAACAGATCGCCCGGCGTCGCGCCTAACGCACTGCGGAGCCCGATCTCCCGCGTACGCTCGGCGACGCTCCCGGCCAGCACGCCGTAAATGCCCGCCGCGGCGAGCGCCATCGCCAGCACCGCAAACGACGCGAAGAGCACCAGCGCGAGCTGTCGCTGGGTCGTGGACCGCGAGAGCACGGCATCCATGGTGCGGAGCTCCGTCACCGGCTGCGACGGATCGACCGCCGCGACGGCCGCGTGTACGGCGCGCACGAGCGCCGGCGAATTCGCCCGCGTGCGGACCACCAGCGCCGCCTCGTCGTTCGCCCAACTCCA
>DATNAM010000158.1:0-7273 GCA_035572595.1 Gemmatimonadaceae bacterium
TATAACCGGCGTCGCGAAGCAATACACGTCGTGCATCCTCTTCGCGCGAAATCACCGTGCGCAGCACGTACATCAGCTGCTCGATGATCTCCTCCTCCGACCTCCCCAGCGTCGTCTGATTGGAAATCTGAAAGAAATTCCCGACGACTTCGCTCCCCTCTCCATACAGCCCGCGGTACGTCAACCCCATCTGCTGCAAACCGGCTAACGTCTTCGAAATCTCTTTCGTCGCGTTGAGCCCCGGTAGATGAATCATCACCGACGCCCGCATTCCGGTTCCCGTGTTCGTCGGACACGACGTGAGAAACCCGAACTCCTGATGATACGCGAAGGGAATCGTGGCGCCCAACTCATCGTCGATCCGCTCGAGCGCGGCATATGCTTCGGCCACCGCGAAGCCCGAGCGCAACGCCTGCAATCGAAGATGATCCTCTTCATTTACCATGACGCCTGTCCCTGGCCCAAGAAACACCGCGGCGCCGCTGCGCACCGGATGCTGTGGATCGAGACCGGCCAACTCCCGGCTCACCAGGTGCCGCTCGTGCAGCAGCAAACGATCGTCGTTCTCGAGATCATCCACGCGCACCAACACGTGATGTTGAAGACTCGACGCCCCGCCCACCGCCTCACGCACGCGCGACAGGACGCGCAATCGCTCCCCATCCCGCGCACGCCCCGGAAACGCGAATCCCTCGAGATTGCGCGCGAGACGGATGCGCGTGGACAGCACGATGCCGGAATGATCGCCCGACGCGTCCAACCAACTCACGCCGCCGTCCGGCAAGAGCGACAGATCGAGCGTCATTCGAGCACCTTGATCTGATCGCGAAGACGCGCGGCCTCCTCGAACTGCTCCTGCTCCACCGCGCGGCGCAGCCGGTCGCGCAACTCGGCCAGCACCGTTGCGCCCTCTTCGACCAACGGGATCGGCGCCTGATACCGCTTGCCCTGATGCTTCGAGTTGCCGTGGATCCGCCGCAGCAAGTCGCGCAGCGTCGCCTCGAACGTCGCGTAGCAATAGGGACAGCCTAACCGCCCGGTGTTCCGGAAATCGCGCAACGTGCCCGAGCAAAATCCGCATCGCGCCCCGTCGTGCGGAGACGCCGGCAGCTGCTGGTGCAGCGACTGGATGAAATCGGCCAGCGGCTGCTTCGGCTGCGTGATGTGCGTTTCGATTCCGCGCGCGATCGCGCACTGCTCGCACAGATGCTCCACGGCGACCCCGCCGTCGGCGTTGGGCCGCGTCAACGTCACCACCGAATCACGCTCTTTGCAGCTGTCGCACAACATCAGGCTACGACCTCTCGGACATCCGTCTCGCGCAACTGCCCACCGTCCAACAACAGGGACCGGTCGGCGCGCGCGGCTAACGCACGATTGTGAGTCACCACCACCATCGCAACCTCGAGTTGGCGCACCAGCGTCACGAACTGCTCGTGCAGGCGCTCCGCGTTCAGGTTGTCGAGATTGCCCGACGGCTCGTCGGCCAACACCACCTTGGGATCGATTGCTAACGCACGCGCCACCGCGGTGCGCTGCTGCTCGCCGCCCGACAGCTCCGACGGCCGGTGCGTCATGCGTCCTTCCAAGCCGACCTTCGCCAACAACTCCTCCGCGCGCGACCGCGCTTTCCGCTCGGACCACCCCGCGATGCGCAGCGGCATCATCACGTTCTCGAGCGCCGAAAACTCGCGGAGCAGATGATGAAACTGAAAGACGAATCCCACCTTCAGGTTCCGAATGCGCGCCAGCGCTTCCTCGCTCAATCCGTGCAACGGCTCGCCATCCAGCACGACAAATCCTTTCGTTGGGCGATCCAATCCGCCCAGCAAATGCAACAACGTGCTCTTCCCCGCACCGCTCGCGCCGACGATCGCGACCATCTCGCCACGACGCACGTCGAGGTCGACGTTGTCGAGCACCTGAATCGGTGCTCCGTCTCCGCCCACGTAATACTTCGATAACCCCCTGGCTTCGACGATGCTCATTCGTGACGGATGGCTTCCACCGGATAAAGTCGGGCCGCCTGCAGAGACGGGTACAACGTCGCCAACGTAGCAATCGCGATACTCGCCAGAACGATCCAGAGCACATCCAACGGCTGAATCGATACCGGCAGGTGGTCGATGAAATATACCCCGGGGTCGAGTGCGATGAGCTTGAACCGATCGAGCACGATGCCCACGGTGACGCCAAGCACCACTCCAATGCCCGTGCCCACGACGCCAATCACGAGCCCCTGCATCAAGAACACCCGTAGCACCGCGGACGACCGCAGTCCCATCGCCTTGAGAATCCCGATCTCGCGCGTCTTGTCCGTCACCACCATCGTCAGCGTGCTCACGATGTTGAACGCCGCCACCACCACGATGAGCAACAAGATCACGCCCATCGCAAGCTTCTCGAGCTTGAGCGCGTGAAAGAGCGATGAGTTCTGCTGCTGCCAATCCACCACCCGGTACGGATAGCCGAGCATCGTGCTGATCCGTTCGCCGACCGCACCGGCCGTGTTGCGCGACGTGGTGCGCGCCTCGAGACCCGTCACCGCATCGCCCAAACTCGCGAATTGCTGCGCGACCGGAAGCGACACGTAGATGTACGAGTCGTCGTACTCGTACATGCCGGTCTCGAAGATGCCGCTCACCTGAAATTCGTACGTGCGCGGCACCACCAGGCCAACCGACGCGCTGAACTTGGATCCCGCCGGCGAAATGATGCTCAATCGATCGCCGATGTTGAGATCAAGACGCTCGGCCAGCCGCGCGCCCACAACCGCGCCGTGCCCCGTGCCGTCGTCGCTCAAGAACCGGAAGTCGCCCTGCTTGGCCGTGTGACGGACGCTCGTGATTTCCGGCACGCCGCGCCCCGACGGCTCGATGCCTTCCACGTACACGGCCGCGGGATAATTGTGGCCCGCCTGCGCGAGACCCTGCGTCAGCACGAACGGCGCCGCCGCCAGCACGCCGGGCACGTGCTGCACCCGTGCCAACGCATCGCGCCACTTGGGCATCGTGAGATCATCGCCGAACGTTAGGACACGCAGATCGGGACTGCCGACGAGAATCTTGTCGCGCAAATCCGTCTGCATGCCCGTCATGACGCCGTTGATCACGATCAACGCGCTCACGCCCACCAACACGCCGCCGATCGCGATCGCGCTGATGAACGAGAACAGCTTCGATCCGCCGCGCGTGCGCAGATAGCGCCACGCAATGGCCAACTCGAGGCGGTTCATTCGGGCCGCATCGTCGGAAAGAGAATCACGTCGCGAATGTGTGTCGTGCCGGTCAAGTACATGAACAGCCGGTCGATGCCGATCCCCACGCCACCCATGGGCGGCATGCCGTATTCCATCGCGCGAAGATAGTCCTCATCCACGCCGCTCGCCTCCTGGTCGCCGGCCGCGCGCAACGCCGCCTGCGCCTCGAAGCGCGTCCGTTGGTCGATCGGGTCGTTCAGCTCGCTGAAGGCGTTGGCCATCTCTTTGCCCTGCGCGAACAACTCGAACCGCTCCGTGAGCGACGGGTCGCCGCGCTTGGGCTTGGCTAACGGCGACAGCTCGCGCGGATAGTCGATCACGAACGTCGGGGACTCGAGTTGCGCTTCGACTAACGCCTGGAACATTTCATCGAGCAGCTTGGGCCGGCTCAGCGCCGCCACGTGCTCGACGCCGATGCGTTCCGCCGCCGCGCGCAGCGCGGGCAGGTCCAACGCCATCGCATCGGCACCCAACGCGTGGTTGAGCGCCGGCACCCACTGGACCCGCGGAAATGGCGGACGGAACACGGGCACGCGCTCGGCCAGCGATGCCTCGGCGCGCACGGCGTCGGCTGCCGACACGAGCAACGCCTCGACCACCGTCATCATGTCGTTGTAGTCGGCGAATGCCTGGTAGAACTCGAGCATCGTGAATTCCGGATTGTGCGTCCGGTCGATGCCCTCGTTCCGGAAGTCGTGGCCGACTTCGTACACGCGCTCGAGCCCACCGACGATGAGCCGCTTGAGATACAGCTCGTCGGCGATGCGAAGGTAGAGCGGCATGTCGAGCGCTTCGTGATGCGTCGTGAACGGCCGCGCCGCCGCGCCGCCATAGAGCGGCTGCAGCACCGGTGTTTCGACTTCGATGAAGTCGCGTCCGTCGAGGAATCGCCGAACGGCCGACACCATACGCGACCGCGCGACGAAGAGATCGCGCACGTCCGGATGCACGGCCAGATCCGCGTACCGTTGCCGCGAGCGCTGCTCGGCGTCGGCGAATCCGCTGTGCAACACCGTGCGGCCATCGACCACTTCTTCCTTGCCGAACGGCAGCGGGCGCAGCGACTTGGCGAGCAGCTCGTACGACCGCACGCGCACCGTCACTTCACCGGTGCGCGTGCGGAAGAGCGGCCCTTCGACACCGATGACGTCGCCCAGGTCCAACAGATCGAGCGCGGCATAGCGCTCGTCGCCTAACTCATCCTGGCGGAAGTACAGCTGGAGACGGCCCGAGCGGTCGGCGACGTGCGCGAACGTCGTCTTGCCGTGGGCGCGCCAGGCCACCAGACGCCCGGCCACGCGCACGTCGGGGCCCGGCGCGTCGGCGGCACTATCGCCTAACGCAGCAATCGCGCGCCGCGCGTCGTGGGTCCGCTCGTAGCGGTACGCGAACGGCGCGATGCCCCGCTCCGCGAGCTGATCGAGCTTGGCGCGGCGCGCCCGCAGCACCGCGTTGAGATCGTCCGAGCTCACGCGACACCAGCGCTTGCGCCGAACTTGCGCAAGTATGCCTCGATGAACGGATCGATGTCGCCGTCCATCACCTTGCGCACATCCGGAATCTTGAGCTCGGTGCGATGATCGTTCACCATGGTGTACGGCTGGAACACGTAGCTCCGGATCTGGTTGCCGAACGAGACGTCCGTCTTCGCGGCGTCGATCGCCGCCTTCTTTTTCTCGCGCTCTTCCACTTCGCGCTGATACAGCGCGTTGCGCAGCATCTTCATCGCCGTCGCCTTGTTCTTGAACTGCGACCGCTCCTGCTGGCAGCTCACCACGATGCCCGACGGAATGTGCGTTAGGCGCACGGCCGAGCTGGTCTTGTTGACGTGCTGGCCGCCCGCGCCCGACGCGCGGAAGACATCCATCCTGATGTCTTCCTCGCGCACGTCGATGCTGATCTCCTCGTCGGCTTCGGGATACACGAACACCGATGCGAAGCTCGTGTGCCGGCGCGCCTGCGCATCGAACGGCGAGATGCGAACCAACCGGTGCACGCCGGCCTCGGGCCGCAGAAACCCGTAGGCATAGGGACCGCGAATCTCGATCATCGCGCCCTTGATGCCGGCCTCTTCGCCCTCGCTCACGTCCAGCACCTCCCACGCGAAGCCGTGCCGTGCCGCCCAACGCTCGTACATCCGCATGAGCATCGACGCCCAGTCCTGTGCTTCGGTGCCGCCGGCGCCGGCGCTGATCTCGAGCATGGCATCGCGACGATCATCGGGACCCGCGAGCAGCGATCGCACCTCGTACGCCGGCACCTGCTCGTCCAACGACGACACTTCGCGCTCGATCTCCGCCGAGAGCGCGTCGTCGGGCTCCTGCTCGAGCAACGCATCCATTTCGAGCAGCTCCTGCACCTTGCTCGAGAGGGTGTCGTACGGCTCGACTATTTCCTTGAGCTTCTTGATTTCGGCGATGACTTCTCGTGCGCGCTCCTGATCGTCCCAGAAGCCCTGCTCGCCCATGCGCCCTTCGCGCAGCTCGAGCTCGCGCCGTTTGCCGTCGACGTCAAAGATACCTCCGCAGCTCGCCGAGGCGCTCTTCATGACGGTGCAGCCGGCGGGCCCGTTCCGTTTCAGACATGACTTCCCCGTATGGAGTATGACCGAGGGGGAAATATAGACCAACGACGCGAGAACGCCCTACTCAGCAGCCACGCGACCAACGATGCGCCCTAGAAAATCCGCTTGCCCCCGGCCAACACGTCGTTGAGCGCATCCTGAAAATGCGTGGTGCTCTCGGCGAATTCACGAGTCATCTGGTCGACGTATTCCTCGTAGCTCTTCTTGATTTCCTCGCGGAATAGCTCGCGCAGCGTGCCGTTGCGCAGGCCTTCGCGGTGCTTGTCGGGGAAATACGCGACGATGTCCGATACCAGCGCGCGCGCGAGGCGCTTCGCCTTGATGTTCGGGTCGTTGGAGAGGAAAGGATTGATTGGCGCGCGCGACCCGCCCGTCAATGGGCGTTGCACCGGTGCTGTCGCGCGGTGCATCGGCGTCGGTACGGTCGGTGCAGCCGAAGCGGCCGGAGCAGCCGGACCAGCCGGAGCAGCGGGTGCCGCCGACGCCGCGGGCGCAACGGATGCCGGCGGCTGCAGCGGCGGCGCGGATGGACGAGCCGCAAACGGAATCCCCGCCGGCGGCGCCGACGGCGCCGCGGAGGCGGGAGCCGCGTGCCCAACGGAAGGCGCCGGCGCGTTCTGCGCCGGACGGGGAATGACGGGCGGACGCATCCCCGCCGGCATTGCGTTAGGCAAGCGCGGCGCCGGCGGACCTTCGACCGGCGCGGCCGGTACGGCCGGCGTCGGCGCGCGCGGCGGCGCCGAGGGCCGCGGAGCAGGCGGCGCGCTCGGCGCGCCCGTAGCCGGACCGTGCGAGAATGGAAATCCCGAGCGTGGGAGACCCGGCGCGTTCGGCGCCACGTGCGACGCGGCCGGCGGCGCCGCCGCGTGTCCGTGTGCCGCCGGAACCGTGGGAGCACTTCCCGATACGTGCGGCTTGGCCGGTGCACTCGGCGGCCGCATGGTGGAACCTTCCGCGGTGGACATCGCGGTGCGGCTCATCCCCGAGAGCAGTGCATCCACCTGCGCTCGCGACGGCTGCGGCGGCGTCGGCATCGTAATCGCGGGGCGCGGCGACAACGGAGCCGGCGAGGCCGCCGGCGCTGCCGGCGGTCGCGCAGCGGCGTGCGCCGCCTGCGGCGCAGCAAAGTCATCGTCGATACGGCCACGCTCGCCGATCGCGATCACCCCTCCGCACACCGAGCATCGCGCGCGAACGCCGGCGAGCGGAATCTTCGCCGGGTCAACCCGAAATATCGATCCGCACTCCGGACATACGACGTTCATCGAACGACTCTCTCTTCCGTGGTGCGCGATCGGTGGGCGCGCTCAGCGTTCCGGCGCGCCGACGCCCGACTCGACACGATCCTGGCGGCGATCGACGACGTACACGGAACCGGGCAGCGTCTTCGCATAGCTCTTCATCTCCGTGGCCAGCTCGCTCACCTGCGC
>DATNAM010000159.1:0-4629 GCA_035572595.1 Gemmatimonadaceae bacterium
CTGAGCGCCGAAGTTCGCGAGCTCGAGGCACGGCTCAGGGAAGGTGGCGGAGCGGACAAGATTGCGCGACAGCACAAGCAGGGAAAGCTGACGGCGCGCGAGCGCATCGCGCGCCTGTGCGACGAGGGCACACGCTTTCTCGAAGTCGGCCTTCTCGTCGCGCACGACCTGTACGATGGCCAGGCGCCGGGTGCGGGCGTGGTGACGGGCGTCGGGATGGTCGACGGCCGCGAGGTGGTGATCGTGGCCAACGATGCGACGGTGAAAGCCGGATCGTGGTGGCCGGAAACCATCCGCAAGATTCTCCGCGCGCAGGAGATCGCGATGCGCTGCCGCATCCCGATCATTTACCTCGTCGACTCCGCGGGCGTGAACCTGCCGTATCAAGGCGGCGTGTTCCCGGGGCAGTACGGCGCGAGCCGGATCTTCTACTACAACTCGATCATGCGGCGGTATCTCCGCATCCCGCAGCTGGCGGCGGTGATGGGACCGTGCATCGCGGGCGGTGCGTACCTGCCGGCGCTGTCGGACGTGATCCTGATGGTCGAGGGGACGTCGTTCATGGGGTTAGGCGGGCCCAACCTGGTCAAGGGCGCCACGGGCCAGGTGGTGGACGGCGAGACGTTAGGCGGCGCGCACACGCACACCGAGATATCGGGCGTCGCGCACTACACGGTCGAGAACGATCAGCGCTGCGTCGAGAAACTGCGCGCCCTGGTGTCGCGGCTCAGGCGTCCGGTTCTCCCGGAGCGCGGCGAAAGCGCGGAGCCGGCGGCGCCGCCCGAGTCGCTGTACGACCTGCTGCCCGCCGACCATCGCATGGCGTACGAGATGCACCAGCTGCTGCGTGCCATCGTCGATCGCGGCGCGCTCGACGAATTCCAGAGCGGCCGCGCGCGCGAAATGATTTGTGGCGACGCCGCGATTCACGGCATGCCGATCGGCGTGATCGCGAATCATCGCGGCTTGATCAAGGGACGCCAGGGCGAGCGCCCGCGCTTCGGCGGCATCGTGTACACCGAGAGCGCCGAGAAAGTGGCGTTCTTCATCGACCGCTGCGACCGCGAGCGGATGCCGTTGCTCTTCGTGCAGGACGTGTCGGGTTTCATGGTGGGGCCGGACGCGGAGCACGGCGGCATCATCCGCGCCGGCGCGCAGTTCGTGGAAGCGATGGCGACGGCGACGGTCCCCAAGCTCGTCCTAACGGTGAACCACGCGTCGGGTGCCGGCTACTACGCAATGGCGGGGCAGGGATTCGATCCGGATTTCATTTTCTCGTGGCCTACGGGGCGGATGGGTGTGATGGAAGGCGAGTCGGCGGTGCAGGCGGTGCATGGCCCGGCGCTCGAGGCAGCGCGCCGCGCGAACAAGAAGCCGGATCCCGAGTTGTCGGCGGCGGTCGATGCCATGCGCGCGGACTACGAGCACCAGCTCGACGCGCGCTACGCCGCGGCGCGCGGCTACGTGGACGCGATCATCTACCCCGAGGAGACGCGCGACGTGCTGGCTCTCGCCCTGCGCAGCGCGCTCAGCAACCCGGGACCGCACTTGGGTGCGTTCGTGCTGCCACCGCATTTGGGAGAGCAGCCATGAGCCGCATCGTGCGCGTTGCCAGCGGGCAGGGCTTCTGGGGCGACTGGCTCGAAGCCCCCAAGCGCCAGGCCGATGGCGGAGCGATCGACTATCTCATGCTCGACTATCTGGCCGAGGTGACGATGTCGATCCTCCAGAAGCAGAAGGAGCGCGATCCATCGTTAGGCTACGCGCGCGACTTCATCGGCGCCATGGAGAGCGTGTTCCCGGCCGTCGCCCAACGCGGCGTACGCGTGGTGGCCAATGCCGGCGGCGTGAATCCGGTCGCGTGCGCGGCGGCGGTGCGCGATGCGGCGCGAAAAGCGGGCGTCTCATCCAACGTGCGCATTGGCGTGGTGACGGGCGACGACCTGCTCCCGCGCTTGGACGACCTGCTCGCCAACGGACACGCGCTGGCGAACATGGAAACGGGTGAGCCGCTCTCCACCGTTCGCGATCGCGTGCTGTCGGCGAACGCGTACTTGGGCGCGCCGCCAATCGTGGACGCGCTCGCGCGCGGCGCCAACGTCGTCATCACCGGCCGGTCCACGGACACGGCGCTCACAATGGCGCCCTTGCTCCATACGTTCGGCTGGCGTCTCGACGACTGGGACAAACTCGCGGCGGGCATCGTTGCGGGACACATCATCGAGTGCGGCGCGCAATGCTCGGGCGGCAACTGTCTGTACGAGTGGCGCACGATTCCCGATCTCGCGAACATCGGCTATCCAATCGTCGAGGGACACGAGGACGGGTCGTTCGTGATCTACAAGCACCCGCACACGGGCGGACGCATCGACGTCCACAGCGTGGCCGAGCAATTGGTGTACGAGATGGGCGATCCGCACTCGTACATTACGCCCGATGTGATCGCCGATTTCACCAGCATCCATCTCGAGAGCGCGGGCGCCGACCGCGTGCGCGTGTTCGGGATTCATGGACGTCCGCCGACCGATAAGCTCAAAGTGTCGATCGCCTACCGCGCCGGCTTCAAAGCGTTAGGCACGCTGGTGTATGCGTGGCCGGACGCGCTCGAGAAAGCGCAGGTCGCCGACCGCGTGCTGCGCGAACGCCTGGACCGGCTCGGTCTCCGCTTCGAGACCATCTACACCGAATTCCTCGGCGCCTCGGCCACGCATGGGCCGTTGGCCGGCGCGGCGGGCGACGTGCCGGAGGTACAGCTCCGCATCGGAGTGCGCGGGCCCGACAAGAAGGCCGTGGAGCGGTTCACGCGCGAGATCGCGCCGTTGGTCCTCAACGGCCCGCCCAGCGTGACCGGATTCGCGGGCGGCCGGCCCAAGGTGGAAGAGGTGGTCGCGTACTGGCCTGCGTTAGTCGACAAGGGCGTCGTTTCCCCCGTAGTCACGATGGACGAGCCATGAGAATCCGCTTGCTGGACATCGCGCACGCCCGCTCGGGCGACAAGGGTGACACGGCCAACGTCGGCGTGATCGCGCTCAAGCCCGAGTGGTACCCGTTGATCGAGCGCGAGCTGACGCGCGACCGCGTGGCGCAGCACTTCCGGGGCGCGATCACGGGCGGTGTGGACCGCTACGAGCTGCCCAACCTGGGCGCGCTCAACTTTCTCCTGCACGGTGCGTTAGGCGGGGGCGGCACGCTGTCCCTCAAGACCGACGCGCAGGGCAAGGTGTTCTCCACGGCGCTGCTCCGACTCGAGCTCGAGGTCCCGGACGCGGAAGCGCGCCGCCTCCACCTGCCGGGCGCCGGCGGGTGAACCGGATCCGCTTCGCGGCCGCGGACGGCGTCGCACGCATCACGCTGGCCCGTCCGGAAAAGAAGAACGCGCTCGACCGCGAGGCCGCGAACGAGTTGGGCGAGGCGTTGGCGCGCTGCGCGTCCGATGCGTCCGTGCGGGCGGTGCTCTTGGGCGCGGACGGTCCCGATTTCTGCGCCGGCGCCGACCTCGCCGCGCTGGCCGCGCTCGTGGACGCCGGCGCGCGGGCCCAGCACGACGACGCGATGGCGTTAGGCAGCGTGTTCATTGCCATGCGCGAGCTGCCGAAGCCGGTGGTGGCGGCGGTGCGCGGCCGCGCCCTGGCCGGCGGAGCAGGGCTCGCGACGGCCTGCGACATCGTAATCGCCGAGGACGACGCACGCTTCGGCTATCCCGAGGTGCGCGTGGGATTCGTGCCCGCGATGGTGATGACCATGCTGCGCCGCTCGGTGGGCGAGAAGCAGGCGTTCGACCTGGTGGCCACCGGCCGCGTGCTCTCGGCGCGCGAGGCCTTGGACCTGGGGCTCGTGAGCCGCGTGGTGCAAACCGGCACGCTCGACGCGGCGGCCGATGAGCTGGTGCGCGCCCTCGCCGCGTCGCCGCCGGGTGCGCTCGGCTTCACCAAGCGGCTCTTCTACGATCTCGACGGCCCGTCGTTCCGCGACGGCATTGCGTTAGGCGCGAAGGTGAACGTGGAGGCCCGCGCCACGGACGAGTTCAAGGACGGCGTGCGGCGCTTCCTCGACGGGAAGGGGAAGGGCGGCGGCGGGAGGGCGCCATGAAACCGCTCGACGTGCTCAAGCTCGTGCTCGTGCTGGTGGCGCTCGGCATCTGGGCGTACGGCGTGCGCTTGCACGACCGGCACGTGATTTACGTCGCGATCGCGTTCGTGGTGGCGGCGTTTCTGATCCGGTTTATCCCCAAGATCATGCGACGTCCCTGAGGTTCCGAGGGTGTCGGTGCGATGCCTAACTGCGTCTGAATTGCTGATACGATCTCTCGAGGGGAAGAGGGAAGCGCTCGCTTGCGCTCGCTGAGGGAAGCGCTCCGCTGGGGGAAGCGGCGGCGATGCCGCCTGGGGGATCGGAACAACATCAATGGTCTGCGCAACGGAGGAACTGTGCGCAAGCCCGTGCGATGCGGCACTCTCGCCTACGGACAGCTGACGTCCTTCCGCTTCCCCCAGCGGAGCGCTTCCCTCAGCGAGCGCAAGCGAGCGCTTCCTTCTTCCCTCGTTCTGCGCTCAGCTCTTCATAGCACCGTCACTGGTGCCGCACCTCGCTCATGAGGGCGAACGGGTTGCCCTCCGAGTCGCGGAACTC
>DATNAM010000160.1:0-2336 GCA_035572595.1 Gemmatimonadaceae bacterium
ATAATTCGACGTGGGTCCGCTCGTATGACCTGCTCGGTCTCAAGGTGGGCTACAAGAAAAACGTGACCCGGAACTGGCTGCTCGACCTTTCCGCGGGTGGTGACAACCTGGCCGGAAGCACCTACTACAGCTTCCTCTTCGTAGGCCCCAACTTCAACTCGCTCGCGCAATCGCAGGACGGCGGACGCGGAGACGGGTACATCATCCCGGCTCCGTACTCGGCGCAGTTCTATGGCAACATCAGCCTGCGATACGTCTTCTGATCGCGCCGGCTCGTCGGCCTACTGAGACCGCAACGCTTCGATCGGGGCGACTGACGCCGCCCGCCGCGCCGGAAGCACGGCGGTCGCCAAACCGGCGAGCGCGGCCAGTCCCGCGGTCCATCCGTATACATGCCAATCGTGGGGAGAAACGTCGAGCAACAACGGCGCCAGCCGCTGACTCAACGCCGCGGCGAGCGCCAAACCCACGGTGAGGCCGATCGCGATGAGAGCCAGTGCCTTGCCTAACACCAGCGACATGAGCCGGCCGGCCTGGGCCCCAAGCGCCGCGCGGATGCCGAGCTCGTAGCGCCGCTGCGTCACGAGATATGAGAGCAAGCCGTACAGGCCGACGACCGACACGACGAAGGCCAGCACGCCGAACGCGCTGAACATCGATGCGCCGAGCTTCCACGGGCGAAGTTGTGGATCGATGATGTCGGCGTACGAGACCACCTCGGGAAACGGCGTATCCGGTGAGATAGCCTGGAGCGTTCGGCGCACGCTCGCGATCGTGCTTCCCCGCGCAGGGCCGTCGAGGCGAACGAGCATCGCGGCGGAGCCGCCGCCTATCCACTGCGAGTATGGAACATAGTACTGGAACGTCGCGCCCTCGCGAATCTGCTGGTGGTGGTGAATGTCCTCGACGACGCCGACGATGGTCGCGCACGGGATCGTGTCGGCGCGGTAAATTCGCACGCAGGCGCCGATCGGATTTGCGTTAGGCCAGATCCGCCGCGCCATGCTCTCGTTGATGACCACCACTTTCGCCGAGCCGCGTGTGTCGGCGGCCGTGAATGCCCGCCCCCGGAGGATGCGCGCGCCTATGGTGCTGAAATAGTGCGCATCCACGCCGTTCTTGTACGGCCCTCCGGTCTCGAGCTTGGGAATCGAGTCCCGGCCCGGAACGATGAACGTTCCGGCCATGCTGAACATCATCGGCACCGCGATGCTCAACGACGCCGACGCGACGTGCGGCACCCTGGTGACGTGTCGGACTGCTTCATCCCAGAACGCGCTCGTGCGCCGGGAATCCATCCCCACGGCCGTCAGATCGACCTGCGCCAATAGCACACGGTCGGCGTCGATGCCTAACCGTGTTCCCTCGGCATTGCGCAAGCTCTCCACGAACAGGCCGGCGCCCACCAGCAGCATCACCGACAGCGCGACCTGAAAGACCAACAACGCGCCGCGAATGCGCAGCCGCGAGTCGGATACCGAGCGGCTGCTCTCCTTGAGCGCCGACGACACGTCGACGCCGAGCGCGTGCAGCGATGGCGCCAACGTCGCCACACCGATGACCGTGAGCATCGCGATACCCATCATGATCGCCGAGTGTGACGACAGCGTGTAGTCGATCGCGCCGTTCGGCACCAGCAATCGCTCGACGATGCCGCGCGTCAGCTCGGCACCGATGAAGGCGGCGATCGCGGCCACCACCACGATGGCGGCGGCCTCTACGAGCAACTGCTGCAGCAGCCGCCAGCGCGACACACCGAGCGCGAGGCGGATGGCGATCTCCTGATGGCGCTGAACGGCCCGCGTTAGGAGCAGCGTCGTCACGTTCGCGCAGGCGATGAGAAGCACCGCGGCGGACACACCGAGCAGCCAGAGCGCGACCATGGCGTCCGGATGAGTGCCCGGGCCCCTGGCGGCAATGATGGATGCGAGCTCCACCCTGGCGTGCGGATTTGCTTTCGAGACGGTCTCGTTGTTTCGCAAAACCGCGGCGCTCGCCTCGGCAACCACGGCGCGCTCGTCGACATGCGGCGCCAGTCGGGCGACGACCTGCAACCAGAGCGAGCCGCGATCCGTGAGATAATCGGCGTCGAATGCGAAGCTCTGGCCCGTAAGAGGAAGCCAGACGTCGACTGGCGTGACATCGAGGCCGTTGAATCGTGGCGGCGCCACGCCGATGATCGTGTACGACTTTCCATCAATGAGCAGCGTGCGTCCGATCGCACCCGACGCACCTCCCAGCGCGCGCTTCCAGTATCCGTAGCCGACGACGGCCACCGGGCTCCCGGCCGGCGGCGTATCCTCGCGCTCCGTATAGAAGCGGCCGAGGTAAGGCTG
>DATNAM010000161.1:0-55483 GCA_035572595.1 Gemmatimonadaceae bacterium
GGGGAGTAGGGGGGAGTAGGGCGGGGTGAGTAGGGAGGGGCGAGGGGGGGCAAGGAGGGGCAAGTGGGGGCAAGTGGGGGCGGCTTCCCTCGAGTGGCGGGTGCTCTATGTTCAAAAATCCGACGGATGGAGCCTGACATGAGTGCGTACAGCACGCAGATGAGCGCGGCCCGGAATGGTGAGATCACGGACGCGATGCAGGTGGTGGCGAGGCGGGAGGGGTTGGACGTGGAGGTGGTGCGGAGCGAGGTGGCGCGTGGGCGGCTCATCATCCCGGCGAACGTGCGGCATCTGGCGGGGAAGCTGGAGCCGATGGCGATCGGGAAAGTTGCGGGCGTGAAAATCAATGCGAACATCGGGAACTCGGCGGTGACTTCGTCGATCGAGGAAGAGCTCGAGAAGCTGCATCTCGCGGTTCGGTATGGTGCGGACACGGTCATGGATTTATCGACGGGGAAGGACATCGATGCCGTGCGCGAGGCGATCATCGGGGCGTCGAGTGTACCGATCGGGACGGTGCCGATCTATCAGGCCGTGCTCATGGGGAAGGAGCTCGAGGAGCTGACGGCGAACGACCTGCTCGATGTGATCGAGCATCAAGCGAAGCAGGGCGTGGACTACATGACCATCCACGCGGGGATTCTGCTCGAGCATCTGCCGCTGGTGTACGGGCGCGTGACGGGGATCGTGAGCCGCGGCGGGTCGCTGCACGCGGTGTGGATGATGCACCATCGGAAGCAGAATCCGCTGTACGAGCGGTACGACGACCTGCTCGAGATCCTGCGCCGGTACGACGTCACCATATCGTTAGGCGACTCGCTCCGGCCGGGGTCGGTGCACGACGCGAGCGACCGGGCGCAATTCGCGGAGCTGGAAACGTTAGGCGAGCTCACCAAGCGGGCGTGGGCGCGGGACGTCCAGGTGATGGTGGAAGGGCCGGGGCACATCCCGATGCAACAGATCGAGATGAACGTGCGCAAGCAGAAGGAGATCTGTTTCGAGGCGCCGTTCTACACGCTCGGACCGCTGGTGACGGACATCGCGCCGGGGTACGACCACATCACGAGCGCGATCGGCGCGGCGATGATCGGCTGGTACGGCGCCGACATGCTCTGCTACGTGACGCCCAAGGAGCACCTGGGGCTGCCTAACGCAGAGGATGTGCGGCAGGGCGTGATCGCGTACAAGATCGCGGCGCACGCGGCGGACATCGCGCGGGGCCGCGCCGGCGCGCGCGATCGCGACGACGCGCTGTCGCGGGCGCGGTACGCGTTCGATTGGAACGAGCAGTTCCGGCTGTCGCTCGATCCGGAGCGGGCGCGCGAGTACCACGACGAGACGCTGCCGGCCGAGTACTTCAAGAGCGCCGAGTTCTGCGCGATGTGCGGACCAAAGTTCTGCTCGATGCACCACTCGCGGACGATCGATGAGGGGATCGCGCAGTTGGCCCGCGAGCGCGGCCTAACAGACGACGCGCCGATCGAGGAAGCGGCGGCGGCCGCCGGCGACTGACGGCGGTGGCGCTTTCCTCGCGCGAGCGCGCGGCGCTGCGCGCGCAAGCGAACCATCTCGAGGCGACGGTGTCGGTGGGCGCCGCCGGCATCTCGGCGGCCGTGGTGCAGTCGCTCGAGGACGCGTTCCGCTCACGGGAGCTGGTGAAGGTCCATGTCGGACGGAACGCGAGCGTCGTCGCGCGCCAAGCGGCGGCGGAGCTCGCCGGCGCCGCACACGCGGAGGTGGTGCAGGTGATCGGACACACCACCACGCTCTTTCGCGAGAATCCGGAGCTCCGCGCCGCGAGGCAGCGCGCGCGGCGCGCGCCGCCGGGGATCAGTGATCCGCGGTCGTATCGGCCGGTAGCGTCAGCTCCGGCAGCCCTTCCGTTTCGAGCCGGGCGTTGAGCGCGGGCACATCCGTGGATTGCACGTGGTGCCAGCGGGCGAGCGTTGCGGCCACCTGTTGCTCGAGAACGGGGACGGCGGCCGCGGCTTGCGTGGTGGGATCCGCGTCGGCGCTTTCGATCGTGTTGAACACGGCCATCAGGTCGCCGTTCAAGCGCACGAGGTCCTCTCCGTTAGGCGGAGGCCGTCGGCCGATGCGTTCGCCGGCCAGAGCGGCCAGAGTCGCGTCCAGCGCGCCCGCGGCCTTCGCGGTGGCGCTCGTGGTGTCCGTGGTGCGCTTGGCGAGCGACGCCAACTGCGTGCGCAGCGCGCGGGCGCCCGCAAGCGCGACAAAATCCTTATGGATGGCGCCGGTGAGGCGAAGCGCGAGTGCGAGCTGGCGGGCGAGCGCGGCCGGCGGCGTCGCGACGCGCGGGTCCATGCGGACCTCGAGCGGCTCCGTGAAGGTGCGGCCGCCCACGGCGAGGCGCACGGTGTACCGCCCCGGCACCACCGCCGCGCCTAACGGAGCGCGCGGCGTGTCGTGCACGATGGCCGAGATCGGGTAGTCGTGCTCCAGCGCGTCCGGCGGCGCGTAATGGAGATTCCAGACGAACCGGTGCATGCCGCGTGCCGCCGACAGCGGCTGGAACGGCCTCACCCAATAGGTCGGCACGTTGAGCTCGGAGTCCGGTGCGGACGCGGTGTCGGTGCTCGAGAACCGGCGGACGAGCGCTCCCGTGGCGTCGCGGATCTCCAGCGTCACGTCGTTAGGCGACGCGCCGGCGCCGATCCAGTAGTCGATGATCGCACCGTCGGGTGGATTCTTGGCCGCCGGCTCCTCGGGCGGGAGCGGCGTGTCGGTGTTGGCATCGCGGCGCACGCGATATGCGGGCGCGGGTGTGAACAGGAACGCGGACGACTCGGCGACGTGCGCGCTCGCCTGGCGGAGCCGTGCGATGTCGTCGAGCACCCAGAACGACCGGCCGTGCGTCGCGATCACGAGATCGTTGTCGTGCACGATGAGATCGCGGATCGATGTCACGGGCATGCCGAGGCGCAGCGACTGCCAGTTGGCGCCGTCGTCGAACGACACGTACACCGCGTGCTCGGTGCCGGCATACAGCAAGCCGCGCCGCACCGGGTCCTCGCGCACCACGTTCACCGGCTCGTCATCGGGGATGCCGCTCGTGATGCTCCGCCATGTCGTGCCGCCGTCGTGCGTGCGGTAGATGTACGGATGCAGGTCGTCGACCCGGAGACGCGACGCGGATGCGTAGGCGCTCGCGGTATCGAAGTGCGACGCGTCGATCTGCGTGATCTTGCTCCACGCCTCCATTCCGTTAGGCGTGACGTTCCGCCAATGCGCGCCGCCATCGCGTGTCGTCTGGATGAGGCCGTCGTCGGTGCCGACCCAGATGCGGTTCACGTCGCGCGGCGACGGCGCGATCGAATAGATCACGCCGCGATGCGGCGACGCGGCGGCGCGTTGGGCAAACACGCCCAGGCTGGTCGGAACGCCGGGGTCGGGCCGCGTGAGATCGGGACTGATGGTGGTCCAACTGCGGCCTCCGTTCGTCGTCTTGAACAACATCTGCGCGGCGAAGAAGAGCACGTGCGGATCGGCGGACGAGAAAATGATTGGCGCAGTGCGATCGAAGCGGTAGGCACCGCTGCGCAGCACCACGGGTCCGACATCCTGTACTTGTCCGGTGCGTTCATCGTAGCGCGTCACCTTGCCGCCGTAGATGATGCCCGGGTGCAATGGATCGGGAACGGCGTAACCATATTCCTCGACGCCCACGGGATGCCAATCGCGGAACGTGATCTCGCCATCGTTGCCGCGGCTCGAGACGCCGGCCGACCCGCTCTCCTGTTGTCCGCCGTAGACGCGATACGGGAATCGATTGTCGGCGGCAACGTGGAACATCTGCCCGGTGGGTTGATTGTACCACGAGCTCCACGTTTCGCCGCCGTTCACGGTGATCGTGGCGCCCTGGTCGCTGCCGATCAAAATGATTTTCGGATTGTCGGGGTTGATCCAGATGCGATGGTAGTCGTCACCGCCAGGTGCGCCCTTGATGGCGACGAACGTGTGGCCGCCATCCGTGGAGCGATACGTGGATGTGTTGGCGACGTAGATCTCATCGGCGTTCGTCGGATCCACCTGCACCTCGGCGAAATCATCGCCGCGGCCGTAGACGCGTTCTTCGCCGTTGGTGCGCGTCCACGTTTCGCCGGCGTCGTCCGACCGGTAGACTCCGCCTAACTGGGGCGGCGCCTGCACCATCGCATACAGACGGCGGCTGTCGCTGGGCGCGACGGCGATGCCGATGCGGCCGAGTCCCTGGGCCGGCGTCGGGAGTCCGCCGGTGAGCTGCTGCCAGGTGGCGCCGTCGTCGACCGACTTGTACAATCCGCTGCCGGGTCCGGCGTACGCGTTGTCGTATTCCCACGGCCCCTGGCGCGCGGACCACAGCACGGCGTAAATCACGTGCGCGTTGCCGGGGTCGAACGCGAGCGCGACGGCGCCGGTGTTCTCGTCCTTGAACAGCACCTTGTCGAACGTCGCGCCGCCGTCGGTGGAGCGGTACACGCCGCGCTCTGCGTTAGGCCCGTACGGGTGGCCGAGGATGGCGACGAACAGGCGGTTGGGATCGTGCGGGTCGACGATGATGGACGCGGTTTGCTGTCCCTCGCGCAGCGCGGCGAGGTGGGTCCAGGTGCGGCCGGCGTCGGTGGACTTGTAGAGACCGTCGCCGATGGAGAGATCGGGGCGTTGCAGTCCTTCGCCGCCGCCTACATAGATGATGTTGGGGTCCGACGGAGCGACGGCGAGGGCGCCGATCGAGCCGATGGGTTCGCGATCGAAAATCGGCGTCCATACGCGGCCGTAGTCGGTGCTCTCCCAGACGCCGCCGTCGGTGGCGGCGACGTAGAACACGTTAGGCTGTCCGCGCACGCCGGTCGACGCGACGGTGCGACCGCCGCGGTACGGACCGATCATTCGCCACTCGAGTCCGGCGAACAACGCGGAGTCGAGCTGTTGGGCGGACGCGAGCGACGCACTGGAGACGAGCGCGAAGCCGAGGGCGATGAGCGCGAGACGAAAGCGCGAAGACATGGATGGTCGGGCGGTGTGAGTCGAGAGGGAACATGACGACAGGCAGAAAGCAGACAGCGCGGGCGCGCCGCGCGCAAGATCTTCTTGCGGTGCGGCGCACGGCATCATCATGGAACACGACGGTATCGAGGAGCATGGCATGAACGTACGACCGGCTCGGAGCGGCGACGCATCGTCGATCAAGGCGTTGATCGATCTCTACACATCCGATGGAACGCTGCTGCCGCGCACGCTGGAGTTCATCCGCGAGCACATCGCGGATTTTTTGGTGGCGACGGACGACGACGTGGTCGTCGGTTGCGTGCACGTGGAGGAGTATGCGCCGAGTCTGGCCGAGATCCGGTCGTTGGCGGTGGATCCGGGCGCGCAGGGGCAGGGCATCGGCGCGGCGCTGGTGCGGAGCGCGGAGGAGCTCGCGGAGCGGCGCGAGCTATCGACCTTGTTCGCGGTGAGCAACTCGGAGCAATTCTTTCGCGGATTGGGCTACGAGCCCGAGCACGTGCCGGAGCTGGATCGCGAGCGCAGCGAGGTGAGCAAGTACAAGGGCGTGTACGCGCGGGCGATGCGGCGTAAGTAAGGCAGCGGCACGCCGCGCCGCCCGAAAATATATTGGACATCAATATATTTACGGCCGGGGGCACGCTTCTGGCAGCGTTTTCGCGGCGGCTTCCCCACCAACGGCAGAAGCCCGAGAGCCGCGGGAACAGCACCCACACGAGTGCTTGAATGCGCTCACGGCGCGTCGACTCGACCCCAATCCTTTGTCCCGCGGCTGCGACGCGATCCGAGCGCGGGACGGACACGACCATGCAGGGCAACAGAATCGTCTCGACGATCGCCGCGTTCGCGGCGGGCGCCGGTGCCATCGCCGCGCTGAGCGGCTTCACGCGCCCGGTGGACCAGTCGCAGGCCAAGACCATCGCGATCAAGGCGTGTGGCGGCGGGACGATCAAATCGGAACGCGATGGCGGCGTGCGGAACGGCGACAAGGTGTACACGTTCGACGTGGACGTGGCCAACAAGTCGTTCATCGAGAAGGTAAACGTGGACGCGAAGACGGGGGCGGTGCTGGATGTGACGTACGACGGCCAGCAAGCGTGATCGGACGCGGCGGGGGCATGGGCCCCCGCCGCCGTTTTGCGTTAGGCGGGCGACCGGCGCTCGAAGTGGCCGGTGGCGAGGAACGCGAACGCCTGGTGGAGGGCGCGCGGGTTGCACGGGAGCAACCCGTGTCCGCCGCGCACGATGATGTGATCGCGCATGCCGACCAGGCGCGTGGCGCCCACCGAGACCAGGCCGTCGTTGGGCGTTCCGATCCAGCGGCCGAACGCCGCCGGCCGCCATCGCCGGCCGGCCACCACGCCGAGCTCGAACGTGGGCTCGGGCAGGCGGCGCGGGACGCTCTCGGCGCCGGTGCCGAGCTCGACGCCGGACGGGCCCATCACGCGTTGGAAGAGCCGCGTGTGGCGCAGGTGTTGGGCGATCTCGTTTCCCGCGTTAGGCGGGCCGAGCATCACCACCCGGCCGAGGGCCGCCGGCGCGCCGCCCGCCAGGAGCGCGCGCACGATGATCCCGCCTAACGAGTGGGTGAGAAAATGGATGCGGCGGTCGCCCGAGGGCGGCAGCGCGTCGAGCGTTCGGCCGAGCGCGTGGGCGTGGGCGGCGATGCCGGCGCGGGACGAGGGGTAGCCCCAGTTGAGCACCGCGTATCCGTGACGCCGCGCCGCGAGTGCGGCGGGCCACATCGAGGCACGCGTCCGCTTGAGCCCGTGCACCAGCACGAGCAGGTCGGGGGCCAACGGAGGAGAAGGCGCGCGGTTAGAACTCGCGGCGCTTCATCTCCTTGAAGATGCGCAAGGCTTCGCCGGCATCGTCGGGCGTGACGGGCCGCGTGGCGTCGATGGTTGCATCGTACGCCTTGTTGCGCGGCTTGTTCTGCGCGACCGATTTCGCGGCGTTCTTCCGGGCGAGGGCGAGAATCTTTTTGTCGTCCATGGGCGGCAGTTGAATGTAGCGTGAAATCTAGGGGCGCGCGGCGCTGGGGGAAGCGCTGGGCACGGGCTCGCGCGTCACGGCTCGCGCGTCTTTGTCATCGCGGGTGCCGAGGAACACGGGTTGGCGTAGCAGGCCATCGTCGGTCCATTCGTTGAACTTGACCTCGACCACGAGCGTGGGGCGCACCCAGTGCGCCGGCTCGTTGGGCTTGGGTGGATTGTCGAACGGCGACGTCTTGCGGGCTAACCGGGCCAACTGGGCGTACGTGTCGCGCAGCGATTGCTGGTCGAACCCGCCACCGACGTGTCCGGCGTAGACGAGCCGGTCGCCTTCATAGTATCCGACGAGCAACGAGCCGAAATGTTGACGCGAGTTGCGCGGCTCGGTGTATCCGCCCACTACGAACTCCTGCCGGCGCTCGAGCTTGAGCTTGAGCCAGGAGCTCGGACGCTGTCCGGCCGCATAGGCGGAGTCGGTGCGCTTGGCCATGATGCCTTCCCAGCCGGACGCGCGCGCTTTGCGCAGCATCTCGCGCGCGCCGCCCGGCGCGGAATCGCCTAACCGAAGGTGCGTGTCGGTGCGATTCCGGAGGCGGAGCTCGAGCCGCTTGCGCCGCTCGGACCACGGCTCGTCCAACAGGATGTCGTCGCCGTCGAGCAACAGGTCGAACACCATGAGGGCCGCGGGCGCGTCGTGTTCGAGCCGCTCGATGTCCGCGCTGCCCTGCACGTGCAACCGCGACTGGAGTCCCTGGAAGCGTCCGGGCTTGCCGCGCGCGAGCGCGACGATCTCGCCATCGAGCACCAGCGGATGTTGGACGCGCGCCACGAGCCGTTCGATGGCGTCGACGATCTCCGGAAACTGCTTGCTCTTGTCGAGGTCGTTGCGCGTCATGAGGCGGACTTCGCCGGCGGTCGCGTAGGCAAGGACGCGGATTCCGTCGTACTTGGGTTCGAACGTCCAACCATCGTCCTGCGGCACTTCGGCGCCGACGCGCGCCAGCATCGGCTGCAGCGCCGGCAGCGCCGGCAGCGCCACCCGGCGGGCACGCGACGGTGAGCGAGCCGCGGCCGGATCCGCCTTCTTCGACCGGCCGCGCCGCTTGGGCGCGCTGCCGTTGGCGATCTCATCCATCGTGCGGCCCGTTGCGGCCGACGTCTCGACGTCGGCCACGATGTCGGTGCCCGGCTCGGCTGCCTCGTCGCGATGCTTGATGAGGAGCCACTGCGGTTTGTCCGGTGCGCCGCGTTTGGTCCGGACGAGCACCCATGAGCCGTGCAGGCGCGCGCCATCGAGCGTGAACTTGAGGTCGCCCGTGGCGTAGGCGCGGCGGAGCGCGTCCTCTGCGTTAGGCGACGGCGGATCGCTGGTGTACGTGCCGCGATCCCACACCATCACGGTGCCGCCGCCGTATTCGCCCTTGGGAATGGTGCCCTCGAACGTGTTGTACTCGATGGGGTGGTCCTCCACCTGCATCGCCAGGCGCTTCACGGAGGGGTCGAGGCTCGGGCCCTTGGGCACCGCCCAACTCTTCATCACGCCATCCATCTCGAGGCGGAGATCGAAGTGCAGATGGCTGGCAGCGTGCTTCTGGATGACGAACTGCAGCGCGTGCCGGGTGCGCGGCGACCGCGTGCCGGCGCCGTTCCCCGATGGCTCCGGCGTCGCGTCGAAGTGTCGCTTCGCGCGATACGTCCGGAGCTTGGTCGACGCCCGGCCGGTCTTGCGTCCTGCGCGCGTTCCTTTCGCCGTGGCCACAGTTAGGCGGACCGCGCGGTGCGGGTGCGGGCGCGCGTGGGGCGACGCGTCGTGCCGCTTCGCGCCCGGTGCGTGGCCGTCTTGCCGCGTTTACCGGCGGACAGACTCTGTTGCAGCCGTTCCATGAGATCGACCACCTTCGCGTCGCCTTTCACCCGCTCCGGCTCCTCGAGCGAGGCGTGTTTGCCCTTCGTTTTCGCGCGAATGATCTTCATCAAGTTCGCATGGTACTGATCGCGGTATTCTTCCGGATGAAACTCGGCCTTGAGACCGTCGATGAGCTGCTTTGCCATCGCCAGCTCGGGCGCCCGCACTTCGCGCTTGGTCGGGAACTTGTAGTCGGACTCTTCCACGAGCTCGTCGGCGAAGCGCATGAGCTCGAGCACCAACGCGTCGCCTACGGCCTTGAGCCCCGCGACGTGCTCGCGCTGATGCATTACGAGGGTGCCTAACCCAATGGTTTCGGTGTCCGCAATCGCCTGCCGCATCACCGCGTACGCCATCTCGCCGCCTTTCCCCGGAACGAGAAAGTACGGCGTGTCGAAATAGCGCGGATCGATCGAGTCCGCGGGCACGAACTCGCGCAGCGCGATCGTGGACGACGCCGAGAGCGCGGCGGACTTGAAGTCGTCGTCGGTGATCACGACGTACTCGCCCTTGCGGTATTCGTATCCCTTGACGATGTCGTCCCACGGCACGACGGCGTCGTCCTTGGTGCAGATCCGCTCGTATCGGATCGGCGCCAGGTCGGCTTCGTGCAGCATGTGAAAGTGGATGCGCTCTTCGTTGCGGATCGCGCGTTTGAGCTCGACCGGCACCGTGACCAAACCAATGGAGAGCGTGCCTTTCCAGATCGTCGCCACCGATTCCTCTCTTGAGCCGACGCCGACCCAACTTAAGCAAGACCGGTACCGGCCGACGGATTTAGCCGCCGGGCCGCTCCGTGGGCGCACGTTGTCCGGGACCCGGCAGCGGCGGAAACTCACCGCCGGATTCTTCCGCGGTGAGCAATCGTTCGATGCTCGGATAGCGATAGATCACCGCGGCGCCGTTCTGGAACAGACCGCCGGTGTCGGCGCTGGGACCGTAAGTCGAGTACAGCGATTGGCCCCACAGGCGCAAGTAGACCGTGAGCTGCGCGCGGTGATGCGCCGAGTGCGTGAGGCGTCGCGTCACGACCCACGCACGCGAGCGCTGCGTGTCGAAGAATGCGGTGGCCCCCTCGAACCACTCTTCGGGTTTGCCGCGGAGCTCCGTTAGGCGGACGACGGAGGTGGCCGCGTAGTGCTCGAGAAACGCGAGGCGCGTTTCGGCGGGCGGCACGGCGGGCATCGGCACCGCGATGCCGAGCATCGTGCGCATCCAGGTGTCCTCGCTCACGCACTGGTGCACCATGTGCTCCTGCGGCGAGCGCGCGCGCGGCTCGGGTCGAAACTCCATGCGCGCGTCGGGGATCTGCGACCAGACGCTGAGCGTCTTGATGCGCTCGGTCTCGTATGTCTCGATCAGGAAGTCGTACCGCACGCTGGCTCTCCCTTGACTCCGGTGCCGGCGCCCCAACCCCCTGCCAGAGCGCCCGTTACAGGAGGAAGGTAGGCACGGGGACGTCGCCGATGGTAGATTACGGCTCACCCCTATTTTGGAGATCCCATGCTGAAACCGTTCGACTTCCAGGATAATGGCCGGACGTTCAGCTGCAGGATCGAGGAGCCGGTCGGCGCACGAACGGAGTCATGGTGGTGGTTCCAGGTGTCGGGCGACACCAACCGGTACGCGCCGTTCCAAGCCAAGTCGGGTGATACGCAGGATTCTGTGCGGAGTCGCATTGCCGCGTACTATGCGGACCTGCTGTTCAAGCGCTCACAGCCGGCTCAGCCGCGCCAACATTGGGCGCATCGCACTAAGGCCGCGACGCCGGCAACGGGCCCGGAAGGCGGCGCGCCAGCGGTATAGTCAGCGTTCGGCGTCGCGGTCGAGTCCGGCGCGACGCGCGAGAGTTTGTTTGAGCCACGGCGGCACGTGTAGCGCATCGAGATCAGCCTGCGCCACGCGCCGCCGTGCCACATCCCAGTCGATCAGCGGCGCCACGTCTTCGTCGCTTGCCGCGAGCGATGCCAGCGCGCGTTCGACGATTGCCTCCCCGTGCGGAACCGACATCCCCAGCTCGACCTCGGCGCGCCGGCAGAACCGCTCATGGCGCGCGGCGATCTCCCGCGTGAAAATCACGCCGCAGCGATCGAGCCGCGCGTGCATGGCCTCGTGCACGATGGTCGACGCAACCTGGGCGGCGGTGAATTCCGGATTGACGCTGAACGTGAGCTCGATGAGGCAGGTGCGCTCGTCGGGAAAATACGCACCGCGGCAGGGATAGCGGCGTATCGCGATCCGCGCGAAGTCGCGCACGAGATGGCGGAAGTACCACGGCTGGTACTGCTCGATGATGCCAAGTGCCTCATCGAGGCGCGCGAACACGTCCTCGGTGTTGATGTCGGGCCGGGTGTTGACCACGTCGACCGTCACGCCGCGAATGACGCGGGTGCGCGAGACCGAGCCGAAGAGCGACCGCTTGAGGCGGTCTTGCCAGCGTTCCATCGTGTCTCCCGTCGCCGGCGCCCACGCCTAACGATTGGCGTCGCGCGCGACGAGCACCATGCCGACTTCCGCGCAGACGGCGATCAACGCCGCGCAAAGTCCGATCATCAGCAGCAGCACGCCGGTGGCGAACGCCGGCCGTGCGCGAAAGAGAATCCACACCGGACGCCACGCCTGCGTGCTGTGGCGCGGCATGGGAATCAAGAAAAAGAAGCCGCGCGGATGACGGATCCGATCGGCGACGATGAGCGCGATACTCACGAGCAGCGAACCGACCGCGAACTGCTCCAGTCGGCGAATGCTCACGCCCCACCCTCCATCACCGCCCGACCGGACCTGCGATTCGCGCCCGACCGATCACTGCCCGATGTCGGGTCCCGTGTCCGGTCCGACGTCGGGTCCGCATGACGACGAGCGCTTGATCGTGCGCACGAGCCATACGACCGCCACGATCGGCAGGACGATGAAGACGAAGAACTTGAACGCGAGGATCGTGATCAGGCCGACTGCGATGAGCAGCAATATCGGGATGCCAAGAATGGCCATGCCGAGGAACGGCCGTAACGCGATGAGACGGAAAATGGCGGCAAGCATGTCAGGAGTCCGGTGATCTTTCCAAACACTACGAGGAGGGACCCCGAATCAGTTTCCGATGCTGGCGGCCGTGGCGTCAATCTTTGTACGGGTAGTCCGGATCGGACAGCCGCTCGGCTCTCGCGACGCCCTCGGGGCCGGCAATTTGGCGGGCGAGATCGAGGAGCATGGGGCTCAGGTGCTCACCGAACCGGAGCAGGTTCACGGCGCGGGTGCGACGCGCGAGGAGGAACGCGAGGATCGGCTTGTCGGCCTTCAGCGCGTTACAGTCGGGGCAAGAGAGCACGAGGTTGTCGCGGCGGTCGAACGCAGTCTTGCCGCGGCGGGGCGTCACATGATCGAGCGTGATCGCGTCGGGATGGACGCGTCGTTCGCAATACGTGCACACAGCGCCGTGGCGTTCGAGAAGCCACTCGCGTGTGTTCGTGTAAGCCGTGCGACTGGTGGGCAGCGACGTGTGCTGCGTATGGGCTCGCGCGGGGCTACGGCGTCTGCGCGCGGATGGGCGGGTGCGACTCAGTGGTACAAGGGGCTTGAGGGTGACTGATGCAACATCTGACTACGTAGTAACATACCGCTATCCTGTTGACGTGGGAAGGTCCTGGATCGTCACGCCGGCGACCCGGACGCGCTCTGGCGGACGCGACCGTGATCGCGCAAACGGTTAGAGAATCCAGTTGCCGAGCACCACGCCGAGTGCGCCGAAGAAAAAGGCGAGCGCGGCGACGACTCCGGCAGCAAGGGCCGCCGTGCGGGCGATGCCTAACGTCTTGTGCGGCGTGCCCGGCGCGCGGGTCTGGAGCTCACGATCGGCAATTCCCCACGCGCCGTACGCGGCCACGACAGCAGCCGGCATGGCGAGCACCCAGAGGGCCGGGTGGATGAGGAGGATCGCAGCGGCGAGCGTCGTCCCGACCGCCGCATCGGCCATGAGCCGCACGTCCGTCGCGTGCCGGGCCCGCGCCGCCAGAAAACCCAGAAGCGACACGCGATCGGCCGCGCTCTTGGACGGCGACGGCGCGTTCATCCGGCGGTCTGATTGACCCGGGTCGCCGCCGCCACGCCGCGCACGAACGCGATGTAGTCGGTTGCGTTAGGCACGGCGCCGGCGCCGCGGATCACGAGCGCCACCTGGCCGCGATGATACGATCCGTGCAGCGCGACATGGAGCAGAATGTCTTCTACCCGCGATTCGAACTCGGCGCCACCGCTGTTGCGGTAGCGAACGGCCCGGTCCAGATCGGCGGCCGTGAGGCGCGACAGATACGCCGCATATTGCTCGCGATTGCGCGCGGCAGTGGCGCGGCACAGCGCGAGGTTTAGCTCGGGCCATATCGCGATCTCGCACGGTCGCTGCTCGAGACGCGCGAGCCACTCGGCTTCCGCGCCCAACACGTGGTTGAACAGCTCGAGTGCCTGCGGCGGTTCGCCGTGCGACGTCTCGAGCGCCAGCAGTGCGCGTTCGTCCGCCCACGCGAGGTGTGCGAACAGTGACTCGATGTGATGCGGAAGTGACATCAGAACAACCCGACTTTGCCCTTGACCGAAGCGATGAGCTTCTGGGGATCGTACGCGATCCCTTGACGGAACACCAATTCAACGTGGGCAACGTCGGAAATGTTCGCGGACGGATCGCCGTCGATCACCACCAGATCTGCTTGCTTGCCGGTGGCGATCGACCCCACGTCCTTGGCACGACCAAGAAAGGTTGCGCCGTTGAGAGTGCCGACCTTGATCGCTTCGAGCGGGGTGAGCCCGCTCTCGACGAGCAGTTCGAGCTCGCGCTGGTTGGAGTATCCGGGGATGACACCGCCGCCGCCGGTCGGGTCGGTGCCCGCGATGAGCAACCCGCCGGCGCGCATGAACGCCACCTCGAGCGCGCGCGCGTGCGCGAAGATGCTCGCGAACCGGCCCGTCGTGTCGCGCTGCGTGGCCGCGTACCGCTGCTCGAACTGTTCGCGGAGGATCGGATCGAGGACGTCGAGGCCCGGCGGCATCGGGCGGCCGGCCACGAACGTCTCGAACACCGTGAGCGTGCTCGTCACCGCCACGTGGTGCTGGACGAGATCGGCGATGAGGGCGCGGGCGCGGGCCGAATCGGGCGACAGCGTCGCGATGGTGGCCATGCCCGCGTTCTGTCCGGGGCAGACGTCGGGCTTCTTGTCGGGCACGAAATCCGTGGACACGAAGAAGCCATGCTCGAGATTGTCGATGCCTAACGACGCCGCTTCGTGATACGTGACCGAGCACAAGTGCCCTGTCACCTTGAGGCCGCGCTTGTGCGCCTCGGCGATGGCCGCGCCCAACTCGGCGCGGGTGATGTGCATGTACGCCTTGAACGACGTCGCGCCTTCGTCGGCCCAGAAGTCGACCATGCGGCGGGCGTCGTCGGGGCCCGTGAGCTCGTGGACCTGGTCCAGGCCTAACCCGGGACCCTCGAGGTATGGCGCGGTGGCGTCGATCCACGGGCCGGGTTTCTCGCCGCGCGCGATCGCGTGCGCGAGACCAATGTCACCGAATCCGTTCATGTTGCCGCCGGTGCGCATCGACGTGACGCCGCCGGCGAGGTAGAGGCGCACGAAGCTTTCGGCCACGTTGCCGTAGACGCCGGGACCCGTGGGATAGAACAGGTGCTCGTGCACCATGACGAGTCCCGGGATCACGGATTTTCCGCTGAGATCCACCACGCGCGCGCCGGGCGGGACCGCCGTGGATGCGGCATTGCCGACGGCGGCGATGCGGCCGTCGCGGATGACCACGGTTTGGTCGGCGCGAGCGGGAGCACCGGTGCCGTCGATCACGCGCACGTGCGTGAGCGCCACGATGTCGGTGTCGATGGCGACCACCGACCGGACTTCGGGGGACAGCGCAGGGCGGCCCTGGGCGGCCGCTTGCGCGCGCGCCACGCCGGGTACCGCCAGGATGGCCGCCGCGAATGCGGCGGCCGAGCGCGACAGTTTCATGGGTGTCGTTCCGTTAGGCAGGGCCGCCCGGCAACGGCCCCGCGATCAGGATCCCGGTGCCGGGACGAGGTCGAAATCGTACGCCAAGTGGATGCTGTCCGCCACACTCAACACCGAGCCGACCTTCGGCTTCTCGATGTGGAAGTCGTCGAACGTGAAGCCGGTGGACGCCGTGCCGCGGACTTCGCCGTGGCGCAGGTACGCCTCGACCATCCACGATGTCGGCTTGGTCACGCCGCGCACGGTGAGGTCGCCTAACAACGTGAACGACACGCGGCCCGAGTCGGGTATCGGGCTCGGAAGTCCCTGGAGCTCCTTCGGGACGAGCGTGACGGTGGGGTATTTGTCCGTCTCAAGCGTGCGGCGCTGGATGAACCCATCGCGCATCGAGCGATCGCTCTTCAGCTCGCGGAGGTCGACGACGAACTTGGAGTCCGCCGGGACGACCTTCCCTTTGTCATCGAGGGAAAGGGAGCCCGTGACGCTGTCGGTGACGCCGACGGCGTCGCTCGGGAAGTTGATGTGCGCCAACTGCTCGCGCACGAAGTAGCGCGCCTGGTTGTTCTTGGGCGCGACGATGAGGTGCACTGGTCCGGCCGCGCGTGCGGCCGGCACGGTGGACGCGAGCGCACTGGAGCGTGCCGGCGTCGCATCGAGGGCGACGACGCCCGCGCCAACGACCAGGATTGCGCTCACTGCCACACCAATCTTCGACATTCCGGATTTCCTCCAGCCTTTGGGACCAAGAGTCGCGGCCGATGTCGGCCGAGCGACGGCGGGATGTTACTGCGCGGTGCGCGCGGGCAGCAACCTGACGGGGTGATGAGATGTGAACGACAGCATGATCGGGGCGAACATTGCCAATGATGGGGTGGGCTTGACGAGTTCGGTACTCTCTATCACTGTTGGGCTCGGCGCTTGTGCACGGACAAATCAACCAGGTGTCCGCGCGGCCACGGTCGCGTGCGCCACGCCGTCCCGGTTGGCATGTCCCGCCTGTTAGGCATTCCCGCCTGCCCACGGTCCCCCCCAATCGAGGTCGCATGCTCGGTCACGCCGTTCGTCGCATCGTGCAATCCATTTCGTTAGTCCTGGGCGGCGTCGTGGTGGCCGTCCTGGCGCACTCGGCGTCGGGTGCCGTGACGACCCCGGAGGCACACGCTCGTCGGGCGCCGAAGGGCACGTTGTTCATCGTCGGGGGCGGCGAGCAGTCGAAGGAGCTCGTGCAGGCGTTCGTCGATCTCGCGGGCGGCACGCACGCGCGCATCGCCGTCGTGCCCACGGCTACGGAAGAATCCGCGGAGGCCGGGCGCGAGAAAGTCAAAGATCTCGAGGAGCACGGCGCGCAGGCGTTCGTGATCGACCCGACGCGGGCGCAGGCGCAGAGCGACTCGATCGTGCGGTTGATCGGAACGGCGACCGGCATCTGGTTTGGCGGCGGCGATCAGGTGAAGCTCGCGGATTCGCTCATCGGGACGGCCGCGCTCAAGGCGATGCTGGCGCGCTACCAGGCCGGCGCGGTGGTGGGCGGCACGTCGGCGGGTGCGGCCGTGCTCAGCGATTCGATGATCACCGGCAATCAGAAGCGTCCGGAGGCCGACAGCATCGGCTACTACGGCGACGAGTTCCCGAACGTGTCGCGCGGGGCGATCCAGATCTCGCCGGGGTTCGGCTTCATCACGAACGCGATCGTGGACATGCATTTCATTCGCCGCGAGCGCGCGAACCGGCTGTTGGCGGTGGTGTTGGAGCGGCCCACTTTGTTAGGCGTAGGCATCGACGAGGGCACGGCGGTGCGGGTCGATCCCGACGGCACATGGACGGTGCTGGGCCGCAGCGCCGCGATCGTCATCGACGCGCGGGACGCCCGCGTCACGGGGCCCACGGCTCCGCGGTTAGGCGCGTCCGGCATTCACGTCGCCGTGCTGCCCGCCGGCAGCACGTACGACCCGCGGACGGGGCGCGCCACGCTTCCCTGATCCGCGGCTCTTCCTCCGTCGTGTCGCAGCGGGCACATCCGTCGTTCCTGCGGCTTCACCGTCACTCCCACCGGGAGGCTCATCGATGAGGCACGTTCCATTCACCCGGGCGGCGTTCCTGCTGCTCGGTCTCACGCTGTTAGGCGCGAGTCCCGCCGTTGCCCGAGCGCAACAGGAGGCGACCGTTCGCGGGACCGTCACCGATTCGGTGTCGGGCCAACCCGTGACCGGCGCGCAGATCATGATCGCGGGCCAGGCGCGCGCCACGACCAACGACCGCGGCGCGTACCTGGCGAGCGTCGCGTCCGGAACCCTCACCGTGCGCGTGCAACGCATTGGATTCGCGCCCGCCGAGCGGCAGGTCACCGCGGCGGCAGGCGACACCGTGCGGGCGGACTTTGCGCTGCACAGCGTGACCGTTACCCTGCCGCAAGTGCTGGTAGTCGGATACGGCACCGAAAATCGTGCGCGCGTGACCGGCGCGGTGTCGACGGTGAACGCGAGCGACGTGCAGAACCAACCCGTGGCCGGCATCGACGCGGCCCTGCAGGGCAAGGCGCCCGGCGTGCAGGTGATCCAGAACGCGGGCGACCCGGGCAACGGCATCACCGTGCGGGTGCGCGGTGCGGCATCGGTCTCGGCCTCCAACCAGCCGCTGTACGTGGTAGACGGCGTTCCCGTGCAGACGAGCGATTTCTCCCAGCTCGGGCCTAACGGACAGGGCGTGACCGGCGTGACGGGTCTCGATCCGAGCGAGATCGAGTCGATCACCGTCCTCAAGGACGCGGCCTCGGCGGCGATCTATGGATCGCGCGCATCGAACGGCGTCGTGATCATCACGACCAAGCGCGGCAGCGCCGGCGCGACGCGGTTCTCGTTCGACGCGAACACCGGCTGGCAGCAGCCCGAACGCTACCTGAGTCTCATGAACGCGAAGCAGTACGTCGCCTTCATGAATCAAGGCGCGGAAAACGACGGCGACAGCGACCCGTTCACGCCCGGCGTCGATGATGCGCAGTCGACCGATTGGCAGCGGGCCATCTTCCGCAGCGCCCCGGTGGGCAACCTGCACCTGGGCCTGAGCGGCGGCAGCGACCGGATCAGGTACAGCCTGGGCGGCTCGTACTTCGGGCAGACCGGGATCGTGCTCGGCTCGTCGTACAGCCGCGTATCGGGCCGGGCCAACATCGACTTCGATGCCACGCCTAACTTCTCGGTCAAGACGTCGCTGGCCTACTCGAAGGAGCTCGACCACCGCATCCCGGGCGACAACAGCCTGACGGGCGTCGTCACCAACGCGATCGGCGAGGCATCGATCTATCCGGTTCGCGCGCCTAACGGACAATTCGCCGGCAACGATCAGAATCTGTACTATGCCAATCCGGTGGCCATCGCCGATCTGAACAACCTGCCGACCACCACCGATCGGTTTTTGGGCAACGTCGAAGGCACCTACCGCTTCATTCCGAGCTTGTCTCTCACGGGCCGGTTCGGCGCGGACGTGCTGACGATGAACGAATTGGAGTGGGACTCGCCGCTCGTCGACGGCACGTACGCGGCGCAGGCGCGCGGCGTGGCCAAGAGCGGCTACAGCACGGGCAATCAGTACACGCTCGAGGGGTTCCTCACGTACAGCCACGAGAACGCAGACGCCGCGAGCCTCAACATCGTGGGCGGCGCCAGTGTGCAGTACAACACGGACGCGCTCAACTTCGTACGCGCCGAGGGCTTCAGCAGCGATCAGTTCCACTACGTGCGGAACGGAACGGTGATCACGAGTTTCGATGGCTTGCCATCCACCAACCACAATCTCGAGTCGGTGTTTGGTCGGGCCAACTATTCGTGGAAAGACCGGTACCTGCTGTCGGCCAGCCTCCGTACGGATGCGTCGTCGCGCTTCGGGCCCAACAACCAATGGGGATTGTTCCCGGCGATCGCCGGCGGCTGGGTGATCAGCGAGGAGCCGTTCATGGGGAACTTCGACGAGAAGTTCGGCAAGCTCAAACTGCGCGCCAGCTACGGCGTCACCGGCAACCAGGACTTCGCGGACTTCTCGTACCTCGGCCTCTACGGTACGTCCAACTACGGAGAGAACCCCGGCATCGCCCCGACGAGCTTCGCCAACCCGAACCTCAAGTGGGAGACGACGCACGAGTTCGACGGCGGGGTCGACTGGTATCCGTTCGGCGGGCGCCTAACGGTGATCGCGGACTACTATCACCGCCTGACGTCCGACCTGATCGTGGACCGCCCCATCCCGGCCACGACCGGCTTCGCCACGTACTGGGACAACATCGGCAACGTGCTCAACCGGGGCTTCGAGCTCGGATTGAGCTCGGCGAACTTCCGCTCGGACGACAAGAACGGATTCACCTGGAACACCGACTTCAACATCTCGTTCAATCACAACGAAGTGACCGCGCTGTTCGAAAACCAACCCTTCGGAGACGGCGAGAACTTCCGGCCGATCAGCCGGGTGGCGGTGGGCCAGCCGATCGGCGAGTTCTACGTGCTGCACTTCAAGGGCGTGGATCCGCAGACGGGCGACGCGATGTACCAGGACGTGAACGGCGATGGCGAGATCACGTCTGATGACCGGGTGGACGCCGGCAATCCGCAGCCCAAGTTCTTCGGCGGCCTCCGCAACACGTGGTCGTGGAAGGGCTTCTCGTTAGGCTCATTCCTCGAGTTCAGCTACGGCGCCAAGGTGTTCGACCTGATGCGCATCTTCGCCGATGACGGCGGCTACAACTACGACAACAAGTTTACATACGCGGCCAACGCCTGGACGCATCCCGGCCAGATCACCAACGAGCCGCGCGCGAGCTTCGATGGCACGTCCGGCGCGCGCGAGATCTCCGACCGCTTCATCGAGGATGGCTCGTACCTGCGCATCTCCGAGATCACGCTCAGCTGGCGCATCCCCGAGACCCTGATGCCCGTGCGGTCGTTGCAGAACACGACCCTCTACGTGTCCGGCCACAACCTGCACAATTTCACGAAGTACACCGGCTACGACCCCGACGTCAACAGCAACGGCCAGACGTCCAACATCGCGTTAGGCACCGACTATTACGCCTATCCGCGCGCGCGGACGTTCTCCATCGGCCTGTCCACTAACTGGTGAGCCAACTCCAGGCATCCGGGACCTTCGCATGAGGATGACATCACACATGAGAACCCGATTCTTCCTGGCGGCTGCGCTCGTAACCGCGACGGCCGCCTGCAATAACCCGCTCGACGTCAAACCCGCGGGCTCCATTCCCGAGTCGAGCGCCATCACCGATGCCGTCGGCGCGCGCGCCGCGTTGTTCGGCGCGTACGGCGGCCTCCAAAGCCTGTCGTACTACGGCGAGGACTATCCGATTTTCCTCGACCTGTCGGCCGACAACAGCGAGCACACCGGCACGCTCACGTCCTTCGGCGACGCCGACTTGAACGAGCTGCGCGCCGACAACGAAACCATCGCCGGCATCTGGCTCGCGATCTACGATGACATCAACCGGGCGAACGAGATCATCGCCAAAGTACCGCAGGTGCCCGATCTCGATCCCGACGAGATGCACGAGATCATCGGCGAAGCGTATTTCCTGCGCGCACTCAACTACCACAACCTGGTGAAGGTGTTTGGCGGCGTGCCGCTCAGGCTCGCGCCGGCGACGTCGATCAACGATCCCGTGGGATCGACGCGCGCGACGGTCGCGGACACCTATGCGCAGATCCTCAAGGACCTCGACTCCGCGCAAGCCTTCATCTCGAATCCGGATCAGACCACGCAAGCGTCCCTGGGCGCCGTGATGGCCCTGCGCGCCCGTGTGCTCCTCTACGAGGGCGATTATCCCGGCGCGTTGCAGGCGGCAAAGGCGGTCGAGGACCTCGGGCAATACTCGCTCGCGCCTAACTTCTCCGATCTCTTCTCCGAGACGGGAACGCCGACTCCGGAAGACATTTTCCGCATCATCTTCACGGCGCAGCAGTTCAACAACTTGTCATTCTATTACCTGTTCGATGGCCGGTACGAGGTCGCGCCAACGACTGACCTCATGCACGACTTCGATCCCTCGTTCGATCCCGAGGGCGACGTGGCTAATTACGCGCCGACGGACAAGCGGGGACAGTGGACGATCACTGTCGAAGACGACAACCCGCAGGGTGCCAAGTTCCGCTCGGTGCAGGGCACCGAATTTCCGCACGTGATCCGCTTCGGCGAAGTGCTCTTGATTCGCGCCGAGGCCGAAGCGCGGGTGGGAAGCTTGGACAGCGCGCGGGTGAAGGTGAATGAGATTCGCGCGCGAGCGGGACTCGCACCGATCGGATCGCTGTCGCAAACCGACATGATCAACACGATCATCGATGAACGTCGCAAGGAGTTGGCGTTCGAAGGCGATCGCTGGCCGGACCTCGTACGGCTCGGGTTGGCGACGACCGTGCTCGGAATCCCGGCGCAACAAGCGCTGTATCCGATTCCGCAGCGCGAGATCGATGTGACTCCCGGGTTGACGCAGAATCCTGGGTACTAGACGAACCGTAGTGGGTTGTGCGACGGTGCGGCCGGCAGTGGCGAAGCCAAGCCTCTGCCGGCCGTGTCGCATAAACCATTCTGCGCGTGCGAGTGTCTCATGCCACAGCGCGCGGGACGGACCGCGTCTCACCGGGATCTGCCATGCGAAACATCAAGCTCGCCCTCCGGACACTTCTCAGGTCGCCGTTCGTGACCTGCGTTGCCGTGTTGTCGCTCGCACTCGGGATCGGGGCGAACGCCGCGATCTATTCGATGTTCGATCAGATGCTGCTTCGGCCGCTGCCGGTACGCGACCCGCAGCAACTGGTCGACCTCGGCATGCAGGGCCCCGCGCCCGGCTCGAACTCGTGCGACCAGTCGGGCGACTGCGACGTCGTGTTCAGCTATCCGATGTTCCGCGATCTCGAGAAGGCCCATCCCGGATTCAGCGGGGTAGTCGGATTCCGCCTGTTCGGGGTGAACATCGCGTATCACCGACAGACGTTGAGCGGCAACGGCATGCTGGTGTCGGGGTCGTACTTCCCCACGTTAGGCCTGAATCCGGCGCTCGGCCGCCTGTTCAACGCGGACGATGATCGCACGCTCGACCAGAACTACATCGCCGTTCTGAGCCACCGCTACTGGGCCAATGACCTCGGGTCCGATCCGCACGTGGTCGGCCAGCAGATCGTGGTCAACGGGAAGTCGTTCACGATCATCGGCGTGGCGCCCGAGGGATTCGAGGGGACGACGCTCGGCACCGAGCCAATGGTGTTCGTGCCGATCACCATGCGCATGGAGATGATGCAGGGCTGGAAGGACGCGATGACGAGTCGCCGCGCGTATTGGGTGTACGTGTTCGCGCGGCTGGCGCCCGGGGTGTCGATGGAGCGCGCGAGGATACTGGCCAACGCCGTGTTCCATCCGATCATCAACGACGTCGAGGCGCCGCTGCAGAAGGGCATGAGCGACGCGACGATGAAGCGATTCCGCGCCAAGACGCTGACGCTCGAGGACGGCCGCCGCGGACAGAGCTCGATGCACAAGCAAACGAAGACGCCGCTGACGCTGCTCCTGGCGACTACGGGCATCGTGCTGCTCATTGCCTGCGCGAACATCGCGAACCTGCTGCTGGCGCGCGGCGCCGGACGCGCGCTCGAGATGGCCGTGCGGCTCTCGTTAGGCGCGACGCGCTGGCAGTTGCTGCGGCAACTGCTCACCGAATCGTGCCTGCTGGCGTTGATCGGCGGCGCGGTGAGCCTGCTCGTGGCGTACTGGACCCTGCACCTCATCTCGAGCCTCTTGCCGACGGACACGTCGAGCACGCTGCACTTCGGTCTGCAGGGGTCGGCGATCGCGTTCACGGCCGTGCTGTCGCTCGCCACCGGCCTGTTGTTCGGCATGTTCCCGGCGTTGCACAGCACGCGGCCCGATCTCGCGTCGACCATTCGCGCCGGCACCGGCAAACACTCGGGCGCACGGTCGGCGGCGCGGTTCCGGTCGTCGTTAGTCACGGCGCAAATCGCGCTGTCCATGGCGCTGCTCATCTCGGCGGGCTTATTCGTCAAGAGCTTGCGCAACGTGAGCCAAGTGGACCTCGGCGTGCGCGTCGACAGCATGGTGACGTTCCTCATCGAGCCCGAGCTCTCCGGATACGACCACGCGCACTCGCGGCAGCTATTCGCGCGCCTGCACGAACAGTTGGCCGCGCTGCCGGGCGTGACCAACGTGACCGAAGCGCTGGTGCCGCTGTTGGCGGGCAACAACTGGGGGAATGACGTGTCCGTGGAAGGATTCAAGAAAGGGCCCGATACGGATGCGAACTCGCGGTACAACGAAGTAGGGGCCGGCTACTTCAGGGCCGTCGGCGTTCCGTTGCTCAGCGGCCGCGAGTTCACCCCGTCCGACGAGGCCGGCACGCCCAAGGTGGCGATCGTGAATCAGGCGTTCGCCAAGAAGTTCGGGTTAGGCAACGACGCGGTGGGCAAGCGCATGTCCATGGGCGGCGACACGCTCGACATGGAAATCGTGGGGCTCATCCGCGACGCGAAGTACAGCGAGGTGAAGCAGGAAATCCCACCCGTGTTTTTCGCGCCGACGCTTCAGGACACGACGCTCGGGTTCTCGTACTACTATGTGCGCACGTCGCGCAACACGGAGCAGCTCATCGGCTCCATTCCACGCGTGGTGAAATCGCTCGATCCGAATCTGCCGGTGGAGCAGCTCAAGACGATGACGCAGCAGGTGCGCGAGAACGTGTTCCTCGACCGGTTGATCAGCACGCTGTCGGCGGCGTTCGCGCTGCTGGCGACGCTGCTCGCCGCCGTGGGCTTGTACGGCGTACTCGCGTACTCGGTTGCCCAACGGACGCGCGAGATCGGTGTGCGCATGGCGTTGGGCGCCGACGGCGGCCGGGTACAGCTGATGGTGCTGCGGCAGGTGGCGCTCATGACGCTGATCGGCGGCGTGATCGGCATCGCCGCGGCGCTTGCGTTAGGCAGGGCCGCTCAGTCGCTGTTGTTCGAGCTCAAGGGACACGACCCGGTGGTGATGGTGGTATCGGCGGCCGTGTTGAGCGTGGTGGCGCTGGGCTCCGGCTACATCCCGGCGGTCCGCGCGTCGCACATCGACCCGGTGGAAGCGCTGCGCTACGAGTAGCGCGTCACTCGTTGGCGGCCGGGCGTCGCATCCACGCCGGCCGCCACGAGAGCTGCGTCACCACGACGGCGGCGAGCACGATCACCATACCGCCGATGACGCGCGCGTCGATCCGCTCGTGCAACAGTCCCCAGCCGAGCAACACGGCGATCACGGGATTCACGTACGTGTAGGTGCCGACGAGCGTCGCCGATGCATGGGACAGCGCGTAGTTGTACGCGGTGTAGCCGAGCAGCGAGCCGAACACGATGAGGTAGGCCAGCGCTCCGGCGCCCGACGCGGTGAGATGAAACTGCGGTCCCTCGCCGAGGGCGAAGCCTAACGCAGTGATCGCGATGCCCGCGGCTACCATCTCCACGGCGGCACCCAGGTAGGTGCCCACCTGCGGGTGGCTGTGGCGGTAATAGACGGCGCCGGCCGCCCACAGTAGCGTGCCGCACGTGAGGATGGCCGGTCCGCGCCAGTCGGCGCGCGCGAGGTCCGCCGGCGTGAACCCCACCAGCACCACCGTCCCCAATAGGCCTAACGCAAGCCCCACGATCACGCGCGCCGAGAGACCGCTGGCGCGTCCTCCCGCCACGAACGTCTCGAAGAACGCCGTCCACACCACGGCCATCACCACGAACACGCTCGCCACGCCCGCGGGCGTGAACCGCTCGGCGACCACCACGCAGGTGTTGCCGGACAACAGCAGGAGTCCGACGATCGCGAGATCACCCCAATCGCGCGGCCTGGCCGGCAGGCGCTGCCCCGCCGCGAGCGACGCGACCAAGAGAATCACGCCGGCCGTGAGGAATCGCAGTCCGGCGAACAAGACCGGTGGCAGCGTCCGGTCGCCGATTCGGATGGCGATGTACGTCGATCCCCACAGCACGCACACGACGAGATACGCAAACAGTACTTTTCCGCGAAGCACGACGGCTCTCCCACGAACACGGACTCCGACACAGATTGCGACGGACCGCGGGTGCGGTCCCGGAACGAACTGGTAGGCGCGGCGTGCGGCAGGAGCAAGCGCCACTTCCTCAAGATGACACATGGCCAGTCTCACGACTATCGCGCGCGACCTGAGACGCGACACGGCGCGGCTCGAGTTCCGTGCGCCGGTGGCGTACGTGTACCACCCGCTCGAGTACGCGTGGGCGCCGCACGAAGCGTATCTCGAGCGCTTCGGTACGCTCGCGCCGCGCGAGGCGATGTTCGTGGGCATGAACCCGGGACCCTTCGGCATGGCGCAGACGGGCGTCCCGTTCGGCGAAGTGTCGATGGTCCGCGACTGGCTCGGCATCGAGGGCAAAGTTAGGCAGCCGCCGCGCGTGCATCCGAGCCGGCCGATCGCCGGATTCGCCTGCACGCGCAGCGAGGTGAGCGGGCGGCGATTCTGGGGTTGGGCGCGCGACCGCTTCGGCACGCCGGAGCGGTTCTTCGCGCGATTTTTCGTGTGGAACTACTGTCCGCTCGTGTTCATGGAAGACACCGGACGAAATCGCACGCCCGACAAACTGCCGGCCGCGGAACAGCACGCGTTGTTCGAGGCGTGTGACCGCGCCTTGGCGCGGTGCATCGACGCGCTCTCGCCTCGTGTGGTCGCCGGCCTGGGACGGTTCGCCGAAGCGCGCGTGCGGCACGTGCTCAGCGCGACCGGCAACGACCGCGTCACTACGGGTGGGGTCCTGCATCCGAGCCCGGCCAATCCGCGCGCGAACGCGTTTTGGGTGCGCGATGCGGAGCGCGACCTCCGAGCGCTCGGTGTGGAGATGCCGGCCGATCGTCCGAGTGCGGTCAAATCGGGTTGACATCCGCGAACCGCGCCCCACGTTGGTGGCGACCGCAGAGGAGAACGCATGCCCGCATCCGATCGTCGCGTGAGCCGCGGCGCCCAGTGGCTGGAGTTTCTGGTCCAAGACGCGCGCTTCGCGTGGCGGTCGGCGCGCGCGTTCCCGCTGTTCACCGTGATCGTGGTGCTGACGATTGCGTTAGGCATCGGCGCCAACACGGCGATTTTCAGCGTCGTCGACGCGGTTCTCCTGCGTCCGCTGCCCTTCGCCGACGGCAATCGCATCGTGTCCTTGTGGGCCACGAATCCGGACAAGAGCGTGACGCGATTCGGCGTGTCGATGCCGGATTTCCGCGATTGGAAGGCGCGCACGCACTCGTTCAGCGACATGGCGCTCTATGCCGGCGGTCTCACGAGCATTGCCGGCCGGGAGGGTCCGGAGAGCGCGACGTCCCTGGTGGTGACGCCCAACTTTCTCGACGTGTTGGGCGTGCATCCGATCCTCGGCCGTTCGTTCGGGCCCGACGACGCCCGCGGCGAGACGAGCAATTCGGTGCTCATCACGTACGGGTTTTTCCAGCGGCACTTTGGCGGCAATCGCTCGGCGATCGGCCAACAGCTCTCGATCAACGGCCGTCTCAGGACCGTGATCGGAGTGCTGCCGCCGGAGGCCGAGTTGATGGGTCCGGCGTTCGTCGGCGCGCCGTTGGATGTCATCACGGTGGTGGAGTTCACGACGTACGCGAGCATCGAGCGGCACGCGCAGCATCTCTTCGGGTCGATCGCGCGGCTCAAGCCCGGGGTGACGCTGGACGCGGCGCGCGCCGATCTATACGCCACCGAGGTGCAGGTGGCGAGCGAGAACAAGGAGATCGCGGGGTGGACCGCGAGCGTGTTCCCGCTGAGCGAAGATCTGTCGTTAGGCACGCGCGGGCCGCTGCTGGTGCTGCTCGGCGCCGCGATGCTGGTGCTGCTGATCGCGTGCGCGAACGTGGCCAACCTGCTGCTGGTGCGCGGCGCGGCGCGCGGGCGCGAGATCGCGGTGCGCCAGGCGTTGGGCGCGTCGCGTGGCCGCCTCATCGCGCAACTGGTGGTGGAGAGCGTGTTGCTGGCGCTGGTGGGCGCGGCGATCGGCGTGGGCATCGCCGGTGCGGCGATGCGCGGATTGCGCGGCGCGATTCCGGCGGGAGTGATTCCGCGCAGCGGCGGCTTCGGACTCGACGTCACGGTGATCGCGTTTGCCTTCGCGCTCAGCCTGGGGTCGGCGGTGCTATTCGGGTTGTGGCCGGCCGTGCGCTCGAGCCTGCCTGCGTTAGGCAAAGCGCTCCGCGATGGCGGCCGCGGCAACAGCGGCGACGTGCGCGCGCACCGGACGCGCCGGCTCCTGGTGATCGGCGAGCTGTCGCTCACGGTGGTCCTGGCCGTGTGCGCGACGCTCGTGGCGCAGAGCCTCGAGCGCATGATGCAGGTCGATCCCGGATTTCGCCCCGAGCACGCGATCACGGCGCAGATCACCCTGGGCTCGGGCTATCCCGATTCCACGGGCATCGCGTTCTACCGCTCGCTCCTCACCGATCTGGCGGGCCGGCCCGGCATCATCGCCGTCGGCGCCACGGACACACCACCGTTGGTCGGCGGGGGCGTGTTCACGTCCATCCGGCTGGTCGGGCAGCCGCCCCGTCCGCCTAACGACCCGCTCATGAGCACCATCCGCTTCGTGACGCCGGGATTCTTCCGTGCCATGGGCATGCACATGCTGGCCGGCCGCGACGTCGCATGGGACGAAGCTGCGCCGACGATGGTGTTGAGTCATGCTGCCGCGCACGCCTTCTGGCCCAACGGGAGCGTGATCGACCAGCAGATCGCGTTCAACACGCAGCCGACGGGCTTGCAAATCGTGGGCGAGGTGAACGACGCCGCGCAGACGAGCCTCGCCACGCCGCCGGCGCCGGTAGTGTACGTCTCGATGCGGCGATCGGTGCGGCTGCTGCACACCATGACGCTCGTCGTCCGCGGGCGCGGCGATGCCGCGTCCCTCACGCCGGTGGTGCGCGAAGCGGTGCACGACATCGATCCGTCGCTCCCGATCTACAATGTCCAGACGCTCCAATCGATCGTCGACCAGTCGGTGGCGCAGCCCAAGTTGAACGGCGCGCTCATGGCAGTGTTCGCGGCGGCGGCACTGTTGCTGGCTGCGTTAGGCCTGTACGGCGTGATCTCCTACTCGGTCACGCAGCGCCGGCAGGAACTCGGCTTACGCATAGCGTTGGGCGCACAGCCGGGCGCGGTGCTGCGCCTGGTGCTGCGCGAGGGCGCGATGCTCGCCGCCATCGGCATTGTGGTGGGGGGCGTGGGCGCGTTGTTCGCGGCGCGCCTCATCCGCTCGTGGCTGTTCGGCATCGGAACGGCGGATCCGGCATCGTTCGCGGGTGTCGCCGTCGTGCTCGCGACGGTCGCGCTCGCGGCGAGCTACCTGCCGGCGCGCCGAGCCGCACGCGTGAGTCCGCTCATCGCGATGCGCGGCGACTAACGGAACGCGAGCCGGCCCACCAGCGAAAGGCCGCCGGAATCCCGCGCTCGGGCGCGACCGCGGGCATCCATCCAAGCTCGCGACGCGCCCGATCCGCACGGAACGGATTGTTCTTGGTGAGCATGTCGAGCGTGCTGCTGCTGCGCCGTGAAATGGCCCGGCGGCCGGCGATCACCAGCGCCAGCTCGAGCATGCCGAACAGCGCGCGACCGGCCGCGTATGGAATGCGCGGCGCGAACACGCGACGACCCAGCCCTTCGGAGCCGAGCCGCACCAGATCGGCCACGGTGATCGGGTAGTCGGCCGTCAGGTTGTACGCGCGCCCCTGTGCGCCTAACGCAGTGGCGGCCAGGATGGCGCCGCCGGCGACGTTCCTCGCGTGCACCAGCGGCAGCGTCGTGGCTCCGCCACCGATCAATGGGAACACGCCGCGCGACAGCACCGCGCCGACGCGCGGCACGAAATGACGATCGCGCTCGCCGTACATTGGCGGCGGCCGCACCACCGCGCACTGCACCACGCCCCGCACGTGCGCGTCGAACACCAGCCGCTCGGACTCCTGCTTCGAGCGTCCGTACGCGTCGTGTGCCGGGAGCACCGGCAGCGGCGTCGACTCGTCCACCGGCGCCATCTCGTACCGCGACGCCCCGTACACCGCGGTGCTACTCACGTGTAGCAACCGCGCACCGGTCGCGGCGCACGCGTCGATCATGTGTTGGGTGCCGTCGACGTTCGCCTCGCGAAACGGCGTCCAATCGGAGCCGGGCCCGACCACCGCGGCGGCGTGAAACACCACGTCGCAGCCGGACGCGGCCGCGCGGACGCTCGTCGCGTCGCGCACGTCGCCGGCCACGAGCTCCGCGCCTAACGGACCGAGCCACGCGGCGGTGTCCGCACGGCGCACCAGCGCACGGACGGCGCAGCCCGCGCCAGCCAACTCCTCGACGATGAAGGCGCCGAGCATGCCCGTCGCGCCCGTCACGAGCGCGCGATGCATGGGGAGGTGGGGCGATTCCGACGCTGCTATGGGGTCCGTGCCTGCCTCGAAGAACCGATGCCGAAGAGCGACAATACTTGTTCGCTCGCGGCGCCGCGGTCAAGCTCGGTGGTCCCACACCTCCCGTACGCGATGCGCGGCGCGCGCCCGCAATGCCAGCGCCTCGGCGTACGCGCCGTGCGCCGTCTCGATGGTCGCCAGGTTCCGTTTCGTTCGCCGGTGATCGCGCACCGCGAAGAGCACCGCCGGCGCGCCGAGGGGCACCAGCACCACGGTGCAGCACACGAGCGCACCCGCGACGATGATGCACAGGCACACAATCCGATGCCGGTCGAACGGTGCCGACAGCTCTTGCTTGGCCGCGTACAGAACGTCCGGGTCGGATGAGCCGGTCGCCCTGAGTCTGCGGATGACGTCCTGCGCGCTCATGTCGGCCGGACCGTGGACCATCCGGACCTCGAGGATTTGCGTGGTGCGCCCGGTGTCGCTACGCTAGAGTGCCGCCGGACACGCCGTGTAGCCCAGATCGAGCGCCGTTCCGCGCGTCGACTCCAAAAGCCTTGCGCAGCGCTGTGGAGAATCCCGTCATGTCGCGTGGCGTCACACGCAACCTTCCAACGCATGGACTCGAGCATACCGACCTCGGCGGTTCGCTCGACGAACGCCGCGCGCTCGACGACCTCTTCAGCGCGACGTACGAGGAGCTGCGGCGTCTCGCCTCCGCCGTAAGGCGCGACGATCCCAACGCGACGCTCACGCCGACGACGCTCGTCAACGAAGCGTGGCTCAAGCTCGCGCAGTCGCCCCAGCTCGCGTCTGTGCCGCTGCTGCACTTCAAGCGCATTGCGGCGCGGGCGATGCGCCAGGTACTCATCGAAGCGGCGCGTCGCCGTAAGGCAACGAAGCGCGGCGGCGCGGTTGCGATCGTCACGTTCGACGACGCGCTGGCCGTGGCCGCGAATGGAGCGGCCGCGGCCGACGATTTGTTGGCGCTCGACGAAGCACTGGAAGAATTGGCGCGCATTCATCCGCGGCAGGCGCTGATGGTGGAATACCGCTTCTTCGGCGGTCTCGACATCGCGGAGACGGGCGCGCTGCTCGGCGTGTCCGAAGCGACGATCCTGCGCGACTGGCGCGCGGCCCGGGCGTGGCTCGCCCGCGAGCTGCGCCGCGCGCGGTAACCTCCGCCTAACGGAGCGCTCCATGGACGCCGAGCGCTGGACCCGCATCCAGGAGCTCTTCCACCAGGCCGCCGAGCTCCCGACGGCGGAGCAGGCGGCGTTCCTGGACGCCGAGTGCGGCGGCGACCTCGAGTTGCGCGACGATGTGTTTGCACTGCTCGAGGAGGACGCGCGCGGCGCGTCGCTCCTCGACCGCGACGTGGCGCACGTGGCTAACGAAGTGTTGGGCCGCGGTGCGCCGCACCAGCTGCCCGACACCTTCGGCCCGTATCGCATCACGCGGCTGCTCGGCGAAGGCGGCATGGGCGTGGTGTATCTCGCCCGCCGCGATGACCTGGGCAGCGATGCCGCGATCAAGATTCTGCGCGACGCGTGGCTGTCACCGGCGCGCCGCGAGCGCTTCGCGATCGAACAGCGCACGCTCGCCCAACTGAACCATCCGCTCATCGCGCGGCTCTACGACGCGGACGCGCTCCCCGACGGCACGCCGTGGTTCGTCATGGAGTACGTCGACGGCGTACCGCTCACCGACTACTGCCGCGATCACGCATCGTCGCTGACGGACCGGCTGCGATTGTTCCGCAGCGTGTGCGAAGCGGTGCAGCACGCGCATGGCCACGCGATCGTCCACCGCGATCTCAAGCCGTCCAACATCTTCGTGATGCAGGACGGCACGGTAAAGCTCTTGGATTTCGGCATCGCCAAGCAGCTCGATGAGAGCGGCGCCGACCCGGATCACACGCGCACCGGCTTGCGGTTGATGACGCCGGCTTACGCGGCGCCCGAACAGATTCGGGCCGGCCGCGTCGGCATTCACACCGACATCTATTCGCTCGGCGTCGTGCTGTACGAGCTGCTCACGGGGCGTCTGCCGTTCGACGTGTCGCACTGCACGCCGGCGGAGGCCGAGACGCTGATCGCCGAGCGCGATCCGGTGAAGCCGTCGGCGGTGGCGAGGCGGCGGCTCGAGCACGAGGGCATTGGCGCGCGCGTGCCCGCGGCGAGCAGGGGCGAGTGGGACGACCTGGACGTGCTGTGCCTAACGGCAATGCACAAAGAGCCGGCGCGGCGCTACGCCACGGTGGATGCGCTCATCCGCGACATCGACCGCTACCTGGGCGGCCAGCCGCTCGAGGCGCGTCGCGACAGCGTCCGCTACCGGTCGGCCAAGTTCCTGCGCCGAAACTGGCGGTCCGTATCGGCCGCGGCCGCGATGTTCGTGATCGTGGTAGGATTGGTGGTGTTCTACACCGTGCGCCTGACCAACGCGCGCAACGCTGCGTTAGGCGAGGCGGCCCGCGCCCAGCGGGTGCAGGGCTTCATGGTCAACCTGTTCCAGGGCGGCGGCGGCGACGTCGCCCCCGCCGACAGCCTGCGCGTCGTCACCATGCTCGACCGCGGCCTCAAGGAAGCGCGCGCCCTGGACGGCGTCCCGCAAGCCCAGGCCGAGCTCTACGAAACGCTCGGCAGCATCTATCAGGAGCTCGGCAAGTACGATCGCGCCGATACGCTGCTCCGCGCCGCCCTGGCCGAACGCCGCGCGCTCTTCCGCGGCGACCATCCGGACGTCGCCAACAGCCTCGTTGCGTTAGGCCTGTTGTTCGATGCCCAGGCGCAATACGATTCCGCCGAACACCTGATCCGCCAGGCGCTCGCCATGCAGCAGCGACTGCTGCCGCCGGGCGATCCGGCCATCGCCAAGACCACCGCCTCGTTGGGCCGGGTGTTCGATGATCAAGGCCACTACCCCGAGGCGATCGCAACGCTCGGCCAGGCCGTGCAGCTGCTGTCGGCGCCGGGTTCGCAGGCGTCAGACCTCGCCGCTACGATAACCGAGCTCGCGAACACGCATTTTTACGCGGGCCACTTTGCGATTTCCGATTCGCTCAATCGACGCGCCCTGGAGATGGACCGCAGCCTGTACGGGCCGCGGCATCCTAACGTCGCCGACGACCTGATCAACCTCGGCGCCATCCAGTACGAGTACGGCCACTACTTCGCCGCCGAACGGTACTATCGCGAAGCGCTCGGCATCATTCGCGCGTGGTATGGCAATGACAATCCGGAAACCGCGTCCGCGCTGACGATGCTCGGCCGCACGCTCATCGATGAGAAGAAATACGACGAAGCCGCCACACTCCTGGCCGAAGCGCTCCCCATCCAGGAGCGGACCTACGGGTTGGTGCATCCGCGCGTCGCGTCGGCGCTCAACGAGCTCGGAAAGGTGGCCCAGGCGCGCGGACGGTTGGACGAAGCCGCGCAGGATTTCCGCCGCATGGCCGACATCTACCGGCAGATCTATCACGACAAGCACTACCTCATCGGCATCGCGCTGTCGAATCTGGCGAACGTGTACGTCGAGAAGAAACAATACGGCGTCGCCGATTCGCTATTCCGCGATGTGATTCGCCGTTATGCCGACGTCCTGGCGCCCAATCATCAGCTGGTTGGAATCGTCCACGTGCGCCTGGGTCACACGCTGGTGCAGGAGCACCGCTATGCGGACGCCGAGAAGGAGCTGACGGTTGGCTACGGCATCCTCAAGGCACAGCCGGATCCTCCAGAAACTTGGTTCAACCTTGCACGAAACGATCTGGTGGCCGTGTACGATTCCCTCAAGCAGCCCGACAAAGCGGTGCCCTTCCGCGCCGAGCTGGCGCAGGCCAAGAAAGCACCCGACACGGTGGCGCCACACTGAGCGCCGGGCGTCCGGCGGCCCCCCAAGCGGTGTCCCGGAATACTCCCGCCGCCGTGGATTCTCATTAGGTTAGGTGTGTTCCCGACGCGCACACTTCGAGGCCAGCGATGCCCTACGTTATTACCGAGACCTGCATTGGCGTAAAGGACAAGGCGTGCGTAGATGTGTGTCCCGTGGACTGCATCTACGAGGGGCCGGACCAGCTGTTCATTCATCCGGACGAGTGTATCGACTGCGGAGCATGCGAGCCGGAGTGTCCAGTAACCGCGATATTCCCGGAAGAGGATGTGCCTGCGAACCAGAAACAGTTCGTGCAGATCAACCGGGACGTATTCAAGGGCGATTCTCCGCCCGCCCGTCCGACGCGCTGACGCCCTTTCAGGGGCCGATCACGGGGGACGTCACGGTTAGGCGTGACGTCCCCCGTATTTTTACCTAACGATTGGCGCGGGTGCGGCGCGATTCGCGTCCGGCGAGCGCCCAGGCGATGGGGCCGACGACCGGCAGCACCACCGCGACCACGGTCCACACGATCTTCGCCCGGCGGGAATGACCGTGCGCGTGCCAGATCGAGATGAGCGCGAGCACGAGGAGCAGCGCCGCCGCGGCGATGACCCATGCCAGTCGCGTCATGTCCCACCCCACCACCGGGAGCCGCCACGTTGCGTTAGCCGCCGCGCCGATGACCATCAGAGCGCCTGCGCGGTATCGCACGCCGCCGCCCATGCGCCGACGATGGCGTTGAATGCGGCCGGCCGCTCCATGTTGCTCACATGGCCCGCTCCGCGAATCACATCGAGACGGCTTCCGGGGACGAGCGCGTGCACGCGCTCGGACTCGACGGGCGGGGTGAAAACGTCCTCGTCGCCTACCACGACCAGCGTCGGCACCGAAATGGTCGAGAGCGTGCTCGACGAATCGGGACGCGCCATCATCGCGCCGAGCGCCCCGGTCACGCCGTCATCGCTCGCGCGGCGAGACATGGCGCGCACTGCCGACTCGATTTCAGGCTGTCGTGCGCGCGTGGTGGCGCCAAGCTGCGCCGCCGCGTGCTGCATCGGAATCGCCGACACGCCGCCTTCGCGTACCAGCTCGATCATCTCGCGGCGCCGCGCGCGGACCGCGTCGCTATCGGCGCCCGCGCGCGTGCCGGCAAAAATGAAAGCCTGCACCCGATGCGCGTGGCGGCGCCACATCGCGAACGCGATGCAACCGCCCATCGAAAGGCCGGCGACCACGGCGCGCTCGACGCCAATCGCATCGAGGAGCGCGGCGAAATCGTCGGCGTACTGGTCCATGGAGTAAGGCGGGGCGGCGCTACTCTCGCCGAACCCACGCACGTCCACCGCCACGCACCGGTAGATCGCCGACAGCGCGTGCATCTGCGGCGCCCACAGCGTCCGATCATGCGGGAATCCATGCACGAGCAGCAGCGTCGGACTGCGCGATGTACCGGACACGTCGTACTCGAGGTCTACATCGGCGAGTCGGCATTTCATTGGTGCCGCCCTTCTTCCGAGGCCCCGGCGTGGGCCGTGTGTGCGCCGTCGCTCACGCTTCGTGCGTCGAACGTCAGCCAGTACAGGATTGTCGCGTCCGTCGTTTGTGCGAGGTCCATGGCCGCCGCGAACGCCTTCGCGCCGTACGTCTCATCGAGGATGACACCGGTGGCGCGTTGGAGTAGGCCGCGCACCTCTCGTGCCGCGCCCAACGGCCGCCCGTACGCGCCGCCATAGTATCGATGCAGCACGCGCACGGCGCGACGACGCACGCGCGGCACCCGAGTGCCCGTGGTCCGCTCGATGAGACGGGCACAGCGGTGCGCCAATGCGAGGACGCGCCATCGGTTGGACACGACGCGCGGCACCACGCGCACGCCGACGACTTCCGTTTCGAGTCCCGCGATGGCGAATCCGAGGGCGAGTCCGGCGGCCGTGCCGCCAGTGCCTAACGGAAGGACGACGTATGCCGGCGCCGGGGCTTCGCCGCGCGCGACCTGCGCCGCCAGCTCGAGCCCCGCGTTCACCGCGCCCAACATCCCGGCCGGCGATGCGCCGCCCGGCGGGATGCGCCACACCGTCCCCCGTCCCCGCGCGCGGCGCGACGCAAACCAGCCGCGTACGATCGCGCGAACCGCATCGCCCTCGCTCTGCACGTGGTCCGCCAACTCGCGCGTGCGGCGGTCCACCTGCCGCGCGATTTCGTTCATCTCGTGACGCCATCGTATCGCAATGGTGCGCGCGCCGAGCCGGCGCGCGAGCGCGACCGTGGCCAGGACGTGCGTCGATCCGTCGCCGCCGAACGTGATCACCGTGTCGCCGCGCTGCACGCGACCGAGCAAGAACTCGAGCGCGCGGAGCTTGTTGCCGCCTGCGCACCGTGCCTCGGTCTCTGCCAGGCGGCTCGCATTGAGATCATCGCGTTTCATCCACAGTGCGCCGCGCACGCCGGGCAACGGCACGCGTTCCACCGGTGTCGGGAATGCGCCGAAGCCGACGCGCCCGAGTGTCGCCAGCAACGGGAATCGCGCGAACAGCTCGAGCTCCCGCGCTTCGTGATCGCCGCATGGACCCGGCGCCGCGTCCGCGCATGGCGCGTCGCGCGCGCCATGGGTATCGTTGCGTCGGGAGGTATCCAGCATGAAATATCCGGTCGACTACCTGCGCTATGCCGCGCGCGAGGTACGGAAGGTCGAAAGCCGCATGCGCGTCGGTGAAGACGCGCCGCTGTCGAAAGACGAGATGGCCGATCTGTTCAAGACCATCTGGAAAGCGCTGGACGAAATCGGAGACGCCATCGAAGGGCTCCAGCGATCGCGGGACTAACGGAATGATCGGCGCACGGCGGGACGACCGCCGCGCGCGCGGGACGTATGCCTAACTGCTGGCTTCGAGTTGCGCTTCGGTGAGCGGTCCCTCGCGCTCCACGTAAAGAATGCGCAGCGGCACCATGATCGCCGCGAGCAACGGGACGGCCGTCATGAGCCCGAGAAATCCGAACAGCATCGCCATCACCGCCTGGGCCAGAATCGTGAGCACCGGCGGCAGATCGATGCCTCCCTTCATCAACATCGGAATCAGAATCTGGCCTTCGGTCTGTTGAATCGCGATGTACGCGATCGTCACCGACAGCGCCTTCTCGGGCGAGTCGAGGAATCCCATCGCGATCGCCGGCACCGCGCTCAGTACGGGTCCTATGGTGGGCACGAACTCGAGCACGCCCGCCAGCAGGCCTAACGCAAACGGCGCCTTGACCCCGAGGATGAGCAGCACGAGCGTGCTCACGACGCCGATCACCACCATCGCGATGAGCTGCGTCACCAGCCACTTGCGGAGCTTCACCGCCATCTGGCTCAGCACCCGCGACGCGATCCCGCGCGATTCCGGCGGCACGAGCACCAGAAAGCCGCGGCGATACAAACCCGGATCCACCGCCACGTAGATCGCCAGAAACAGCATCACGATGATGCCCGCGATCGCCGCCAGCGTCGACGTCAAGAACGGGAACACGTAGCGCGTGGCGCTCTGCAGCTGCCGACCAATGCCTTCGACTAACGGACTCGGCGGAGCGCCCTGGGCCGTGTCTGTCCGCGCCTCGGCTGTCCCGCGACCCGCCGCCGCGGCAGCGCCGCCCTGGGGAGCCGCCCTCGCGCCGCTGTCGCTCGCGGTGCGCGGTCCCATCACCGCGCGCATCAACCCGCCCTTCGTCTGCAACCATCCTTCCACTCGCACCTGCGCTTCGGGCAACCGCGACTCGAGCACGGTGAGCTGGTCGCTCACCGTCGGCGCGATCACCGCACCCGCGCCGTACAACAACGCGAAGAACGCAGCGACGATGGTCGCCGCACCGATCGCGCGCGGCACCCGAAATCGCGCCAGCTGGTCCACGCCCGCCGAAATCGCGAGGCCGAAGAGGACGCCGAGGAACGCCACCAGCACCAGCGCGTTCGCAAACCACAACAGCCGCAACACGAAGTACAACCCAAACACGATGGCGGCCACGCGCAGCACGTCGCGCGAGCGCCAGGCATTCCCGGGCGGCGGGAATCTGCGTGATACCGCGTCGGACATGGATACCGTCGCAGAAAAGGTGTGGATCAGCGCTGCGTTCGGACTCCAAGGTAGCAGTCCGCTTCCTTTCGCGCGTCCCGCGCGAGAGAATTCACGAACACCTGGCCTGACCACCTCCTGCCCACGCGGCCGCCGGGCCGGACAGCATTACGAGGTAAGTTCGCGTGCCGTCGCATCATTCTTCGCCGTCCCCGCCTCGATCGCCCGCCAGGCCCGGCACGTCGTCCACCTTGTACATCGATACGCCCGAAGCAGCCGATCGCTTCCTGGCATCGCTCGGCGATCCGCCGCAGGTGGCCGTCGACACCGAGGGTGCGAGCTTCCACCGATTCGTCGACCGGATTTATCTGCTGCAGATCAGCACGGCGTCGGCGAACGCGATTCTCGACCCGCTCACGATCGGGAAGCCGCGCCGATTGGGCGAGCTGCTCGAGAGCACCACGTCGGAGACGGTGTTCCACGACGCCGACTACGATTTGCGTCTCCTGTTCCAGGATTACGGCTGGCACGCCCGTCATCTTTTCGACACGCGCATCGCCGCCCAACTGCTCGGCATCCGGGCATTCGGACTGGCCGCGCTGCTCGAGCAATTTCTTGGCGTGAAGCTCGACAAGAAACACCAGCGCGCGGATTGGTCGATGCGGCCGCTGCCGCAGGACATGCTCGACTACGCGACGCAGGACACGATGCACCTGCTGCAGCTTCGCGATCGACTGGCGGCCGAGCTCGAGCAGAAGGGCCGGTCCGAATGGGCGCGCGAAGAATTCGAGCGGCTCGAGGGTACGCGGTGGGATCCCGACGCCTCGCTCGATGCGTACCTGCGCATGAAAGGCGCACGCGACTTGTCACGGCGCGAGCTGGCGATTCTGCGCGAGCTCGTGGCCTGGCGCGACGGCGTGGCACGAGAGCTCGATCGTGCGACGTTTCGTGTGGCGGGCAACGAGACGCTGCTCGATCTGTCCCGCGCCGCGCCGCGCACCGTGGATGCCCTGCGCGAAATCAAAGGGATGCCGCGCGGCGTGATCGAGCGCCGCGGCGTGAGCGTGCTCGATGCCATCGCGCGCGGCGTGGCCATGCCCGAGGATCAGCTGCCGCGATTCCCGCGCGTTCCGCGATGGGAGCGCGATCCGGATTTCGACCATCGCGTCAACCGGCTGCGCTCGATCCGCGAGACGATCGCCCAACGATTGGATCTCGATCCGGGGTTTCTCATCTCGCGCGAGCGGTTGGAAACCATCGCCCGCAAGCGGCCGACGTCGATGGAAGAGCTCGCGGCGGCCGATGACCTCCGCCGGTGGCAGATCGACGTGATGGGGAAGGAGCTGCTGCGCGCGCTCGCCGACGCCTAACGGAGTTATCGTTAGGCACGCACGGCGGTCAGAACCCCAGGTACGCCTTGATGCGGGGTTCCATCCGATCGGGGCTCCACATCGGGTCCCACACGAGATTCATCACGACATCCTCGACGCCCGGCAGCGTGCGGATCTGCTGCTCGGCCATGGTGATGATCTCGGGACCCGACGGACATCCGGGCGACGTGAGTGTCACGTCCACAGTCACGAAGCCACCGCTCACGGTCACGGCGTACACCAGACCCAAGTCGACGATGTTGAGGTTGAGCTCGGGATCCTTGACCCGGCGCAGCGTCGCCTTGACGACGTCGACGGTCAACGCACCGGCGGGCTGCGCCGACGGATCGGCGGACGCCGGTGGCGCGGTGGGCGACTCGGGCTGGCCGGGTTCGAGATGGTCACTCATATGGGGTTCGGCTGGCATCTCCTGCAACTTCACCGTCGCCGAACCGCCGGGCAAGGCTACTTGGAGTGCGCCGCCTTCTTCTTCTTGGCGGTCGCGACCGCCTTTTTGCCGTGCGACGACGTCACCGTGTGATGCTTGGCGATGCGCACGCTCGACTTCGTGCCGCGGTGACGGACGCGGCGATGATGGCGCCGCACGACGTGGTTCCATCCGCTCGCGCGATCGGCGCGGAACGACACGGGCATCGCGATGAGCTGGTCGGGATCGTCGGTCACCGCTACTGCCGCCGCGTCGGACAAATCCGCGCGAATGTCGGCGATCACTTTCTCGGGCCGGCGCGCGCGCGGCTCGTGCACGCGATTCGTGAGCAGAATGACGAACATGTCGCGGTCGGGATCGATCCACATCGACGTGCCCGTGTAGCCGACGTGTCCGAACGCTTCATCGCTCAGGTAGCGGCCCGAGCCCCACTGTCCGTCGGCCATCGCCCAGCCCAAGGCGCGACTGCCGGCCGCGCGATGGGTGAACACCTTGATGGTCGAATCGGCGACGATGCGCAGGCCGTTGTACTCGCCGCCGTTGAGAATCATCTGGGCGAAGATGGACAGGTCGCCCGCGGTGCTGAAGAGTCCCGCGTGCCCGGCCACGCCGCCTAACGCATAGGCGTTTTCGTCGTGCACTTCGCCCTGGAGCGGATAGCCGCGCGGCGGCGTGTCTTCGGTGGGCGCCGTGCGGTACTTCACCGAATCCGCCGGGCGGTAATACGTGTTGGTCATGCCTAACGGCTGGAACACCCACATGCTCAGGTACTCGTCCAGCGGCTGGCCGCTCAGCTTTTCGACGAGGAAGCCGAGTGTCATGGCGCCCAGGTCGGAGTAGACGTATTGCGAACCGGGCTTGTACTCGAGCGGCGTCGAGAGCACGATCTGCCGCGCCTGTTCGGGCGACGACGCGAGACGCCACAGCTCACGGTCGGCGGGCAAGCCCGAGCGGTGCTCGAGGAGTTCGCGAATGGTGACGCTGTCCTTCTCGCCGCCCCCGAACTCGGGCAAATACTTAACGACCGGGTCATCGAGCTTGAAGAGACCCTTGTCGTATAAAATCATGATGGCGGTGGTGGTGCCGACGACTTTGGTGAGGGAGGCGAGGTCGTACTCAGTCTGGGTGGGGGAAACGCGCGCGCTGGATGATTTCCAATCGATCCGACCGAACCCCTTCTCCCAGACGACAGCGCCCTTTCGGCCCACCACGACGGCAGCGCCAGGAAATCCGCCCGCGTGAATGCCGCGTTCGACGACGCGATCAATGACCTTGAGCCGCGCCGCGGACATGCCGACGGCCGCCGGTGTCTTGACCGGAAGTCCGCCGTCTCCACCTACGATGGCAAGCGCAGCAAGCAGGGCAATGACCACGGGCAACCCCTCTTCTCAAAAACGACCAGCGAACCCCTGTCTCTGCGAGGCGTGAACGTGGCACGACTCGGAGTTCGGGGTTTATACCCCGGGGCTCAGCACACGGCGATGGCGATCGGTTGTCGCAAGAACGAGAGCAGTCAGCGCAAACCGTATTGCGAACCGGAGACTGGCGGGCTTGCGTCCGGCGGGACGACCACACGACTTGAGGTCGGGCGAGCTATCCTACTTCAATATGTGGGGTTGCATCCAGTTGGCAAGACGAAATACATCGGCTGCCGTCACGATCTGTTCACCCGTCGATCTCAGCCGCGGTGGTGGTAGTGCCGCGTCGGTCTGCGGTGGAGTCGCGGCAGCTGTCGGTCGGTTCGACCGGCATTCACTATTGTTCGGCGATGCGGGCCGCGGCCGGCGAGTACACGGCAACCCGAAGCCCACGCGCGGGTGACCAATCAGGCAACCGGGATGGAAACGGATCACTCACTCATTCGGCGCGCCATCGACGGCGATGAGCGGGCGCTGCGGCAGATTTGGTCGCAGTACTCGCCGCACATCGACGCGGTCGTGAAGCGCCTGGTGGGAGGCGATCCGGACCTCGCGGCCGACATCGCGCAGGACGTGTGGATCCAGATCTTCCGCGCGTTAGGCAGCTACCGCGGCGATGCGCAGTTCGGAACGTGGGCGCATCGCATCGCGGTGAACCGGACGTTGAACGCGCTGCGCAAAGCGCGACGGATCGGACGCCTGGAAGTCGACATCGACGAAGATTCTGCGGCCGTCGAGATGGACCACGATCGGGCATTTCTGGCCGCGTCCATCGGCGACGCGGCGGCGCGGCTCCCTGCCGGTGCGCGGACGGTGTTCCTGCTGCACGATGTGGAAGGCTACACGCACGATGACATCGCCCGTGAGTTAGGCATTACCGCGGGCGCTTCGAAATCGCAACTTTTCAAGGCTCGCGCGAGGCTTCGCCGGCTGCTCGCGCACCTGGTCGATGTCCAAACGCCGGCAACGGAACTTCGAACTCATGCTGCACCTCGATCCTGAGCGTCTAGCCGCGTTGGCCGAAGAGCAGCCGACGCACGACGAAGCGGCGCACCTGGCCGCGTGTCCGGCGTGCGCGCGCGAACAGGCGGCCTACGAGGAGCTCGTGGCGATGGCGGCCCACGAGCGCAACAATGTTTTGACCCGTCCCCTCACCGACTGGCAGTCGCTGTCGGCGAGGCTGGCGGAAGAGCCCGTCCGGGTGGCGACGCGCGTCCGTGGCGGCGGTCTCCCGCGCGCCTGGATGCAAATCGCGGCCGGACTCGTGATTGCCGCCGGTGGGTTGGCCGTCGGCCGCGCGTCGGCCGCGCGCACGGTGAGCAACGACGGCACGACGCCGGCCGCGACCGTCGCGCAGAACGCGACGGATTCGTCGCACGTGCAACTGGCGAGCGTGGGCGATGCGATGGCACTCATGCATCGCGCGGAAAGCGACTACCGGTTGGCCGCGGCGTTCGTCGTCGCCCACGACACGTCGTATCGCGGCGTGGCAGGCGTCGATCGATATCGCCAGCGGCTCGCTGCGCTCGACCGCGTGTCCGATGCGGCGCTCGCCGCGGCCAACCAGGCCCCGGCGGATCCCGTGATCAATCAGTATCTCATCTCGGCGCGCACGGCGCGCGAGGTGACGCTGCAGCAGCTCAACGGCTCGCTCCCGGCGGGCATGTCGTTGGCCAGCTACTAATGAGGTCGATGCGCATTCGCCGAACCGTGACCCGCGGCGCGACGCTGATCGCGTCGGCCGTCGCCTCGGGGGCGATCCTCGTTCCGTTAGGCACAGCGGCGGCGCAGCAGGACACGCCGGCTCCGCCGTCGTGCGTGGAGTGCGACAGCACCGATGCCGCGCGCGCCGATCGCGAGCTCGCCGAAGTAACGGCGCGCCTCGAGAGCGCCCGCCAATCGATGGTCGACGCGCTGAAGCTCGCCATGACGATGCACGATTCGAGCGGCGTCGCCGCCGAGGCGCTGGCCCGCGCCAACGGCAACCTGCGACGCGCGCAAGAGCGCTTCGCGGAAGTGACTAACGAGCTGCTGCGCCGCCGTATGGCGCTCGATCGCATCGAGATCGGCAGCGGCCGGGCGCTGCGGACAACCCGTGTCGCGACGGGCGAGACCGACGCCTCCCGAGGCTACCTCGGCGTCACGTTCTCGGCGAGCACGCGCGACGTGCGGCAAGAAAGTGGCAGGGTGCTCATGCGCTTCGATGATTATCCGACCATCGAATCGGTGGACCCGGAGTCGCCGGCGGAACGCGCCGGCCTGGAAGCGGGTGACAAACTGCTCTCGCTCGACGGCAAGGATGTGACAGTCGGCTCCGAACCGTTTTCGATACTGCTCAAACCGGGCTCGCACCTGCGGCTCAGCGTGAAGCGTGGTTCGGACACCAAGCACCTGAGCGCGTTGGTCGCGAAACGTCCACCATCGTCATGGGCGCAAGTGTGGACGGGCCCGACGACCGTGCGCGTCTTTCCGACGCCGATTCCGCCCTCGGCACCGGTGGCGATCGTCACGCCGCGACCGCCAGCGTCGGACGAAGACTCATCCGTCGAGATCATGGTCGCTCCGCTCGGAACGACGGGATTCATCTCGCGACCCGGCGGATCGTCGCTGTCCGTGGTAGCCGGCGCCCAGGTAATGCCGGTTGGCAACCTCGCCGACTACTTCGGCGTGACGCAGGGCGTGCTCGTGCTGCGCGTGGAGTCGGGCACGGTGGCAGCCCGATCGGGTCTGCAGGATGGCGACGTGATCGTGCGAGCGGGCGGCCGTGACATCGGGACGCCGTCGGGCTTGAGTCGCGCAGTGTATCGCGCGTCCGACTCGCAGCTCCAGTTGGACATCATCCGACTCAAGAAAAAGAAAAGCGTTCTGCTCAAGTGGGACAAATGAAACGGCGCTTGGCCGGCTACTGTGCCGGCCAAGCGCCGTTTCTGACGTTGCACTTGCTGCTTACTTGCCTTCGCGAATGCTGCCCGGCGGGAGCGTGTAGAGCAGCTTCATCGTCGCGCGGTCGGCGTTCGACAAGTCGCGCACACGGACACGCGCCGTCATGATGTCGGTCGTGTCGTTCGTGTGGTCGAGGCCTAACAAGTGGCCCACCTCGTGTAACGCGATCGCCTTCACGCTCGAATCATCAAGCGCCTCGCCGGCGTTGTGGTGGAGCGCCAGCGTGATGTTGGCGCTCACGATCCACCAGCTGCGATCGCGCGCCCAGAGCGTCTTGCCGCTGATCGGCGTGTCGAAGTGATCGATCCACGCGACGTGCACGTCGGCGTCCGCCGAGTCGGTGACGAACTGGAAGCGCACGGGAATTCCGAGATCGCTCCACTCCTCGAACGCATCGCGGACGCGGGCGGGGAACGTGTCGCTCCAGCCGGGAATGCCGGCACCGCTGCCGATCCACACCTTGATTGGCTGCGTGGTACGGTCGGGCCAGCGGGCGAGCGACGAATCGCGCTCCAGCAGAATCTCATCGATGTACGTGCCGGCCGCTCCGCTGGCCAAGCGCTCGCGCACCTCGCCGACATCACGTGCCGTCGCAGTCGCGACCGCGGGCATTGGCGCCGGTGCGGCCATCACCGGCTCGGCGGCGTGACGCATGATGCGGGCAACGCCTAACCGGCCGGCTTCGGAGTGTGCTTCGACGGGGACAGCGCTCACGCGCGGCTCGGACGCAGGACGCGAAGCTTGCGTGACCTGAGCGGCCACGAAGCCGAGCAACGGGAGCAAAATGAAAACTGGAATGAGGTCCGTACGCTTCATCGCGATCGGGTACCGAATCGGGGCCAGATAGTTAGGAGCCGACATCGGCTCCGCTCATCCAGCTTGACGAGCGAGCGGCGCGCTGGGGCACGTGCGAACAGAGCGCGCGCGCTGAAGCAGCGTGATGACTATTGCATGTGAATAAGGAACGGCGGCGGGAGCAACATTTTGTGGCAGCAGCTGGATGCGACCGAAACATGGCGACGATGCGCGCAAGAGACAACTGCTTGGCCGAACGCGGTATGCGCGGCGTCTGGCACAACGGCCGTGACTCCCCTAAGCTGGAACGGCCATTCACGGACGGAACCAGTCGATGCCCGCTATGGACCGCGAGCGGTGGAAGGAGCTCGAACCGCTGCTCGATCATGCACTCGATCTGCCGGACGCGGAGCGTGAGCGCTGGCTGAGCGAGCTCAGCATTAGCTCGCCCGCGATCGCCTTCGAGTTGACGTCGCTCCTTTCGGGCGATGAGCAGGCGGACCGCAGTGGATTCATGACCGAGCCCGTCGCTGTGTCGCTCACCGGACTCGAGTTGGGTGCGTATACGCTCGAAGCGCCGATCGGGCAGGGTGGAATGGGCTCGGTGTGGCTCGCCCGGCGTACGGATGGGCGTTTCGAGGGACGCGCGGCGGTGAAACTGCTCAACCTGGCCCGGTTGAGTCCCTCGGGCCAAGCGCGGTTCCAGCGCGAGGGCTCGATGCTCGCCCGCCTAACGCACCCCGGCATCGCCCGGCTGCTCGACGCGGGTGTGAGCCCGAGCGGTCAGCCCTATCTGGTTCTGGAGCACGTGGACGGCAAGCCGATCGACGTGTACGTCCGCGAGCAGCGATTGGGAATCGACGCGCGCATCCGGCTGGTGCTGGATGTGATCGCGGCGGTAGGGCACGCGCATTCGAACCTGATCGTGCACCGCGATCTCAAGCCATCCAACATCCTCGTGACCAAGGATGGCGCGGTGAAGCTGCTGGACTTCGGCATCGCGAAGCTGCTCGATCGGTCTGCCGCCGGCGCGCAGACGGCGCTCACGGCCGACGGCGGCCGCGCCTTCACGCCCGACTACGCGGCGCCGGAACAGGTGCGCGGCGGCGGGATCACGACGGCCACCGACGTCTATGCGTTAGGCGTGCTGCTCTACGTGATCGTGTCGGGCACGCATCCCACGGCCGAAGGCTGCACGTCCGCCGCGGACGAGCTCCGCGCACTGTTCGATGTCGAGCCGGCGCGCCTGGGCCGGGGCGATCTCGACAACATTCTCGCCAAGGCGCTGCGAAAGGATCCGCGCGAGCGTTATCAAACCGTGGCCGCCCTCGGACAGGATCTCGAGCGGTTGCTGCGCCACGAGCCGGTGAGCGCGCGGCGCGATTCGCTCGCGTATCGCGGTCGCATGTTCGTGCGGCGCCACCGCACGACGGTGATGGCCGCGACGGCGGTGGCACTGGTGCTCGTGGCGGCGACCGCGTTTTCTGTGGCGAAGATGCGCGATGCCCAACGCCAGCGCGATGCGGCGCTCGAAGCCACGCGACGAGCCAACGCGCAAGCGGAGTTTCAATCGGTGCTCATGAGCCAGGTCGGCGAGAAGCCGATCACGATGAAAGAGATTCTGGACCGCGGCCGCACGGCGGTGGAGCAGGAATACGGCAGGCAGCCGCGACTGCTCGTGCCCATTCTGCTGCAACTGGCGGATCAATACGGGGCGTTGAGCGACACCAAGGTTCGCGCGGCGCTGCTCGCGCGGGCCGAGTCGCTGGCGGCGGCCATTCCCGACAGCGCGGCGTTGCTCGAGGCGCGCTGCGATGACGTGGACATCCTGCGGGCTGAGGGCGAGTACGACGTCGCGCACACGCGGTTGCAGTCGCTCGAGCGCGTCATCGAGCGCGCGGACGCGAGAACCGCATCGCTGTGCCTGTTGGTGGCGGCGGCGCTCGATGTCGAAGCGGGTCCCGTCGAGCGCAGCGGTCCCGAGATCCAGCGTGCACTCGCCATCCGGGACAGCTTGGGCCTAACGAACGATCTCGAGTACGTCGGCATGCTGGCCACCTCCGCCGACGCGTCGTTCGCGAGCGGCCATCATCGGGAAGCGCTCGACGCGCTGCGCCGCGGCATTGCCATCTTGGACCGCACGGGGCGCGGCGAAACACTGGCGCAGGTAACGCTCCGCCACAATCTGGGCGACATGCTGAGGAACCTGGGCCAGACGGCGCAGGCGGAGTCGATTTTGCACGACGTGCTCGACCAGGTGTCGCGCAGCGATCCCTCGGGGCGCGTTCCCGAGCAACCGCTGATCCACTACGCGCATGCGGCGCTGTTCCAGGGCGATGCCGACTCGGCGGCGAGGTACTACGGCGTGCTCGTGGATCAGGCGACCACCGGCCACGACCCGTATTGGCAGGCCCGCGGGTTGTTCGGACTGGCGTTGGCGCAGATTCAGTTAGGCAAGTTTGCGGACGCCGGCCGCAGCGCGGCGCGGCTCAAGGCGATCGAGGTGCACTTGGCCGTCCGCAGCGTGGACGACCATGTCACGGATTCGCGGCTCATCGACGCGCATCTCGCCATGGCGCGTGGTGACACCAGTCTGGCGCGCAGGGATGTCGAGAACGTGTTGCGCGAGCAGGGCTACTTTGACGGGAAGCGACGGCGCGTCTTTGAAGCCGCGCTGGTACTGGCATCGGAGGCCGCGCTCGGCTCTCGGCAGGCGGCGGCGGCGTTGCGGTATGCGCGTGATGCGGGTGACGTCTCGTCGTTGGATTCGGCCACGGTGCCGAGCGACGCGTTCGTGGGCGATGCGCAGGTGGCCGAGGCGCGCGCGCTGCTGGCGGAGGGTGACACGGCGTCGGCCAAGCGGGCGTTGGATTCCGCGGTCGCCGAGCTCACGGCGGGCGCCGGCGCGCGCCATCCGCGGGCGGTGGAGGCGTCGCGCCTGCTCGCGGCGCTTCGTTAGGCGAGTGCCTAGCGCCTAACTGGCGGTTGGTTTGCCGTCTCCCAGGATCGAACGGTGCAGCAACGCGCGGGCCTTGCGCCAGTCGCGCTGGACGGTTCGATCGGAGACGCCGCGCAGGCCGGCGATTTCGGTGAACGAGAAGCCGCAGAAGAAGTGGAGGTCCACGAGCTCGGCGAGACGCGGCTCGATCGACGCCAGCTCGTCGAGCGCGTCGCCTAACTGGGTCAGATCGGTGGCGTCCGCGGCCCCGAATTCGGCCGGCGCTTCGCTGCCATCGAGCGTCACCTCGAAGTTGGTGCCGCGCTTTCTGGCGCGACGCCGCCGCGCGTAGTCGATGATGAGACCGCGCATGGCGCGAGACGCATACGCGAGAAACCGCAGCCGGTCGGGGAACGCAAGCTGCGGCCGCCCCGTCATGTTGAGGTAGGCTTCGTGAAGCAGTGTGGTGGCGCCCAGCGTAACGGATGCGTTGGCGCGCCGCAGCTGGCTCTCGGCCAGACGATGCAGCTCGTGGTACAGCATCCGAAACAGCTTGTCCGCCGCAACAGGGTCGGCCTCGTCAGCGCGCTGGATCAGGGCATCGAGCTCGGTTTCCACTTCTCCTCGACGACGGCGAAGGTACGACGGTCATAATCTGGCGCCGGGAACGTACAGCGCTCATGACCGTCGCGAAACGTCCGTAGCCGAATTCGCAGGGCAAGCGTGCGCATCCGCGGATCAGCGCGCGGCGCGCACCGCGGCCTCGCGCTCGAGGAGAGCTCGTTTCCGTTCGACGCCCCACCGGTAGCCGGTGAGAGCGCCGTCGCGCGCGACGACGCGGTGGCAGGGGATGACGATGGCGATGGGGTTGACCGCGCAGGCGGTGCCGACCGCGCGCGCGCAGCCCGGGCGGCCGAGCTGCGCCGCGATGTCGCCGTACGTACTGGTGCTGCCGGCCGGGATGGCGCGGAGCGCGCGCCAGACTTCCTGTTGGAACGGCGTGCCGCGGGCGTCGAGCGGTTCATCGAGCGCGGGGCCGGGATGATCGATGTACGCCACGATCTTGGCGGCGAGCGAATCGAGCGCCGGATCGGCGCCGGCGAATTTGCCTAACGGGAAGCGGGCGCGGAGCTCGCGGCGCAAAACAGCGCGGTCGTCGCCCAGAAGCACGGCGGCGAGTCCGGCCGCGCTGCGCGCGACGAGCACGAGGCCGATTGGCGACCGAACGATCGCGACGCGCAGGACGTCGGTGCCGGCGCGGCGCGCGGGCTCGGCGGCGCTCTTCGCGCGGCGCGTATGGCTGCGAGCAGCGAGTGATGTAGTCATGGCGGTGTCCCCACGGAAAAATGTCGATAGTCGTGATTCGTGGGCGCAATATGCGCAGGCAACGGGCGCGTTCGCTGGCCATATTCGGACACGTCAACCGGCGTCGGAGTCGCCCATCGAATCGCTCTGCGCACGCGCTCGGATAGCGCCCACAGACATGTCCGAAAATGGCTAGTATCGACTGCAGGGCGGCGATAGGTTGACCCCATGACGACAGACCTCGATGCACTCTATAATGCGTTCGCGTCGCACGACCCGCGCTTTGACGGTGTGTTCTACGTGGGCGTGACGTCGACGGGCATCTACTGCCGGCCGGTGTGCACGGCACGCACACCGAAGGCCGCGAACTGTCGATTCTTCGACAGCGCCGAGGCAGCCGAGAAGGCGAATTTCCGGCCGTGTCTCAGGTGCAGGCCGGAGCTGGCGCCTGGCAACGCGCCGGTGGACGATGCGCACCGGATCGCGAGCCTCATCGCGCATCGCATCGACGAAGGTATGCTGGACGATGGCGCCAGCCTCGAGACGATCGCGGTGCGATTCGGGTGGAGCTCGCGGCAGATCCGGCGGATGCTGCAGCGCGAGTTGGGCGTGTCGCCCATGGAGCTGGTGCTCACGCGGCGACTGCTCCTGGCGAAGCAGCTCCTCACCGAGACGACGCTGCCGATGGCGGAGGTTGCGTTCGCGAGCGGATTCGCGAGCGTGCGGCGGTTCAACGATGCGTTCAACGGCCGCTACGGGATACCGCCGACGCAATTCCGGAGGGCGACGCCCGACGCGCACGCGGCCGGATTGCCGGCCGAGTCGTTCACGCTGCGGTTGTCGTATCGTCCGCCCTTCGCGTGGGACGCGATGCTGGCGTTTCTCGCGGCGCGTGCGATGCGCGGCGTGGAGGCCATCGACGGCGATGCGTACCGGCGCACCGTTCGATTAGGCGAAAACACGGGGTGGATCGCGGTGCGGCACGCGCCCGAGCGGCACGGGCTCTCGGTAGAGCTCCCGCATTCGCTGACGCCGGTGCTGCCGGCGTTGCTGGGCCGCCTCCGGCACCTGTTCGATCTGAGCGCGCGGCCGGACGTGATCGCGGCGCAGTTGTCTCGCGATCCGGTGTTGGCGGCGTCGGTGGCACGGCAGCCGGGGCTTCGCGTGCCGGGCGCGTTCGACGGGTTCGAGCTGGCGGTGCGCGCGATTCTGGGGCAGCAGATCACGGTGCAGGCGGCGACGACGATCGCCGGGCGCTTCGCGGCTGCGTTAGGCGAGCGCGTGGCTACGCCGCTCGCGGAGCTGGACCGTCTCGCGCCGTCCGCGGAGAAGGTGGCGCGCGTGCCGGTGGACGACCTGGCGGCGCTCGGCATCGTGCGCACGCGGGCGGAGAGTATCAGGGCGGTGGCGCGCGAGATGGCGGCGGGGCGATTGGTGCTGGAGCCTGGGGCGCAGCCCGACGAGACGATCGCGCGCCTGACGGCGCTGCCGGGCATCGGTCCGTGGACGGCGCAGTACATCGCGATGCGCGCCACGCGCTGGCCGGACGCCTTCCCGAAGGAAGACGTCGCGGCGCGCAAAGCGTTAGGCGGCGTGAGCGCGGCCGCCGCGGAGGCGGCGTCGCAGGGGTGGCGTCCGTGGCGGAGCTACGCTTTGCTGCACCTGTGGCAGACCGCCGCACGATCGCGATCGTGAGGCGGTCTGCCCGCAGGCGGCGGTCAGCAGCCTGGGGTGGACTTGGCCGCCGCCGGCGCGTGCACTTCGGACAGCGAGTGCCGGCCGAACACGGCGTCGAGCGCGGCAAGGTCGGTGGTCGTTAGGCGGCGGGCCGCGGCGTCCACGGTTGCCAGGTCCTTGCATACCGAGTCGGTGCCGGCCAGCGATGATGCGGTGGGTGCCATGTCGCCGTTGTCCTGCGCTTCCAGGCGTTGCACCAGCGTTCCGTTCACGCGGACGTAGTTTGGCGCCGGGGGAGCGCCGCGACCGAACCGGAATCCGCGTCCGCCCTCCGGATTGCCGGCCACGCTGTCCACCTTCGCGTCGAAGGCTTTCACCGCGTCGGCAACATCGGCGGGCGCGGACGCACCAGCCGCCTTGTCCGCTTCGGCGCGCACGCCGGCGAGCGCATGGTAGCCCGACCAGGCGTCCGTTAGGCCGTGATAGAGGCGCATCAGGAGCGAGTTCTGGGCGCGCAGGGCGGCGGCGGTGGCGGGCGACCGCGGGTCGTTCCGGATCGTCGCGGTCTGCGTGTAGACGGTGCCGTTGACCGTCAGCTTGAGCGTGTAGACGCCCGGCAGCGCCATCGGCCCTTCAGGGGAGGCTGGCGTTAGGCCCGGATTGGCGTTGATCTCGTACGTGTGGTCGAAGGCCGGCGGCGCGTCGTACCGCAGATCCCAATTGATGCGATTGAGACCGACGGCGGTCGGCATCGGCTGCGGCTTGGCGAGCCAGAAGTTAGGCTCGGGCGGCTCGGCGGCTTCCTCCGCCGGCTTGATCGCGGCGCTGGACACGTGACGTACCACGGTGCCGGCGGCGTCGACCACGTCGAGCGTGATGTCGCCACGCGGCGCGGAGGCGAGCGAGTAGTAGATGATGAGCCCGTCGGGCGGATTGAGCATGTGCGGCACTTCGGGCGGGAACGGCGTGTCCGCGCCGTCGTTGCGGCGCACGCGTACGGCGCCGTCGGGCTTGAACAAGTGCACCGGCGCGGACACGATGGCCGGCGTGAGTTGTTGGAGCACCGCGTAATCGTCGAGCACCCAGATGCCGCGACCGTACGTCCCGACGATGAGGTCGGAGCCATGGAACGTGATGTCGCGATAGGACGTGTTCGGCAGATTGAGCTCGAGCGACTGCCAGTGATCGCCGTCGTCGAACGACACGTACATGCCGCTCTCGGTGCCGGCGAACAACAAGCCGGCGCGCTTGGGGTCGTTGCGGATCACGTGCGCGAAGCTGCCGCTCGGCTGCCCGGTGGGGAGGCCGGTGACGATTTTGGTCCAGGTTTTTCCGTAATCGCGCGTGCGATACAGATACGGCATGTCGTCGCCGAGGTTGTGCTCGTCGACGGCCACGTAGGCCTCGGCGGCGTTCTCGTGCGACGCGTCGATGGCGACGATGTCGGCGCGGGCTGCGTTAGGCAGGGCGGCGATCGAGACGTCGGACCACGTCTTGCCGTTGTCGCGGGTGACGCGGATGAGGCCGTTGTTGGTGCCCACCCAGATCGTGCCCGCGGCAACGGACGACGGCGCGATCGTCTCGATGACGCCGCCGTTAGGCGGGCCCGGGGGACCGCCGCGCGACGGCGGCGCCGGCGCCGTTGGCTCCTGGCCATGCGGTACGCCCAGGTCGCCGCCAAGTTTCGCCCAGTGCGCGCCGCCGTCGGTCGTGGCCATGAGATACTGGAACCCCGTCAACAGCTCGTGCTGGTTCCACGGCGCCCACACCAGCGGCTGCGTGGATGTCGTGCGAAGCTTGAGCGCCGGATCCTGCGCCGGACTGATGTTGATCCACTGCTCGCTCGGATACGTGATCTTCACGATGCCGTTTCCGCTCGCGTACACCGTGTCCGGGTGCAGCGGATCGGGGACGATGGTCCCCCATTCCCAACTCGGCACCGGGCTCCAGTCGAGCGGCGTGATCGCGCCCATGTTGCCGCGATTGCGCGTGCGTACCGCGCCGGCGTCCTGCTGCGTGGCGTAAATCCAGAAGGGGAACGACGCGTCGGTCGAGATGTGATAGACCTGCTCGGTGGACTGATTGTACCACAAGCTCCACGTCTGGCCGCCGTCAAGCGTGACGGTGGCGCCCTGATCGAGGCCCATCAGCATGCGCTTTCCGTTAGTCGGATCGATCCACAGCTGTTGCGGGTCATCGCCGCCCGGCGCGCCCTTGAAGCCGGTGAACGTGTTGCCGCCGTCGGTCGAGATGTAGCTCGACGTATTGACAGTGTAGACGATGTCCGGATTCTCGGGATCGACGTACACGCCGCAGTTGTAGCCGCCCTGTCCGTTGGCCACGCGGTGGTCGGCGGAGTCCATCTGGCGCCAGGATGACCCGCCGTCGTCGGAGCGATAGAGACCGGCGTTGTCGATCAGGAAGACGCGCTGCCCGCTCGTGTGCGCGGCGACGGCGATGGACGTGCGCCCGAAGAGGCGCGGCAGTCCGCCGCCGGTGATCTCGTGCCACGTTAGGCCTTCGTCGGTCGACTTGTAGAGCGCGGTGCCGGTGGGTCCGGACGCGGGTGCGCCGCCGCGGCGCTGAATGGCGCCCGGCGCGGAGTAGTGCCGGTCCGTGGTCGCGAACACGATCTGCGGGTCGTCGAACGCGCTGGCGAGCTTCTCGACGCCGGTCGAATCGTCGGTGACCAGCGTGCGCGTCCAGGTGGCGCCGCCATCGGCGGTGCGGAAGACGCCGCGCGCGGCGCTCAGGTGGTGCAGGTCGCCCTGCGCGGCCGCGAGCACCACGTTGGGATCGTGCGGATCGACGATGAGCGACGGGATCTGTTTCGTGGAGTCGAGGCCGATGTGCCGCCACGTTAGGCCGGCGTCGCTCGACCGGTACATGCCGTCGCCCTGATTGAGCGAACCGCCGGTGGGCATGTCGCCCGTGCCGGCGTACACGACGTTGGCGTCGGACGGGGCGACGCTGATCGAGCCGACGGAGGCGACGCTCTTGATCGAGTCGAACACCGGGAACCACGTGGTGCCGGCGCTCGTGGTTTTCCAGATGCCGCCTTCGGGCATGCCGGCGTAGAACACGCCGGGCTGTCCGATGGCGCCGGTGACGGACGCGATACGTCCGGCGCGCAGCGGTCCGACGTTGCGCCAGACGAGTCCGTGGTAGAAGGCCGGGTCGATGGGTCCCTCGGGGGCGGACGCAAAGCGAGGAACGAAGAGGCCGAGGACCGCCAGCGAGGCGGCCGTCAGCCACGAGGGGGTGCGAAGCGATGTCATGGTCGAGGTCCGGGGAAGTGCGAGCGAGAATCGTGCGCCGAGTATGTACGGGTGACACGCCGCGTGGCAAGCCGCTCCGAATGACTCGGCGGCGCGTCATCAGCCATTGTCGCGTAGCACAAACGAAGTACATTGTAACACATGAGGGACATGCACCTGACGCTTCGCCTGTCGCGCGACCTCGCGCGTGCCGTGGCGCGCTGGGCGCGCGCGCACGGTGTGGCAAAATCGCAGGTGGTTCGGGACGCTGTCGCGAGCTACGTCGGCATGGCGTCTTCGACGGCCGCGTCGGCCGAGCTCGGCGCAGCGATGACGGCGCGGGTGGTCGCGGCCCGGTGGTCCGCGCTGCCGCATCTCTCGGCCGAGGAAGCGGGCGGACTGGCGGGCGGCATCGCCGCGAGCCGGACGAGCCTGCCTCAGGTGACGCCGCCGTGGGAGTGATGCTCGACACGTCGGTCATCATCGCCGGCGAGCGCGGCACGCTTCGCCTCGAGGCCATGCTCGAGTCGCTCGGCGACGAGGCGGTCGCGATCGCGGCCATCACGGCATCGGAGCTCCTGCATGGCGCACATCGCGGCGCGGACGCCGGCGTGCGTGCGCGTCGCGCCGCCTTCGCCGAGGCGGTGCTCGACCTCGTGCCCGTGTTGCCGTTTGGTCTCGCGGAGGCGAGGCGGCACGCGCAGTTGTGGGCCGAGTTGTTGGCGGCGGGGGCGATGATCGGACCGCAGGCGCTCTTGGTCGGGGCCACGGCGCTAGCGCGGGGGTACGGCGTCGCGACAATGAGTCAGCGCGAGTTCGAGCGCGTCGCGGGGCTGCGGGTGGTGCCGGTGTCGCCGTTTCTCGCCCGAGCCGCCGTCCGTTAGGCGCGGCCGGCCCGGGTCATGTCTGCGATCGCTCAGGGATGGTGAGGAAGCCCATCGAGCCGCCTCGGTTCCGTTAGGACACCAGCCGATATACGGAGATGTGCCTCGTGCTCTCGGACCCGAACGGTGCCCGCGCCCAATCCGCCCACCGATGCTCGAGGCGCAGTCCCGCGATCCGCGCCATGAGGTCCATCTCCGACGGCCAGACGTAGCGCAACGTGGCCGGGTAGAGGCGCACCCCGTGCTCCGTTAGGACAATATGTTGGCTCGTCACGCGCTGCTGCGCCAGATCCAGCTGCGAGGCATCGATCCGCACCGTGTCCGTCTCCACGCCGATCACCCGCAGCGTCTGGCTCGAGACGAAGCGCGAGAGGTCGGGCACGAAGGCCTCGATCACGAAGTGGCCGCCGGGCGTCAAGTGGCGTGCGACATTCTCCATGCAGCGGATCTGCTCGTCCTGCGTGAGCGTCGCGAAGAAGGTATTGAACGCGACGAACGCGAGCGCGAAGCGCCCGTCCACCGCGAAATCAGCGAACGTGGCCATCGTGACGGGAACCTCGGCGCCGCCGGGTTTGGCGCGCAGCTTGGCGACCATTGCCGGCGACGCATCGATCCCGTGCACCGACACGCCCCGCTCGCGCAACGGAAGCGCGATGCGACCGGTGCCGATGCCGAGCTCCAGCGCGGGGCCGCCACGCGCCAGCTCGGCGAGCACATCGATGCAGCGTTCATCGTGCGCGGCGTACCACGAGTCGTAGATGTCGGCGATGCGCTCGCCGTATGTGTCCGCGGAGTAGTCGTGCATGGCAGTCTCGGAGGGAAAGAACGCGCGAACGTACAGTAGCGTCTGGTCGCAATGTCGTGCGACGTGTACGCGAGAGCAAGCAACGTGTTTGGCAGTCGGGACACGCTGGCGATTTGGAACGTGGAACCGGATATTCGGCGCATACCCGGCGTCATTCGTGTCGTGAACCTTTGCGCGGGGGACCAATGCGCGCAGCGTGGAAAGGAGTCGGCGTCGCAGCATCGTTAGGGGCGTTTCTCCTGGGACAATTGGCGATCGCCCAATCGTCGCACGCGATTACGGTCGCGGGGTACGGGTCGGTGGATTTCCCGACGTCGACGCGGTCGGCAGTCGCCCAACGGGAATTCTCGCGCGGCGTCCTGCTGCT
>DATNAM010000162.1:0-2887 GCA_035572595.1 Gemmatimonadaceae bacterium
TCAGGCGGCCACCGCGAGCGGCAAGCCGGTACTGCTCCGCGTAGACTACGACGCAGGGCACGGGCTCATGGACGCGACACGAAGCCAAGCCATCGCAGGGCGTGCCGACGTCCTCAGCTTCGTGCTGTGGCAGACTGGGGATCCTGCGTTTCAACCACACACGCCGTGACATCCCTCGCCACGGCCGCATCCCCGACCGCCGCGCTCGACCCAACCACGCGCCGGACCGCTGGCGCGCGAAACAGAGACCGCTGGTTCTTCACCATCGCCGCGGCCGCGGCGTTCGCGATCGTATTCGGCGGCTTCGCGCGCACTTATTACCTGAAATCGCTCTTCAGCACTCCGGCGTTAGCTTGGCTCCTGCATCTCCATGGCGCGCTCATGACGTCGTGGTTCGTTCTGTATTTCGTCCAGACGAGCTTGATCGCGGCGCACCGCGTACGCGTGCACAGGCGTCTCGGAATCGCCGGCGCGGTGCTGGCGGGACTGATCGTGATCGTCGGCGCCGCGGTGGCCTTGCACGCCACCAGGCGCGACCTGCACGCGCCGACCAACGGCGGCCCGCCGCCGCTTCAGGCGTTGGGATTTTTTTTCGCCGTGCTGCTCGTGTTCGCGATCCTCGTCGGCACGGCGCTGCTCCTGCGCCGCCGGCGCGACTGGCACAAGCGCTTGATGCTCCTCTCCTGTGTGATCCTGTCAGGGCCGGGGCTCGCTCGCATCACTTTCGAGCGGGCTCCCGCTCTGGCCTTTCTGCGCGGCGGCGGCCCGGGCGGACTCCTCGACCTTGTGATGCTGTTGGTCTACGCGTGTATCGCGTGGGACACTTGGCGCAATCGCCGGCTGCACCCCGCGTTCGTCTGCGGCGCGCTGCTGATCGCCGCCGTGGATCTGCCATTCATCTGGTTGCTTCTGTCCACCCCGACGTGGGTACACGTCGCCACTCGGCTGGTATCGTGAACACCCGCTAGTGAACGCCCGGCGTCGCCTTCGGCCGCGCCACACTATAGATCATGCTCGTGTACTGCATCTCGTTCCACGTCTGATCGCCCCAGTGCACGTCGACGGTCGGATCCGGGTTGTGCTTGTTCGTCGCCGAGTTGTCGTACCAGGCCATCGACTCGAGCTTGGAGCCCGCCGGCACCTCGAGCGGCGTGGCGAACATATAGTATGTCTGCCAGTTGAAATCGTAGTGCGGCACATCGAGCACGACCTGCCGCGAGCTGTCGGGCTGCACGAGCGTGTACTGCCAGCGGGTGCCGCGCAGATGGGTGTGCGGCAGAATGCCCCAGATCTTGATCGGCCGCCCGGCGCCGATCTCGGCCGGCACCGCGACGTCCTTTGCTCCGGCCGGGAGCGTGAACGCGCCGTTGATGAATTGCGTCACGAACACTTCCTCGGCCGGCGGCGCGCTCGCGAAGTGGAAGCCGACCGACGTGCGATCGGTCATTTCGTGGCCGTGCGCGGTGTAGTGCATCTGGAAGGTCAGCACCGTGCCGGGCCGCAGGCGGAGCGCCGTGCCCTTGGGGAACTCGATCGTGCTCGTTCCGGGCACGTAGACGCCGATCACCGCGCCGAGCACGCGCGGCGGACCGTGCAGCGAGTCGTCGCGCGGCTCATCCTTCGGCGTCGCCGACCATGCGCGATTGCGAATGAGAGTTGGTTGAAACGCCGGTGCGCCGGCCGGCCGGGGAACCGGCGGCGTAGCTGAGGCCTGCGGGATCGGCGGCGTGTAGGCGTACACGAGCACGTGGTGCACGACGGCGCGCGCCGTCGGTCTGACCTCGATCGATTGAATCCACCGCTCGTCGGTAAACGGTGTCTTGATCTGGAAATACTGATAGTCGACCTTGCCGGCCGCCGGCACGGTGAACGAATCGGGCATCGTCAGGATCGCGTCGGGCTCGCCGAGCACCCATCCGGTGGGGAACTCCGGCTTGGGCGGCAGATGCGTGAGATCGCCGGGCTTCATCCCGGAGTCGATCCACCGCAGGATCGTCGCCTTGTCGGCGTCGGCCAGCCGGCGGTCGTTGACGAACACGCCGCGCGGTCCGGCGGCATGCCACGGGGGCATATCGCCCTGCTCGACCGCGCCGCGCATCTGGTCGACGTGCGCCGCGGCGGTGTCGTACTCGACGAGGGAGAAGGGGGCCATGCCGCCGTCGTGATGACAGGGCACGCAGTTCTTATAGAAAATCGGCGCGACGTCGTCGGCGAACGTCGGATCGCCGGGGCGCGCCGCAGCGGGCGTCGTCCTGAACGCGAGCGTGACGCCGAGCAGCACGACGGCGATGCCAGCGGCGGCTGCGGGAACGATGTGGCGACTGAGCGGCGAGCGCGTCATGGGTCCTCGCGGGACATGGCAGGGCGGGGCAGCGCGGGGCAGCGCGCGGAAAGGGGTCGGGCAGCCGCATCAAATATTGGCCACAGCTCAGACGCCGCAATGGGTACGCGCCGAAGAAGGACAGTTCATGCCTCCCGTCGTCCGAAGAAGGACACCGAATGACTCCCGTCCGTTCTTGCCCGTTGGTGACCGTTCGTTGTCCGTACTCTCCTGTTAGCGGCTTCACGATAGAGTGACCTCCGTGGTCCCCCCCCCCGCGTGTTCCTCGTGGTCCAAGCCGCGCCGGGTGTCCATACGGTAGCTTCACCAAACAGACCGAAGACACCAATGCTCGACACCCTTCGCCGCGACCTCTCGTTCACCGCCCGCACCCTCCGGCGAACGCCGACCTTCAGCATCACGGTGGCCGCGATCCTCGCCCTCGGCATCGGCATGTCGAGCGCGATGTTCACCGTCTACCGTGCCGTGCTCCTCGAGCGCATGCCGGTCATCCAGCAAGACCGCTTGGTCGAGCTCTCCGGCGTGGCGACCGGCGCGGCGAGCGAA
>DATNAM010000163.1:0-38831 GCA_035572595.1 Gemmatimonadaceae bacterium
ACGCGCTTACATTTGAGGCGCGAGAAGTACAGGCAGGGGAGGCGCCTCATGTGGCGATGTTGCCACGCAAGTTGGTCACCGCTCCGATATGCGGTGCCGTTGTCAGTCGTGTTGTGCGTAGTCGTTTCAGCGCCGTGTTGGTCCCAGGGTAGCATCAGTGGTGTAGTTCGCGCCGCAGGTACTGGCGCAGCGCTCCCGGATGCCGTTGTCATCGTGTCAGGTTCGACGGCCGTTGTCCGATCGGCACGCGATGGACGGTTCGCCATTGGAGCCGTTGCCCGCGGAGAGCACCAGGTTATCGTGCGCCGCATCGGCTTTCGCCCCGACACGCTCCAAAGTGTCATCGTATCGCCCGCGTCCTCGACGTCCGTCGAGGCGCAGCTCGTGCGTTTGACGACGGAGCTGGATACCGTTGCCGTGCGCTCGGTCGTCGCGAGTATGGCTGTCACCGGTGCGCTGCCGTCGGTTCACTTGTCGCGCGATGACATCGCGCGCACGCCGCAAGTCGCCGACGATGCGTTTCGCGCCGTGACGCGCGTGCCGGGTGTCTCGGCCAGCGATTTGTCCGCGGGATTTCGCGTGCGCGGCGGCGCCAATCGCGAAGTGCTGCTCTCGCTCGATGGGATGGAGCTCTACGAGCCGTTCCATCTCAAGGATCTCGACGGCGCCATTTCGATCATCGATCCTTCGATCGTCGGCGACGCGAGCATCAGCACCGGTGGTTTCGGCGCCCGATACGGCGACCATCTCACCGGCGTATTCGCGCTGCGCTCGCGCGACGACGCGATCACCTCGACGCACGGCAGCCTGACTGCCAGTCTGAGCGGTGTCGGGGCCGAGCTCACGGCGCCGATCGACGGGTCGCACGCCGACGTGCTCGTGTCGGCGCGGAAGGGATTGCTCGCCACGGCCCTCGACGTCGCCGGCGACGGCGGCATGCTCGCGCCGCGCTACGACGACAGCTACGCGCGCGTGCGCCTTCGGCCTAACGCAAAGAACGAGCTGGCCGTGAGCGCGCTGCGCGCCAACGATGGCCTGTTCGTGTACGCGGCGAACCAGCCCAACCTGGCCAGCGAGTACGGGAGCTCGTACGCGTGGGCGACGTGGACGTACATGCCCGCGTCGTGGCTCACCTCGCGCACCATGATTTCGTCGGCCAACCTCAATTGGAATCGCACCGGGGGAGAGAAGTCGGCGACGGGCACCGCGCTTCAGGTGGGCGATCGCCGGGATTTCCAGGCGCACGGCATCGAGCAATCGGTGACGGTGGACGAGTCGCCGCGCTTCCGCACGGAGATCGGCGCGCAGTACCGCTCGCTCGAGGCGCACTACGCCTACGCACGCCAGCAGGCGCAGCCGATGGTCGAGGCGGGCGAGTGGGTGACGGCGTCCAACGATCTCGGCACGCAGTTCGACGTCCACGGTTCGACGTCGGGCGTCTACGCGACGCAGGTCGCGCAGGTCACCCATGCGTTAGGCATCGAGGCCGGCCTGCGCTACGACCGGCAGAGCTACACCGGCGAGCACATGACCAGCCCGCGCGTGGCGGCGGCGTACGCGATCGGCGCCAACACGACGGTGCATGCGGCGTGGGGGCTGTACGCGCAGCCACAGGCGCTCTACGAGCTGCAAGTCGAAGACGGCGTGACCAGCTTCTCGCGCGCCGAGCGGGACGAGCAGCGTGTGTTAGGCGTACGACACCAGCTCGATCACCTGACGCTCAACGTGGAAGCATACGACCGCGTGCTCGACCGCCTCGATCCCGAGTACGTGAACCTCGAGAGCGCGTTCGACGTGTTTCCCGAGGCCGGCAACGACCGTGTGCTCATCGATCCGGTGCGCGGCTACGCGAAGGGCATCGAGGTGTCCGCGTCGTCGAATCACGGACCGGTGCAGTGGTTGGCGAGCTACTCGCTCGCGTCGGCGCGCGACGTGGTGAACGGCATCTCGGTCGCATCGCCGTACGACCAGCGCCATTCGATTCACGTCGATGGCAGCGCGTCGCCGCATCCCGGCTGGCGCGTGAGCGCGGCGTGGGAATACCACTCGGGTTGGCCGGCCACGCCGATCACGTTCGGCCTGGACACGCTGGTCGACGGCTCCCATCACGTGCGCGCCGAGTACGGGTTGTTCAACTCGACGCGCATCGGACCGTACCATCGGCTGGACGTCCGCGTGTCTAACGAACGGCGGCTGGGGCCGGGCAAGCTGCAGGTCTATCTCGATGTGTTCAACGTGTACGGGCGCAACAATCCGCGCGGCCTCGGCTACACCGTGGCCGATTGGAACTCGGCCGAGGTGGTGGTGAGCCAGCGGTCCCGGCTGCAACTGCCGCGCATCCCGACGTTGGGCATCGAGTGGACGTTCTAACGGAGCACGGGCGCGATCAATCGTGCAGCGCTTGAGCTGGATCGGCGCGGCTCGCTTGCGCCGCCGGCAGCCATGAGGCGACGATCGCGCTGAGTGCCAGCGCCAGCGGAACCGCGATGAACGTGAGCGGATCCGACGGCGCGACGTGATACAGCACCGATCGCAGCGCCTGTGTGGCGAACAGCGCGCCAAGGGTACCGATGACGATCCCGGGCGCCACGATCGACAGCGCGTGCCGCACGATCAACCACCGCACCGACGTTCTCGGCGCGCCGAGTGCGAGGCGGATGCCCATCTCGCGGGTGCGTCGTTGGGCGAGTTGGGCCATGACGCCGTACACGCCCACCACCGCGAGGGCGAGGCCGACCACGGCGAACACGAGCAGCAGCGTGGTGAGGAAGCGTGCGCGCGCCATCGACGTCGCGACCACATGGTCGAGCGTGTGCGTCTCGACCACGGCGAGCTGCGGATCGATCTCGTGCAGCGCACGCCGGATCTGGGGGAGCAGCACCTCGGGATCGCCGGTCGCGCGCACGATCAGAAAGATGTCGCTCGACGGTTCCTGCGCCTGCGGCGAGAAGATTTCGATCTTCGGTTCCGCGTCGAGGGACAACTGATGTTCGCTGCCGACGACGCCGACGATCGTGCGCCACACCGATGCCGAATCGGGCACGCGGTCGAACGTTAGGCGTTGGCCGACCGGGTCCTGTCCGGGGAAGAAGCGGCGCGCCAGCACATCGTTGATGACCACCGTGCGGTCCGAACCGTCCCGATCGATCGCGCCGAACACGCGTCCGGCGCGCACGGGCTCGCGCATCGCGCGAAAGTACTCGGACGATACTTCCCGGTGCGCCACCTCCGATCCGAACTCGTCGGGGCGTCGTCCCGCGATGCTGAAGTCGCTCGTCCACTCCGTGCCGCTCAGCGGCAGGTGCGAGACGATGGCCACATCGGTGACGCCGCGCAGCGCGCGCACGCGCTCGGTGAGCGCGTCGTCAAACGCGTTGATTTTGGAAACCGTGTCGTAGCGAACGCCGGGCAGCTCGAGTCCTACGGCGAGCACGCCGTGCGGATCGAATCCGGGCGGCACGTGCTGCAGCCGCCACAGACTGCGCACGAGCAGGCCCGCGCCCGAGGTGAGCATCAACGCGAGCGCGATCTCGGCCACGGCGAGCACCTCACCCCAGCGACGCATGCGGCGCCCTTCGTTGCGGGAGCGTCCGGCTTCCTTGAGTGCGTCGCCGGGGGCGCGCCGTGCGCTCCACAGCGCGGGCGCGATGCCGAACAGCACGCCGCTCAGCGTCGTGATCACCAGCGTGTACAGCAGGACCGCAACGTCGAGGTGCACGCCGCTGCCGGGCAGCGTGCCGGCCGGCGCGAGGAGCACGATGGTCCGGGTGCCGATCCACGCCAGCACGCAGCCGGCGACTCCGCCTAACGATGACAGCACCACGCATTCGGTGAGCACCTGGCGAATCAGGCGCCATGGGCCGGCGCCCAGCGCCAGGCGCAGCGCCACTTCGGGCGCGCGCCCGTTGGCGTGCACCAGGAGCAGGTTGCCGACGTTGGCGCAGGCAATGAGTAGCAGCAGGCCCGACGCCGCGAGCAGCACCAGGAGCGGCGTGCGCGTGTCGCCCACCAGGTACTGGTGGAGCGGCTCGAGGCCGGCGCCCATGACGCGGTTCGTCACCGGATACTGCGTCTGCAGCCGCTTCACGACGACCTGAAACTGGGCGCTTGCTTCGTCGACACTCACGTTCGGCCGCACGCGGGCGATCGCGCGCAGCCAGTGCGCGCGGCGAAACCACACTTGGGTGCGTGACGCATGAGACCAGCCTTGCGGCATCCACACGTCGACGTTCGAGGGGAACGTGAAGGCGGGCCGCATGACGCCCACGACCTGTCGCGGCCGGCCGTCCAACTGGATGGTGCGACCGACGATCCCGGAGTCGGCGCCGAAGCGGGCGCGCCAGACGCGATCGCTGATCACGACGCGCGAGCGCGTCGTGTCCCATGTCTCGTCGTCCACGAAGCCGCGGCCGAGCTCGGGGCGGCCGCCTAACACGGTGAAGAAGTTGCCTGTGACGCCGACGACCGAGAGCAGCTGCGGATCGCCGGTGCCGGTGAGCGTGATGTGCGATGGCGCGCCGTCGTACGCGACGATGTCCTGGAACGCCCGGACCTGCTCCTTCCAGTCGAGGTAGTTCGCGCCGGCGGCTTCCTCCATGTGCCAGTTCTTTTCCGGATTGTTCTCGCCCAGCATCACGAGGCGGTCGGGCGCCGGGAAGGGGAGCGGCCGGAGGATGGCCGCATCGACGGCCGAGAAGATGGCGGTGTTGGCGCCGATTCCTAACGCGAGGGTGACGATCGCCGCGCCGGCGAGGGCCGGGCGCCGGGCGAGCGTGCGCAACGCGAACCGCACGTCGCCGCCCACGTCGGACAGCCAGGGGAGGCCGCGCACCTCGCGGTGGGCTTCGCGCACTTGTTGGACGCCGCCGAACGCGACGAAGGCGCGTCGCCAGGCATCGGTGTCCGTCATGCCGGCGCGGACGTTCTTTTCCTGCTCGCGCTCGAGGTGAAAGCGGATTTCTTCATCGAGGTCGCGGTCGGCGGCGCGGCGGCGGATGAGGGCGCGGATGCGGAGCGCGATTCGGTCGAAGGGCATCATGGCTCGCTCGTGGCGCCCGGTGGCGCCGGCTGGTCACGTGGTCCCGAGAATCAGCTCGACGGTCGACACGTAGCGGCGCCAGTTGGCCGTCTCTTCGCCTAACGCTCGGCGCCCGTGGGCGGTGAGGCGATAGTATTTGGCGCGGCGGTTGTTGGCGGTGGTGCGCCAATCGCTCCCGATCCAGCCGCGCTGCTCGAGGCGTTGCAGCGCGGGGTAGAGCGAGCCCTGGTTGACCTCGAGCACGCCCTTGGACACCTGCTGCATGCGCTGGCTCAGGCCCCAGCCGTGCATGGGCTCGAGCGCCAGCGTCTTGAGGATCAGCAGGTCGAGGGTACCGCGCAGGACGTCGGCGGAGGGCGATGACGGCGGCGGCATGGCTCCGTTCTGTCGGGTTCCGACAGAAGATGGTGCCACTCCTGTCGGAACGCAAGAGGAGAGCCGTTTTCGGCCGTCTTCCCCCGGACCAGCGAGACTAGCGCGCGAGCACCGGTGCCGCGGACGGCACGCCGGCGTGCGACGCGGCCAGGAGGGCAGAGAATTCTTCGGGCGGCTGGGGCCTGGCGAACAGGTAGCCTTGTCCGAGCTCGCAGCCCAGGTCCCGAAGCGTGCGGAATTGCTGCGAGTCCTCGATGCCCTCGGCCACTGTGCGCAGCGAGAGCATGTCGCCCAACGCAATGATCGTGCGCGCGAGCGCCGCGTCGTTGCCGCCTAACGTAATGCCGTCCACGAACGCCTTGTCGATCTTGAGCACGTCGATCGGGAACCGGCGCAGGCTGCCGAGCGAGGAGTAGCCGGTGCCGAAGTCATCGATGGCCAGGCGGACGCCCAGCGCCTTGAGCTCGAGCAGACGGGCCATCGTCGCCTCGACGTCGCGCATGATCACCGTCTCGGTGATCTCGAGGATCAGGCGATGGGGATCGAGCGACGATTCGGCGAGCGCCGCCGCCACGTCGGGGACGAGCTCGGCGTGCTGGAACTGGCGTCCGGACAGGTTCACGGTGACCGTGGGGCAGTCGTCGATCGCGTTGGGCGCGCGCCATGCCGCCGCCCGGCGGCAGGCTTCGCGAATCACCCACCGGCCTAACGGTACGATGAGGCCCGTCTCCTCCGCGATCGGGATGAACAGGTTGGGGGCGAGCAGCCCGCGCGTCGGGTGCTGCCACCGCACGAGCGCCTCCGCCGCCGCGAGGCGTCCCGTCGCGAGGTCGACGATCGGCTGGAACATGAGGCGCAGCTCGTCGCGGGCGATCCCCTCGCGCAGATCCGCTTCGAGCGCCATGCGATCGACGAGCGACTTGTGCATTTCGGGCGCGAAGATCGCGTAGCGTCCTTTGCCCGCGCTCTTGGCCGTGTACATCGCCACGTCCGCGTTGCGCAGCAGCTCGTCGGCGCCGTCGGCATCGCCGGCGCGGGCGATGCCCATGCTCGCGCTCACCGGAACCGGTTTGTCGTCGAGCACGATCGGCGCGCGCAGGCTCGAGGCGATGCGCTCGGCCACCGTGATGACATCCGAATCCGTGTGTACGCTCTCCAACAGCACGGCGAACTCGTCGCCGCCTAACCGGGCCACCGTGTCGCACCCGCGCGTGGCGTTGAGGAACCGCGCGGCGACCGCTGCCAGCATCCGGTCGCCCTCGGTGTGGCCCAGGCTGTCGTTCACCGTCTTGAAGTCATCGAGGTCGAGAAACAGCACCGCGAGTCGCCCGCCCGCGCGCTCCATGCCTTTGAGCGCGTGCTCGACACGATCGTGGAACAGCGCGCGGTTGGCGAGGCCGGTGAGCGGGTCGTGCAGCGCCTGGTAGGCCAGCTGCGACTCGAGCTGCTTGCGCGACGTGATGTCCCGAGCGACCCAGACCACCGAATCGTTGTCCATGGGCGACACGGTGCCGGCGAACCAGGCGGTGGTGCCGTCGATGTCGAGGCTGTATTCGACGTCGACCGCGCGGCGCGTCTCGAGCGCGCGGACGACGCAGCCCTGGACCGTCTCGGCCGGCCCGGCGGGCAGGACCTCGCTCACCGTGCGGCCTAACCATTCGATCGGCGCGCGGTGGCGCGCGTCGGCCGCGCTGGCGGCGATCTTGACGTAGCGTCCGTTGCGATCGAGCGCCACGATCACGTCGGACATCGCGCCGACCAGCGCATGGAGCTCGGCTTCGCTCGCCCGGAGGTCCGTCTGCGCCCGCCGGAGCGTGCGCTCGTTCCACGCCGTGGCGTATACGGCGACCCACGCCGCCATGCCTAACAAGAGGGCCTTGGCCGCCTCGTCGAGCAGCGACGCGCTGCCGGTGAGGAGCGCCGCCACCGGGTCGTGCTGCAGCGGCACGTGCCCGGCGATGAGAAAGAACGCGATGAGCCCGACGTACTCGGCCACCACGAGCGATGAGACCACCGCCGCGCGGCGCGCCGAGCTGGTGAAGGGACGCGCGGCGAGAATCACGAAGTACGTGAGCCAAATGGGCGATTTGATCACCAGGCTCGGTGTGACCGCCAGACCGTATTCCGCGAGCAGGCACGTGACGGCCGTCGCGTCGGCGATCGCGTTCGCCGCCGAGAGCCACGGACGCTCCAGGCGCCGGCGGTGGATGCGCACCTGCTGCCAGAGCGTCCACAGCAACATCGGCAGCAGCACCGACGCGTTGAGCAGCGTCAGCGTCCTCGTCAAGCGCGGCGCATAGACCACGGCGCTCACGCCTAACAACATGAGCACCACCGCCCGCACACCATTGAGGTGGCGTTCGGCGTTGGCACGCTCGGCGGCGAGCAAGGCCGCCGTGGTCGGCCCTTCGTGTGATGTCGTGGTGCGGGTTGGTTCCAGCACGGACTCCTCGCGCTCTCGCGCGAAGACGCGCGACGGTGGCGAAAGGAGGACGTCCGGTCGGCACCTCACGTCACTCCGAGCAGGAGAGCGCCGGACGAGCGGCGCCTTGGTCAGACTTGCCGCACGGACGCCGTGTGTCGAGAATTGCCCATGCCGTTTCGCGTGTGGGATCGGGTGCGCCGAGTGAATTGGCGTCCGTGGTTGTTGGGCGCGTACGCGTTGAGCGTTCTGGTGGTGGCCACGCCTAAGGGGCTGCACCACTCGGACAACAATTTCTTGATCTTCGACGCCGCGTTCAGAAACCTTCGCGCCGGCCGCGACCTGTACGCGCCGCACCCCGAGCAGTATCTCGACCTCTTCAAGTACAGTCCGGCGTTCGCCGTGCTCTTCGCGCCGATTTCGGCCTTGCCGGACACGCTCGGCCTGGTGCTCTGGGATGCCATCAACACGATGCTGCTCGCGTGGGCCATCGTGCGGCTGATGCCGGATCGCCGCGGCGACGTCGTGCTGGCGCTGACGTTCCTCGAGATGTTCGGCTCCATGCAGCATTCGCAGTCGAACAGCTTGCTGGCGGCGTTGGTCATCCTGGCATTTCTGGCGTTGGAAGCGGAGCACCCCATACGCGCCGCGCTGGCGCTCGCGATCGGCACCGCGGTCAAGATCTTTCCGATCGCCGGCGCCGCGATGGCCTTGCCGCGACCGCGCCGCTTCCGGTTCGCCGTTGCGTTAGGCGTCGTGCTCGCGGTGGTGCTCGCGCTGCCGTTTCTGGTCGTCGCGCCGCACGAGGTGAAGGCGCAGTACGCATCGTGGATGGCGCTCCTGCCGCGCGACGCGGTATCGGACACGGTGGCCGGTCGCGGGATGCACACCGGCGGCGTGCCCGAGCAGCTGCATCTCTGGTTCGGGACGCGCTCGTCGCCGTTCGTGGTCGAAGTGATAGGAGCGGTGCTGCTCGTGCTGCCGCTCGTGGCGCGTTGGAAGCGGTGGGCCGATCCCGATTTCCGGGTTCGATTCCTCGCGTCGCTGCTCGTGTTTCTGGTGATCTTCAATCACCGATCGGAGTCGCCGTCGTTCGTGATCGCGATGGTCGGCATCGCCATCTGGTTCGCGGCGTCGGCGCCTGATGCGCTCACGATTTCGGTGATGGCGGCCGCGTTCATCATCGTTTCGCTCGGGGCGTCGAGCGCGGTGCCGAACGCGGTGCGCGTTGGCGTGGTGATGCACTATCGTCTCAAGACGCTGCCGTGCGTGATTGCATGGCTCGTCATGCAGGCTGAGTTGTGGGGGTGGCGCGTGCCGCGTCCGTCCGTGCCCGCGCTCGCGACCCTCTGGCGGGCACGAGATGCCACGGTAACGTCGTCGTGACAGTTCCCGCGCTCGCTGGTGGCATCGGCTTTGCGCTTACGTTTCGATGGTGAGGAGCGGCCACGAATCAACTGAACAAGGAACTCCGATGAACAGAACACCGGGTTGGGTCTCGCGCTTGGTCGCGAGCTCGTTGATTGCTTGCGCGGGTACGCTCGCGATCGCGTCCGCGCTGCACGCGCAGGACGATCAATTGGCCGACCGCGCGAAGCGCGCGGGCGAGGTGTTGTCGGAGCTCGTCTCGGTTCCCGATCGGTCGCCGCCCAAGTCGCTCCTGAAGGAGGCCGTGTGCGTGGCGGTCGTTCCGGGCGTGGTGCAAGCCGGATTCGGCGTGGGTGGGCGCGCCGGCTATGGCTTGGTGAGTTGCCGCAGCGGCGGGGACTGGAGTTGGCCCACGTTCGTTGGGCTCAAGGGCGGCAGCTTCGGACTGCAGATCGGCGCGCAGTCGGCCGACGTCGTGCTCATCTTCATGAATCAGAACGCGCCCAAAACGATCGCCGGCTCATCGTTCGATTTAGGCGGCGAGGTGTCGGTAGCCGCCGGTCCAATGGGGCGCGATCTCTCCGCCGCTACCGATTACAAGGCGCAAGCCGAGATCTATTCGTACTCGAAGAGCAAGGGATTGTTTGCCGGTATCAAGATCGCGGGCACCAAGTGGGAGATCGACTACTCGGCGAACAAGAAGGCGTACGCGTCGGCCGGCGCCGCGTTAGACGGCGGCACGAGCAAGAGCGTTGGGCATGAGCTGAACACGGATGGCGGGAAGGCGCCGTCACTCGTGCAGCCGTTCATCGCGAGTCTGCGCAAGAACGTGCCTTCGTCGTCATCGCCGTGATGCTTACTGCGCCTGCGCCGTGGCTGACGTGTCCGGCTTGAGCCAGCGTGTCAGCCAGTTGTCGGTGGCTTCCTCGATGAGCGTGAAGCTCTGGAGATCATAGGCGGCACCATGGTGTCCCGGCGGATAGATGCGCAGCGGCACGTCCTTGCCCACGGCCGTGAGCGCCGTGAGGAGCTGCATGGTGTTCTGCGGGTGCACGTTGTCATCCATCATCGAGTGGATGAGCAGCAAGTGCCCCGTCAACTTGGACGCGTGCAGGATGGCCGAGCTCGAGTCGTAGCCGGCTTCGTTCTCGCCTAACAGTCCCATGTACCGCTCGGTGTAGATCGAGTCGTACAGGCGCCAGTCGGTGACGGCCGAATTGGCGACGCCCACCGTGAACAAATCCGGATACTGCTCCATCGTGAACACAGTGGAGTAGCCGCCGTAGCTGGTGCCGATGATGCCCACGTGGCGTGCGTCCACGAACGGCAGTTTGTCGAGGTATCGCGCTGTTTCGGCGAAGTCGTGGCTCTCCCATTTGCCCAGGTCGCCGTACACCACTTTCATGAACGCGCTGCCGTAGTTGTTGTTGCCGCGATTGTTCACGTCGGCGACGATGAACCCCTGTTGCGCGAGCCACTGCGTGATGGGACTCGACGCGAACGAATCGAACACGTCCTGGGAGCCCGGGCCGCCATAGACCGCGAACACCACCGGGTACTTGCGGGTGGAATCGAACGGGATGGGCTTCACGATGGAGCCGTCGAGACGCACGCCGTCCGACGTGGTGAAGGAGAACAGCTCCGGCGGCGAATACGCGTGCGACGTGAGCCAGGCGCGCAGCTGGTGATTGTCGACCAGCGTGCGCAGCTTCTTGCCGGCCGTCGTCCATACGTCGACGACCGTCGGCGTTTTGATCGAGCTGTAGTGTTCGATGTAGAACTTTGTGTTAGGCGACATGTCGATGTCGTGCACGCCGTCGCCGGTGGTGAGGCGGCGCTCGTGCTTGCCGTCGAAATCGATCGCGTAGAGCTGGCGCTCGAGCGGCGAGGCTTCGGTGCCGCTGTAGTAAATGGTGTGTTGTTTGGAGTCGATGCCTCGAACTTGCGTGACCATCCATTTGCCGTGCGTCACCTGATCCAGGAGCTTGCCGGAATAGTCGTAGCGATAGATGTGCTGATATCCGTCGCGGTCGGACAGCCAGAAGAACTCGTCGAGTCCGGCCGGGAACGTCATCAGGTCCTGCACGTTGGCGTAGAAGTCGGACACGTCGATCCAAGTGCGTGATGAATCGCGCAGCACCATGCGCTTGCCGCCGTTCCGCACGTCGAAGAAGAACAGCGTCATCACTTGCTGACGGCGATCGAGCGTCACCATCGCGAGCGTATCGGGATGGCTCGTCCAGTAGATGCGCGGGATGTAGTACTCGCCGGTTAGGCCGGGGTCGAGCCAGATCTTGGCGCCGGTCGACACGTTGACCACCCCGATTTTCACGGTGGGATTGGGATCGCCGGGCTGCGGGATGCGAATGGTGTCCCACACCTGGTGGCGGCCGGCGTAGTTGCTCAACTGGATCGTCGGCTCCTTGCTCTCGTCCACCTGCCAGTAGGCCATGTACCGGTTGTCGGGCGACCAATTCCAGGCCTGGACGAGACCGAACTCTTCCTCGTACACCCAATCGAAGTGGCCGTTGTAGACGTGCGCGGTGGCGTCCGAGGTGAGGCGCGTCTGCTTCTTCTGCGCCAGATCTTCCACGTACATGTCGCCGTCGCGCTCGTACCCCAGCAGCATTCCGTTAGGCGACAGCTCCGCCGTGCGCGCGCCGCTGGCGGCGAGCTGCAGGGAGCGGTCGGCCAGCGTGTACACGTAGTAGTCCGCGGTGCCCGAGTTCCGATAGATGGGCGTGAAGTGCGTCTGGAAGACGAGGTGTTTGGAGTCCTTGGCCCATTGGAACGAGTCGTACGAGAAGGGCTCGTTTCCACCCGGGAACGTGAGGCCCTGCGCGCTGAAGAGCAGGGTATCGCGTCCGGTGATCGGGTCGGTGGCGTGAATCGTCTCCTGGCCCGTCTGCGGGTCGTGGACGATGTACGAGTAGCGCGCGCCGCCCTCGATCCAGTTGACGTCTTCGGGGCCGGACTCGCCGCGCAGCGCTCGTCCCGCGCGCAGCGCGTCGGCGAACGATGTCATCTTCGCCTTCTCCTGCGCCGGCGTGCTGCGAGGGTGAGCCAGGGCGAGTACGCCGCAGCATACGGCGACACACACACGCGAAAAGCCACGTCCGTGCATGACGAGTCCTGTCGGTTGAAGTTAGGCATGGCCGCGCGTCGCGCGACCGCGATGGCCGGCGCAACACGGCCCGCCCCGCGCGCGCCAACGAAGGCGCACGCAGGCCGGGCCATGCAAGATGTCGAGCCGGCGCGTTCCGCGCGAGGCGCGCGGAACGCGTTGGCGGAGCGGCTTACTGCTTCGTCAGCACCCCGCAGGCTACGATCGTTTTCATGTCCGTCGGCGACGCGTGGATGTTGATCATGTACGATCCGCTCGCGTCCAACGGCGCCGAGACCTTGGCGCTCGACGTGCCCTTGCCATCATCGCCGACTTTAATCGGCGTGTACGAGCTGCCGCCGCCCACCACGCCCTGATCGGCGCCGCAGGTGCCGCGATGCACGTGCCACGGATGCGTCGACTTCGGCGTCGCACCGGCGATGTTCACTTTTGCCGTGAACCCCTTGCCGTCCTTGTCAGGCGTCACGGTCGCACTGCCGAATACGTGCTCGTCGCCCGCGTAGGACGATGGCGCGCTCAAGGTGGCCGTCCAACCGCTGTCAGCGGCAGCGCTGGTCGCGCGCGGCGCAATCGCGCTGGGTTCGGCGCCGCGATGACTTGCTACTACGGCCGCTGCGACGAAGGCGATGAGCGCCGTCGTCGGAGCAATGTGTCGTGCGAACATCGACTCCTCCTCTCGGGTGGGAAGATTCGCTGCGAAACCGCCGGTGCGTCGTGCAGAAGTCGTGCGCGGCGCGCCTCAAAACGGCAAAAACGGGCGGGCCGAATGACCGAACACCATCAGCAAGCTCTAAAGGTACGGCTGTGCGAGCCAGGCCACCCCGTCCCGCAGCTTGGTCCACAGCGGACGTCCGCGTAACGCTTCGAGCGTGAGCAGCGTGCTCGATGAGAGCTTGTCGTCGATCAGCGCCCCGACCCGTCGCGCGAAGTCGCGCGAGTAGCACTCCACGTTGTACTCGAAGTTGAGCCGCAAGCTCCGCGGATCCCAGTTCGCCGATCCGATGAGCGACCATGCATTGTCGATCACGAGAAGCTTGCTGTGATCGAACGGCGGCTTCGACAAATGTACGCGACATCCGCCCTCGATGAGCGAGCCGAGCTTTGCCGTAGCGGCCCACTGCACCAGACGCAAATTGCCTCGCTGCGGCAGCACGATCTCGACCGGCACGCCGCGCATGGCGGCCACGCGCAGCGCGTCCACCATCGGCGTATCGGGCAGAAAGTACGGCGTCACCACCCGCACGGAGTGCGACGCTTGCGCGAGCGCGCCGAGGATGGTCATGAGCAGCGCTTCGAAGTCTTCGTCCGGGCCATCGGGCACGCCGCGCGCCACCAGGTCGCCCGTTCCGTTAGGCATCGCCGGGTACCACGTGTCGCCGCCCAGCCGCTCGCGCGTGGTGAATTCCCAATCGAACGCGAACGCCGCCATCATCTGCTGCACGACCGGACCGCGCAGGCGGAAGTGCACGTCGCGCGTCGCATCGGGCAAGCCGTACGCGAGCACGCAGGCATCGCGAATGTTGAGGCCACCGCAGAATCCGACGACACCATCCACGATCAACATCTTGCGGTGGTTGCGCAGATTCATGTAGGGATGCGGAATCGGCACGCGCGACGGTACGAAGCGCGCGACCGGCACGCGCCGGTGTTTGAGCTCGTCGACGATGGGCGGCCGACTGTAGCGCGCGCCGACGCCGTCGATCAGCACGCGCACCTGGCATCCCCGCGACACGGCGCGCTCGAGCGCCGACACGAACTCGGAGCCCGCGCGACCGCGATCGAAGATGTAGGTGGCGAGCGCGACGCTGCGCGTGGCCTGGTCGATCGCCTCGAGCATCGCCGGGTAGCCCTCATCGCCGTTGCACAGCGGCTCGATGCGGTTGCCCGCCGTGAGCGGCCACCGGGTGACGCGCCGGACGAGATGCGCGAGCGCGCCTAACGACGGGGGCAGGTCGGGCGGCGGCACGACGGGCTCGGGCGCGTCGGCGCGCAGCTCCTCGGTGAACGAGGATCGCCGTCCGCGCACGCGGCCGGCGCGCCGCCGAATCCGGTTGATGCCGAACAAGACATAGAGGCCCGACCCGACGATCGGGGTGAGCCACACGAGTCCGATCCAGCCGATGGCCGATCGGACGTCGGTCTTGTAGAGGACGATGTGCGCCGACACGGCCAGCGCGAGACCGACGTGCAGGACGCCGACGACAAATCCCCATACCTGCGGCGTCAAACCCTTGCCTCCGGAGCCGGGTCGGCAGCAATGTAGGATCCGGTACGGGCCGTGCACCACATCATGCCCAACGCACGCGCCCCGGCGTCCCACATCTGGTGTTGCTCATGTCGATGCATCGATGGCTCCGCGGCGGAACGCGCGCGCTCCTGATTCTCGTGATATGGGCGTGCGGCGGCAGTGAGTCGCCGAGCTCGTCGAGTCCAGTCAAGATCGTCGCTGCGGCCGGCAGTGGCCAGACCGCCGACCTGGGGCAAGCGCTGCCCGAGCCGCTCGTCGCCCACGTGACGACGAGCGCCGGCGCGCCGGCGCCCAACGTACCGGTGACGTTTACCGTGACGTCGGGGGACGGGACGCCCGCGCCGTCTTCCGTTAGCACAGACGCCTCGGGCAATGCATCGACGGCGTTCACCATGGGGCACGCGCCCGGCGTCACCACGGTGTCGGCGTCGAGCGGCGCGGTCGCCGGCGCGGCGGCCGTGTTCATCGTGAGCACGGGCCCGACGATCGTTGGGCGCGTGGTGATGGGTGCGGGCAACGTGCGCCTCCCGGCGCTGTCGCACGCACCGCAGCGCGCGCCGATCGTCCTGCGCGCGCCCTCGCCGCGGCCGACCAAGGGTCTGCAGCTCGACGTCGTCTATCGGCCGGCGGCCATGGGCGTGTCGAGCGCCGGACCGATCAGCGCGATGAGCATGGATCGCGCGCGCATCATTGCGAAGTCGATGCGGGCGAAGCTCGCGGCCATGCCGATCGCCTCCCGCTTCGACATCTTGGCCGTGTCGCCGGCAATCCAAGTGGCGCGCATCCGCGTGCACGATGCGACGGCGCCCGACTCGGTCATCCGCGCGCTCGGGGCGGACCGTGATGTCGCGTCGGTGAACGTGGATGGGCTCATGAGCCGCGGTGCGATCGCGACCGCGCCGTTCACGTCCGCGATGCGCAGCGTTGGGCATCGTCCGCGCGCATCCGACACGCCGGGCGCGGGCGACCTCGCGTTCCCGAGCGCGCAGGCGGCCGATGCCCAACTGTGGGAGGAGTCGCTCATCGACGCGCCGCGCGCCTGGCACGTGACCACGGGCAGCCGCTCGGTCGTGGTGGCCGTCATTGACGACGGGATCAATCAGCATCCGGACATCGTGGCGAACCTCGACATGGCGGGGGGCTACGATTTCGTGCAGAACGATTCGGCAAACGTCGGACCGCAGCCGCTCTGTACCGGCGGGACGTTCTCGAACTTCGACGACGACGGCGATGCCGGCGCCGATCCGGACGCGACCATGCCGATGTCGGTGTCGCTGGTGTCGGCGCTCGGATGCTGGAACGTGGACAACGGCGCGAACCACGGGCTGCACGTGGCGGGCATCATCGGCGCGGGCGGCAATCCGTTAGGCATCGTGAGCGGTGTCGACTGGACGGTCACCATCCGTCCCGTGCGCGCGCTGGGCATCGATGGCAGCGGGTACTTCTTCGACATCGCGCAGGCCGTCCTCTACGCGGCCGGCCTGCCCGCGGCCGGCGCCAACGGCGTGCTGGTGCACGCGCCTAACCGTGCGCCGATCATCAACATGAGCCTGGGCGGGACGACGCAGGACCCGGGGCTCGCTCGCGCGGTGGCCTCGGCGATCGGCGCCGGGTCGATCATCGTGGCGGCGGCCGGCAACAGCCCAAGCTCGGAGCCCGCGTATCCGGCGGCCTATCCCGGTGTGATCGCCGTCGCCGCGCTCGGTCCCGATGCGCATCTGGCGAGCTACAGCTCGAGCGGATCCGACGTGTCGCTCGTCGCACCGGGCGGCGACTTCCGGTTCGACGATCTCACCAACCCGTTCACGGGCGGCACGGGCGGCATTCTCTCCACGACGTGGGATTTTGGCACGGGCTCGCCGAGCTACACGTTCTACGCCGGCACGTCGATGGCGGCGCCGCAGGTGTCGGGCGTCGCGGCGCTCGTGCTGGCGGCGAATCCCGGGATGTCGGCGTCGGCGCTCCGGACCCGTCTGTTAGGCACGGCGATGGACGTCGGCCCCGTTGGGCCCGACGATCGATACGGCTCCGGGATCGTCGACGCGTACGCGGCGCTCACGGGCAACCAGCCGCCGGCGAACACGGCCGTGCGCGCCATCGACGCGACTACCGGTGCGGTGGCGGCGACCGGCACCGTGGATGCCGACGGCTCCTTCGTGCTCACGCGGCTGCCGGCCGGCTCCTACTACGTCGTTGCCGGACAAGACGAAGCGGGCGACGGCGTGATCGGATTCCCCGGGCGCCGGATGGGCTGGGCCGGCGGGACGCAGCCGTCGCCGATCGCGGTCGACAGCGTCCACATGGGCACCGCGGCGATCACGCTCGGCGCGCCCGTGGAGCAAACGCCTAACGGAGACCGCGTCCACGCGCAGCAGATCTTCGTCGACAGCTGGATTGCCGGGTCCATCGGTGCGTCGTCGACCACCGACTACTACCGGGTGTTGGTTCCGACGGCCGGACCCTACACGGTCGAGACGTCGGGCGTGCTCGGCGCGTGCGGGCTGGCGCTCGAGCTCAACACCACGCTCACGCTGAGCGATGCCAACAACGCCACCGTCGCCGCCAACGACAACAGCTCGTACTTGGGTGCCACCGGCATGACGTTTCCCGGGACGTCCTGCTCGAAGATCACCGCCACGCTTGCGCCCGGCGCGTACACGATTGCCGTCGGGTGGAGCGCGAACCCGGCGCCGAATCCCGGCAGCTATCGCTTGCAGGTGAGATCCGGAAGTTAGGCCCGGTGTTCGCCTGACGCACCAACGGCAACGCAGGCCACCTTGAGGAGACACGATGATTCCACACGTTGGCCCGATCGACCCCGCTGCGCCCGTCCGCATCGACGTGTCGTGTGATTCCGGACACGCGGTGGCCTTCGCTCTGTGGCATCGCCCGCCGAACACCGACGAATGGAAAAAGTTTGGCGAGGGACGCACCGGCGACGGTCCCGACGCCGCGCACACCGCCACCATCGAAACGGCCCCGCATTCGCAGATCTACTACTGGGTGGCCGTGTCGAGTCCCGCGCGTCCGCACGCCGCCTATCACGCCCGGATTACGCTCACCCAACGCGCTGCGCCGGTGCCGCACGGGTCGATCGACCTGCGCGGCACCACGGATGCGGCGGGCAACGACTCGGTGGAACAATGGCTCGATCTCGTCTAACGGCACGCGGACGCGCGATTTTCGTCCTGCTGGCGATGCTGATCGCGGCGGCGACTGCCGCGCCGCTCGCCGCGCAAGACGCCGACACCACGCAGTCCGACGACGATACCACCGGTGTCGACGAGACCGACGGCGACTCGTCGGCGGTCGTTGGGCAGGCAGCGGCGGCGGTGATCGCGAGCTACGCCGTTCCCGATATGCCGGCGGCGGCGTTCCTGGGCACCACGCCGGCAACGATCACGCGACCGGCGACGGCGCGCGATTTTCTGTTGGGCTTGGCCAGCGGCGTCGATGAGCACGGACAGGCGCGCCAGGGCTTTGCGCTCGAAGCCTCGCCGTCGGCCATCGTGCCCGGCTTCGGCGTGTCGCTCGACGCGTATCGCGCGCCCGGGTTCAACCCGCGCTATCTGCTGGCCAACCTGCTCGTTTCGTTAGGCGCGGCCCGCGCGGCCGGCGACACGGCGCCCACCACGCTCGCGTACGGCGTCCGTCTCACGCTCCTCGACCGCGGCGATCCGATGCGCGATCCGGCGTTCCTCGAGGCGTTGGGCGATTCCATCGCGCGCTGTCGTCCGCGCACGCCGATCCCCGGCATCCCGCGCGCCGACCGCCCAACGGCACTCGATCCGCTGACGCGCGATCTGCTCGCCGAGCGACACGACCGCGCCGTGCACTGCATGGACTCGCACACGCGCAAGCTCGCGCGCCGGTACGCGCGGGCGCATTGGAATGCATCGAGCGTCAGTATCGCGTACGCGGGCGGCGAGCGGTTGAGCCGCGGCTCGTTCGCGCGGCGCCGCCACGCGGGCGATCGCGCCTGGGCGACGGGCGCGCTTCGCGTGGGCGCCGTCGGCCAGATGCTGCTCTACGCCGACTGGACGCACGACCGCGGCGACGCCGCTCCGCACGCGTTCACGGCCTTCACCTACGGAACGCGCGTGAACGTGGGCAGCGAGCTGGCGAACGGATTCGTGGAACTCCTCGGCCAGGCGCGCTCCGGCGCCGGCAGCGGCGTCCCGTCGACGGCGACCGCGTGGTCGGCCGGCCTCGAGCTGCGGGCCGCCGAGTCGCTCTGGATCTCGGCCGGACTCGGCGACCGGTTCCGGACGACGGCTGCGCCTAACGTCGTGGCCGTGTTGGCGGGCATTCGATGGGGCGTGTCGCTGCGGCCGTGGCTCGGCCCCGCCGAGTGATTAGCGTTAGGCGGAGTCAGGTGGCGAGCTTGTTGGCGGCGTTGAGCGCCGCCACCTTGTAGCACTCGGCGAGCGTCGGATAGTTGAACACGGTTTCGAGGAAATAGTCGAGTCCGCCGCCCAGGCCCAGCACCGCCTGGCCGATGTGCACCAGCTCCGTGGCGCCGGTGCCGATGATGTGGACGCCCAACAAGCGGCGGTCCTCGCGGTGGAACAGCATCTTGAAGAACCCGCTGTCGTCGCCCAGGATCTGGCCGCGCGCGATCTCGCGGTAGCGGGCGATGCCGACTTCGTACGGCACCTTGGTCGTGGTGAGCTCGTGCTCCGCCGCGCCCACCATCGACACCTCGGGGATCGCGTAGATGCCGATCGGAAAGTGCTGGCCCATCGCGCGGGCCGGTGCGCCTAACGCTCGGCACGCCGCCAGGCGTCCTTGTTCGCTGGACGTCGCCGCGAGGCTCGGGTAGCCGACGACGTCCCCGGCCGCGAAGATGTGCGGCACCGCGGTGCGGAACTCCTCGTTCACCGCGATGCGTCCGCGCGCATCGGCGCGGAGTCCCGCCTGCTCCAGGCACAGGGCCGCCGTGGCGCCCTGGCGCCCAACGGAGAACAGCACCATGTCGCTCACGATGCGCTTGCCCGACTCCAGCTCGAGCACCGCGCGCGCCGGCGGTCCGTCGGTCGTGCCTAACTGGGCAACCGCCTCGCCGCCCCGGAAGTACACGTTGCGCTTGCGCATCTGGTGGATCAGCTCGTCGACGATCTCGCTGTCCAGGAACTCGAGCGGCCGTTCGCGCTTGTCCACCACCGTGACGTCGACGCCCAACGCGGCGAACATCGACGCGTACTCCATGCCGATGACCCCGGCGCCCACCACCGCGATCGAGCGCGGGATGCGCGTGAGGCGGCAGATGTCGTCGCTCGTGAGGATCGTGGTGCCATCGACTGCCGCGCCGGGCGCGGCCGCGGCCACCGTGCCCACCGCGATCAAAATGTTGGCCGCGGTGATCTCGCGCCACGTTTCGCCGTTCTGCACCGCCAGGCGATGCGGGTCGCGAAACGATGCGTCGCCGCGCAGCACGTCGACCCCGTTCCGCCGGAGTTGGTTGGCGATCACCGTGGCCTCGCGCGACACGACCTCTTGCACGCGCGCGAGGAGCTCCTCCGCCGTTGGGCGGGCGCCGCCGGGACCGTCGAGCGAGCCGTCCGCACGCGCCGCCCTGCTCACGGTCCACAGCACTGCCTCACGGAACGTCTTGCTCGGGATGGTCCCCGTGTCGAGACAGACGCCGCCCAATGAACCGCGCCGCTCGATCACTGCCGCGCGTCGTCCGAGCTTCGCCGCCTGCACCGCTGCGCGCTGACCGGCGGGCCCGCTGCCGATGCACACCAAATCGTAGTCGAACGTGTCGCTCACGAGAGCTTGCTCCGGGAGATGCGTGGCGCGATGCGTGCGGTAGAACCGCGGTTGGACGACCCGCGCCGGAAGGTGTTGGCCGTCACAATATCGATCGCCACGGCGCAGTGCGGCAAGCACGTTCGGTAACGCCAAGGTACGAGGATGCCGTCACACTGTCGCTTGACGCACCATGCGCGGTCTCTAGACTGCACGTGAGAGGCTGTTCGTGCATGAGGAGGTGGATATGGAACGAGGACGCTCGGCACGTTCCGCCATGTGGATCCTGAGCATCGTACTCGCGATCGTCTTCTTGGCAACAGGCATTGCCAAGCTCACGGGGTCCTCCACTTTCTATCTCCAGGCCGCCACCATGCGCGGATTCCCAGCGTGGATCCGCGTGGTCGTTGGGCTCGTGGAGATCGGCGGAGCGATCGCGCTGCTCGTGCCGCGCGCGGCTGTGTTCGGCGCCGTCACGCTCGCTATCCTCATGTTCCCCGCCGCGGCGACACAGCACATGAGCGGAGAGGGTGGGTTCTGGATTCCCGTCGTCGTATTCGTGCTGCTTTACGTCGTGGTGTGGCTGCGCAGCCCGGAGTTGATTCAGCGCATGGCCGCGTACTTCGAGCGACCGCATGCCGTATTGCATGACGGCGTGATCGCGGGCGTGATCGGCGCAAGCACCGTGGCGGTGTGGTTCTTCATCGTCGATCTGATCGCCGGCCATCCGCTGTTCACACCCGACACGCTCGGCCGCGCGCTCTTCAGCGTGACCGGTCCCGTGGCCCTCCATCAGAGCGCCACGTTCATCGCGGCGTACACGATATTCCACTACGCCGCGTTCATCGTCGCCGGCATCATGGCCTCGAGCGTCATCGATTGGGCCGGCCAGGAGCCATCGATGGTGTTGTTCGCCGTGCTGATCTTCGTGGCGTTCGAGATCGGATTCTACGCGTTCGTCGCCATTCTTCAGCACTCGACGCCGTTGGGCGCGCTGGCGTGGTACCAGGTGCTGATCGGGAACGTGATCGCGACGGTGGCGATGTGCTGGTATCTGTGGCGCGCGCGCCCCGTACTGAGGGAGCAGTTCGCGCACGCGATGGACGGGTGACCCATGCCTAACGGACCGGCGACGCCGCCGATCCGTTAGGCGTGGGGCTCAGCGCATCTGCTCGAGCATCCGGTCGATGCGGGCGGCCGCCTGCGGCATGTCCTTCTTGAGCGCGGTGAGCACCACGCGCGCCGAGTCGCGCATACCGGCGGAATCCAGCGCTTCGGCTTGCAGCATGGCCTTCTGGAAGAGTAGCCGTCGATTGTCGGGCGCAACGGTGAGCGAGTCGAGTGCCGCGAGCGCGCCGCGCGCGTCCTTCCGGTCGCGTATCATCGACGTGATGCGCAGCAGCCGCGCCGAGGTGTCAGCGGGCATGAGCGTCTGCAGCTGATCCGTGAGTTGGGCCGCCGCCTCGCGCTGGCCCGACCGGCGCGCCAGTTGGGCCTTGTCGTACAAGCCGGCCACGAGGAGACGCCGCACGTCGGCCGTGTCGCCGCTGCGCACCCCGACGCCGCCGCCGTAGCTGTACACGAGATCGCCGCCGTGGTCGCCGGCTTCGTAGAGATAGACGCAGCCGATCACGCCGACCAGCGCGGACAGACCGCGCAGCCCCTTGGTGAGCCCGGGCTTGCGCGCCGCAAGCGCGAGCAGCGCAATCTCGAGCGCGGACACGACGAGGAAGATGTCGCGCGTATCCTCGCCGTAGTCCTCGTGCACGTTCACCGCTTGACGCACGCCGGGAATCGATTCCACTTTCTCGTGGGCGTCGAGTCCGCTCTGCACCGCTACCACGCTGGCCGCCGTGCCTAACAGAATGAGCGTCGCCGCCATGCCGCTGGAGAACGCCCACTTGGGGCCCAGCGGGATGAGCGATACGACGCGCGCCGCCACGCCCACGATGAGCAGCGCGACGACGAAGTGGACGACCTGCGGATGAAAACTGCCGATATCGGGCACGAGGAGGAACTCCGGGAGGAAGGATCGCGATGCGACCGCCGAGCCGCAACAATATACGCTACGGCGCGACTTGACCCGGCGTCAACCATTCCGGGGCCGGTGACGTCCACACGCGAGCGGTTGCCGAGCATCGGGCCGTGTACCGCACTGCTCGCCCACACGTTAACCTTCGGAACGACGGAAGTCCGTTCCACCGCGAACTCCAGGCTCATGCACACGCCGACACGCATTGCATCGCTCACCGGCGCGCGCGTCGCGCGCGTCCTCACCATGCTCGCGCTCTGCGCTGCGGCGGCACCGGCCGCGTCCGCGCAGCAAGCCGATTCGATGGACCGGCCGGGCTTCCCCGACACGTCCATCTTCGCCCCGCTCCGGCTGCCGACGCCTAACGAATTCCGGCTCGCCGATGGCGAGCCCGGTCCGCGCTACTGGCAGAATCGCGCCGATTACGACATCAAGGCGACGCTCGACACGGCGCAGCAAACCGTGACCGGCGAGCTCACGCTCCACTACACGAACAACTCGCCGGTGACGCTCGATCACATCTGGTTGCAGGTCGAGCAGGATGCGTTCACCGACAGCTCGCTCAACGCGTACGTGTTCCCGCAACAGTCGCGCTTCGGTGCGCGCGGCTTCGAGGGCGGCGACCGCATCGACCGGCTCGAACAGGTCGTCACCGCCCGCGATGCCAAGTCGCCGCGACACGTGAAGCTCAGCTCGCGGACGTGGGACACCATGCTGTTCGTGGAGCTCGCCGAGCCGCTCGCGCCGGGAAAGGCGGCCACGTTGGACATCGCGTGGCATTTTCGCGTGCCCGAGCACGGCGCGGATCGCATGGGACGTGACGGGTCGCTGTACGAGATCGCGCAGTGGTATCCGCGCGTCGCCGTGTTCGATGACATTCGCGGCTGGAATACCGATCCGTACGAAGGGCAGGGCGAGTTCTATCTCGAGTACGGCGATTTCTCGTACACCGTCACCGCACCCGCCGGATACATCGTCGCCGGAACCGGCGTGCTCGACAATCCGCGCGATGTCCTAACGCAAACCGAGATCGCACGGCTGGCGCAGGCATCCAAGTCGGCCACGCCGGTGCACATCGTGACGCAGGAAGAATTGCAGAACGGCTCGGCGCGTCCGCGCACGTCGGGGATGCTCACATGGAAATTCAGCGCCAAGAACGTGCGTGACGTGGCGTGGGGTGCATCGCCGCAGTTCATGTGGGACGCGTCGAGCTGGAAAGGTATCATGGCGTACGCGTACTACCGACCGAGTGCCATCGATCCGTGGAGCGATGCCGCCGATCAGGCCCGCATGTCGATCATGGAATACTCGGAGCGGTGGTACCAGTACCCGTGGCCGCAGATCACGGTGATCGAAGGACCGGTGAGCGGAATGGAGTATCCGATGGTCGCGATGGAAGCGAAGAGCAACGACAAGTACGACCTCTACAACGTGATCACGCACGAGATCGGACACGACTGGTTCCCGATGCTCGTCGGCAGCAACGAGCGCATTCACTTCTGGCAGGACGAAGGCTTCAACACCTTCATCAACACGTTCTCCGAAGCGCGGCGCTATCCGGAGAAGGGCGACCAGATGCAGCGCGCCGCCGACCAACGGAGCGAAATCGAGGAGACGCAGCAGCGCAACATCGACGTCCCGATCGAGATGCCCGCCGATCGCATGGATCCCGACAAGCTCGGCTTCACCGAGTATGACAAGACGTCGGTCGGCCTCCAGCTTCTCCGTCAGGAAATCATCGGACCGGACGCGTTCGACGCCGCGTTCAAGGCGTACATCCGCCGTTGGGCATACAAGCACCCGACGCCCGCCGACTTCTATCGCACGATGGACGACGAGTCCGGCCAGCGTCTCGATTGGTTCTGGCGCGAATGGTTCGTCGAGGACGATCACTTCGACCAGGCGGTCGACACCGTGCTCACGAGAGCACACGGCGATACGACCGTCGTGCTCGTCGGCTACGGCAACAAATCGCGCGGCGTGTTGCCGCTGCGGGTGCGCTTCACGATGTCGGATGGGTCCACGCAGAACTACCACTATCCGGCCGACGTCTGGAGCATGAACTCCAGCTTCTACGTTAGGCGCTACGATTTCGTCGGGAAGACGGTGTCCAGGATCGAGCTCGATCCCGACCACCTGCTGGTCGACGACAATCGCGCGAACAACGTATGGACCGCGCCGGCCGCACCGCCGGCCGCTACGCCTAAGCCGTAGCGCTCAACGCGGCTGCGATGACGGTTGGACGGCGGCGCCATCGGTGGTCGCCGTCCGCATCGCAGGGGTCAGTGTGAAGTGAAGCTCGACGGTCTTCGAGTCGGCGGGCTGCCGGTCGTCGAAGGACCAGTCCTCGATGAGCGCGCGCATGCAGGACTCCACCTCCGCCGCGGCCACGCCATCCCACGAGCGCTTGGTGACCTCGACGGTATCGGCCGCACCCGCGTCGCTCACGGTTACGCGCACCGTCAGGTCGCCGGTCAGATGCCGGTCGTAGCGCAAGCCTAACTCTGTGTAGCAGTACTTGATCTGCGTGTCGCGGTCCACGAGCTTCGCTCCCGGCACCACGAAGGGGCCCAGCGGCGTCTGAATGTGCTTGTCGAGCAGCGCCGCGGTCGGAAGGGCGTGTGCCTGGAGCTGCGCCACGGCCACCACCGCGCGATGAGCCTCGAGCTTCGCGTCGCTCGGCGGCGCGTCCTGTGGAATCGTGCGGTCTACGGACGGCGCGAGCGTCGGCTCCAACATGGGTGTGGGGAGCCTGTCCGCCGGCACCTGTGCGGGCATGGACGACTCGGCGGCCATCGGACCAAGTGATGCTGCCGGCACCGGAGCCTGCACCGCGGCCGGCGCGGCAATGGCGACCGTATCTACAGTCGCTGCCGGCAATGCCGGCGCGGCGACACTCGGCTGCGCGGCCGACTCGACCGGCGCCGGCGAGGGCTGCGCAATCGCCACCTGCTGGATCGTGATCGTCGCAGCCAGGGTGGGCGAGGAGACCCGAGCAACCTCAGCAGTCGGCGTGACGGCCGGCGTCGTCAGCGGCGCCACCGTTGTCACGCTGTCTTTGACGACCGTCGCCACAGCTTTGACCGGAGCGGAAAGATGCTGCGTCATTTCCGCGCCACGTGCCAAGAGGTCGACGATCTCCCGTGCGGGACTATCGGACACCCGCAGGATCGTCGAGCCGTCGCGCTTGATCTCGAGGCCACTGCTATCGGTCCCAACCCATCGATCGAAGGCGAGGCCGGCGTCTGCCGGGCTGCGCGCATCGGCGACGCCGGTACCGGGCGCCTTGAGGCCTTTCACGCTGTCCGTCCACTGCGCGATGAGATTGGCGTTGAGCACTGTTGGTCGCGCCAGCGCGTCGCGGTAGCCCGGCGACATGAAAAACTCGACGGCTCCGGAAGTGGTCGCACGAACCCAGATGACTTTGCCGGCGGCTAAGACGGTGCCGACCTCAGGGTTGTTCGACTGCGCCGCCACGCGCGACGCAAACATCATGAGGAAGGGAACAGCGACCGCGCTCAACGTGCTGCGACGGACCCCAATGCTGGCGACCGAACTCCAAACGGAAAGGCGGTGCATGGCACGCTCGACGGCTCACTTGCGACCCGAACCAGGGCGGCCGTCCCGCGCGCGTATCGCTCGGGCAGCCCCTCGTCAGAAGACGATACGCGTAGAGCGCGTGTCACCATTTTGGCGAGAAAAAGCGTGCGGCGAATCATTTGTTGACAACTTCGTAAACGACCGATGATAAACGACTTATATAGTTATATGTAACGTTAATTGTCAGGCATCGCGCCCGCGATCGGGGGGCCGAGTAAACGTTCGTAGACGGCGATCGTTCGAGCGACACTTCGTTCGATCGAAAACTCGCTGGCGCGTGCTCGCGCGCCTGTGGAAAGTGCGCCGGCGAGGGCCGGTGTCGTGAGCACCCGTGCGATGCTAGCGCCGAGTGCGAGCGCATCGTGCACCGGTGAGAGAAGGCCCGAGACGCCGTCTTCGATGATCTCGGGAACGCCGCCGGCGCTCGTCGCGCAAATCGCTTTTCCACAAAACAACGCATCGAAAAGAACGCTCGGCAGCGCGTCTTCTTCCGAGCTCAGCGTTACGACGTCGGCTGCCGCGAGCAACGAATCGGCATCCGTGCGGTAGCCCGCCACGCGCAGGTTCTCTGCGAGCGACCGATCGGCGACGGCGCGCTCGACCTGGGAGCGCAGCGGCCCGTCGCCTACCAAGACTGCGTTGAGTGACGGCACCGTTGACCTCGCCGCATCGATCGCCGCCACGAACGTCAGCGGGTCCTTGTGCTGAACCAGTTGGGAAACCTGGACGACGAGCGGCGCTCCTGGCCGTACGCCGAGGGAGTCCAGCGTTGCCCGGTTCGCAGGCGCGATGGGCGTGGATTGGTCCGACCCGCCGCGTACTATTGTTATTGCTTCGGGAGCCAACCCGCTTGCCACCATGGCGTTTTTGGAGGCGCTCGAGATTGCGATGAGTCCGTCGACCCGCGAGTACTTCCAGCGGGTGCCGAGGTTCGAGCGCAGGCGGAAATCCGAGTGACGCGTGATGACGAGCTTGGCGTGCGTTCCCAGGCACGCCATGGCGCCGAGCGACACGCCGTGCGCCGTGTGTGAGTGCACGATGTCGACGTGCTCACGTCGAATGACCCGTCGCAGGGCGAGCGCGGCGAGCGGGTCGAACTCCATGGCCGGCGACACTGGGATCACCGGGATGCCGAGCGCCGTCGCCCGCTGGGCGAGCGGTTCGCCGGGGCGGGCCGCAATGAGCGCGCGGTGTCCAAGCCGGGATAACACCTGGGCGTGCCAGAGCAGCTGGCGCTCGCCGCCGCGCCATCCCCGTTCGGTATCGAGCTCCAGTACCGTTAGGCGCCGGGGCGGTGGTACCGTCACGTTTTCGCCGGTGCGAGCAGCTTCCGGTAGACGGCAATGGTTCCGTCCACCGTGTTTTCGATCGCAAAGTCGCGCGAGCGGGCGAGGCCGGCGGCAACGAGGCGTTTGGCCAGCGGCTCGTCGGTGAGCAGGCGGACGATCGCGTCGCCGAGCGCCTGCGCATCGCCGATCGGCACGAGCAGTCCGGTGCGCTCGTTTTCGATCACTTCGGGCACGCCGCCGGCGGCGGTGGCCGCAACGGGCCGGCCGAATGAGATCGCGTCGATGACCACGCCGCCAATGCCCTCGGCGCTGCCGTCAGAGCTGAGGACGACGACCTGTCCCGCGCACATGAGCGAGTCGGCATCGGCCCGGAATCCCGCGAGGTGCAGGGTGCCTTCGAGTCCGAGCTGGCGCATGAGGGCTTCGACGGGCGCGCGCAGCGGTCCGTCTCCCACGAGCAGCGCCTCGACCGACGGCACCGCGCGACGCGCGACATCGATGGCGCGAACGAAGGTGAGCGGATCCTTCATTTGCGTGAGCGCGCCCACCATCACCACTAACGGGCCGCTTCCGTTAGGCACGCCGAGCTCCGCGAGCGTGGCCGGCGTGGCCGGTTCTACTTGGCGCGCGAGGTCCACTCCGCTGTAGACGACGTCTATGCGGCTGGCGTCGATGCCGGCGTCGAGCAGGGCGGGGACGGCCGCGCGACACACCGCGATGAAGCGGTCGGCGCGACCGTACTTGATGCGCGTCGCCTTTCCGCTTCTGAGCGGCGACGTGACGCGGCGCGCGAAGATGACGCGCGTGTTGGTGCCCAACGCGGCCAAGGCACAGAGCGCCATGCTGTGTCCGCACTGCGGATGCAGAATGTCCACGCCTTCGCGCGCGACGATGCGCCGCAGGCGCATCACCGTCATCGGTCCCCACTCGGCGATGAGGGGGTCGATCGGCATGACCTCGAGACCGGCGGCGCGGGCGCGTTGGGCGAGCACGGCGTGCGGGCGGAGCGCGAGGATTGGGCGGCCGCCGCGACGTTTCAGTCCTTGCGCCATCCAGAAGATCTGGCGTTGTCCGCCGCGCCACACCGTGTTGAGATCCACGTACATGACGGTGAGCGGGCGGGCGATCGCGCTGGACGGTGCTGCGGTGGGAGCGGTCGCGGTCATGGTCGCGTTGGACCGGCCGCGATGCAGCGAGGCTTCGGCAGATGCACGTGGCATCATACCGAAGCCTCCACTGCAATTCCAGTCTATGGGCGCGCGGTCAGTGCGCGTCGAGGGGCACCGTCACGGTTGGTTTGCCGGGCGGCGGCGCGTGTCGTTCACCTTTTCTCCTTTGGGCATGGTGGTGCGCTCGCGCGGTTGCGCAGTGCGCTCGACGCGTGCCGGTTGAACCGGACGTGCAACCGGCGCGGGTTGAGCGTGCAACGCGCGCTGCGGTGCCGGCGCCTGCTCAACGCGCGGCCGAGCTTCCTCGACGCGTGGCGCCTGCACCGTAGCACGCGGCGCTACAATTTGGGGACGAGCCGGTGCGGAAACCGCGGGCTCGGCGCGCACCGCGGGCTCGGCGCGCACCGTGGGTTCGGCGCGCACCGTGGGTTCGACGCGTGTTGCGCGTTCCGCGGGTTCGGGGCGTGTTGCAGGCTCCGGGTGCGCCACGGGCAGCGAGTGCACCACGGACAGCGCGTGCACCGTGGGCTTCGTTTCCACCGGACGTGCAACCACCGGTGTCGCCGGACGGTCGGCCGGCTTGATGGTGGCCGGCGCCGAGTGCAGGCCGTGGGCGTCGTTCGCCGGCGCCGCCGGACGCGTGATCGTTACCGGAACCCGCGCCGGCTCGGTGCGAACCGCGGCGACCGGCGCCCGCACGACGGGGTGCCGATCCGCGGTGCGTGTCACCACGGGACGCGCGAACACCTGGGCGGGCGGCCGTACCGTTAGGCGTGCATCGCCGGGCGCTCTGCCTAACCGACTGGCGGGCGTCGGCGCGACGAGGGCGGTGTGCCCCACGACCGTGCCGGTGAGCGCATCGCGCGGCGAGACGACGGTTGCCGTGCGGCCGATGGGCTGCGCGGTTTCGAAGCTCCGGCGGGAAACCGCCGTCACGCCGCCGACGACGCGTTCGTTCACGTACTGAATGTTCGTCACGTTGATGTTGGTCACGTGGACGTTGGTGATGTTCACGTTGCGCGCATAGCGATCGCTGACGCGATACGACGGCACGTACGCTTCACCCGGCGCGAGCGGGAACCACGCGACGCCGCCATCGCTGCCGAATCGCATCGACACCGAGAAGTGCGGGCCGCCCACGAAGGCGACGAGCGCGGGCGCGTACACCGGCCGCGCGACGACGGCGCCCGGGACCCACACCCACTGTCCACTGTAGTACGCCCAACGGCCATAGTGGAACGGCGCGAAACCCCACGGGGCGTCATCGACCCACGTCCAGCCCCACGGCTGCACGAAGGCCCAGTGTCCGTAGCGATAGGGCGCCCAACCCGCGCGCACGTTGGCGGGAATCCACACTTCGCCATAGACCGGCGTGGACCGCCACGAGCCATAGGTGTCGAGGTCTTCGTAGCCCGTCATTTCGGTCGACACGTACTGACGCGACACGCCGGCGTCCTCGCGGGCGTCGCGCGCCTGGCTCCACGTGTCGAGATCATCGTATGCCGGCGCGGCGGCGACATCGTAGGTCGCGTTGTCGGTGCCGGTGACCGACGCGCTCTGTCCCTCGCCGAGGGCGAAGGACTGCGTGGCGGTGGCGACGTTTGCCTGGCCGTCGCGCACGGTGACGACGCTGGTCTGGCCATCGGCGGTGACGTCGACCCGATACTGGCCCGGCTGCACCAGCGAGACCGTTCCGTTAGGCGTGTCGAACTCGACGGCGCCGTTGTCATCCACGGACCGGACGCGGATTTCGACCTCGCCCTGGTCGATCCGCACCTGGAAGTGCGCATCATCGAGCGTCGTTAGGCCGAGCGCGGTCTGCGGGCCGAGTTGCATGGCGGTCGAGCCGACGTGCAGCTCGGCGCGCGAGCTCTGGTCCGTCCAGATGTTGTCGCCCGATGTCATGGGATAGTTGACGGAGGCTTGAACCCAGTCATCCGCCGCCGACGGGCGGAGTGACACGGAGCCTTCGATGTAGCTCACACGTGCAACGCGCGCCGGCGGGTCCGCGAGAGCGGGAACCGCGGCCGTGACGGCCAACACAAGCGCGCCGAACATCGACGCAAGGTGACGCATAGGTATCTCCGGTTGTTCTCGTGCTGCGTTGGCAGAACCAACTGCCATGCAGGGAGTGGCGCAACGAGCATTCCGGAGGAGGCCGGCGAGGCCGAATGGCGCGTGCCAGCACGGCATCTCGCGTCGAATCAAGCACTTGGCCGCGGGCCCGGTGAGGCGCCGCGGCCCTTCGCCTAACACAGTTCGTCGTCCGTGGAGTACGCGCGTTGTCCCTTGCGTAGGACGGTCGGCATCGCGCGCCGGAGCGTCAGGGTTTGGCGATGCGGAAATCCACGAAGCCGGGATCGGGTCGCGTCGACACGAGTTGCGCGCGCACGCGATCGCCGACGTCGATGCCGGGCGGGGGATTCACCACCATGCCTTCGGCGGGCGGCTGCATGAGCCTAACGAAGGTGCCCTTCGGCGAGGCGCCGGTGACGATGGCGTCGAACGTCTCGCCGATGCGGCCGCCGAGCAGCACGGCCGCGGCCTGCTTGCGCGAGAGGCGCTCGACCTTGCGCTCCGCCTCTTCGCGCTCGGTGCAGTGTTGGGCGAGCGCATCGAGCGAGGCGTCGTCGTAGGGCGCCGGCGCGCCGGCTACCACGGCCTTGATCAGGCGCTGCATGATGAGGTCGGGGTAGCGTCGGTTAGGCGCGGTGGAATGCGTGTAATCGGTGACGGCGAGGCCGAAGTGTCCGGTGATCGAGCCGTCCGCGGGCGTGACGGCGTAGATGCCGGGGCCGAGTAGCTTAACGATCGTGAGCGAGAGATCGGGGAAGCGATCCGGATCGGCGGCGCGACGGCGCGCGAGAAACGCGGCCAGTGCCGAGCTGTCCGGCGCATCGGGCAGCGTATCGCCGAGCTGCTGCGCCACCTGCACGATGCGCGACCACCGCTCGGGCGATCGGACGACGCGGAGCATGGCCGACCGTTTGTGTGCGGCGAGGAACCGGCCCATCGTCGTGTTCGCGGTGATCATGAAGTCTTCGATCACTCGCCGCGCCGCGTTGGGGCGGACCAGTTTGAGGTCCGTCACGTTCCCGCCGGACACGACCGGCGTTGCTTCGATCGTCTCGAGCTCGAGTGCACCGTGCAGCTGGCGCTGCTTGCGGAGCCGTTCGGCGAGGGCGTGCTGCAGCTGCAGTTGGTCGGCAAGCACGTGATTCGTCGCCACGGCCGGCGGCGGTGCGCCGTGTCCGTCGAGCCAATCGCCGGCGCTCGGGTAGGCGAGTTGGGCACGGTTGCGCACGAGCGCTTCGTACGCGTCGCCACGGTCGATGGTGCCGTCGGCGGCGACGTCGACTTCGATCACCACCGCGCGGCGATCCGCATCGGCGCGAAGCGACGTGAGGTCGTACGAGAGCTGCTCCGGCAGCATCGTGAACGTGCGGATGCCCGTGTAGACCGACGTCGCGTTGGCTTGCGCGAAGCGATCGAGCGGCGAATCCTTGGGCACGAGCGCGTCGACATCGGCGATGGCGACGCGCAGCCGGACCGCGCCGCCATCCAGGGGCTCGACGTACTCGATCTGGTCCAGGTCGCGGGTGTCGTCGTTGTCGATGGATGACCAGAGTAGCTCCCGCAGGTCGCGCGGGCCCGGCGGGTCGTTCGGCGGCTGGTGCGCGCCGATGCCGTCGAGCTGGCGGGCGGCATCGGCCGGCAGGTCCAGCGTGAAGCCGTTGTCCAGCATGTCCCGCCGCGCGGCGGCCTGCAGATCGAACGCCGCGCGGCGCGTTCGCGCGCCGGTGGTCACGCTGCGGGCCGCTCCTCGTCGACCGCCGCCGCAACGCTTGCCGGCTCGGTGACGACCAACACGGAGCACGCGGCGTCGCGCAGCACCCGGTCGGCGACGCTGCCTAACAGCTGGTGCCGGATGCCGCCGGCGCGGTGGCGGCCGAGCACGATGACGTTGGCCGACATCCGCTTGGCGGCGGCCAGGATCTCGTGCGCCGGATCGCCGTAGGCCACTTCGCCGCTGGTGCGCTCGCGATCGAGGCCCTTGGCGACCAGCTCGCGCATCCAGACGTTGGCGTCTTCCACGGCGCCCACGCCTAACGCAGGGGGTTCGGGTGTGCCGGCGACCATCGCCGCCAGCGTCACCAATCTGCCTAACATCGTGTCGCTCACCACGTGGAGGCCTGTCACGGCGGCGTCGAATCGCGCCGCGAGAAACATCGTCCAGTGCTGGAGGCCGGGCGTCAGTCCGTCGTCATCCATTGCGACGAGCACCGTCGCCCCCGTGGCCGGGAGCGGCTCGCGCGCCAGCAGCACCGGAGCCGGCGCGGCCCGCGCGACCCGCTCGGCCGTGCTGCCTAACTGTTTGAACACGCCGCCGCGCTCGCCGTGCGCGCCCGTCACCACGAGATCGGCGCGATACTCGCCGGCGACGGCGGCGATCATCTCGTCGGCGCGGCCCTCGCGCACCTCGAGCCAGATCCGCCGCGCGCCGAGCGAGGCGCTCAGGTCGCGCAGCGATCGATCGGCGCCCGTGCGCGCGGTGCCGGCCAGCGTGTCGCGCGGCGGAAACCGGTTGCGCAAGAAGCTGGGCGGCTCCGGAACGTCCACCGCGTGCACCAGCACCAACTCGGCTTCGGGCGCGAGGTCCTGCGCCGCCCAGCGCGCCGCCGCTTCCGACGGCGCGCTGAAATCCACTCCCACCACAACCCGTTGCAACACCATCGACACCTCGATCGATACGTCGCCAGCCGGCAGCACGGTCGATCGACCGTGCCGACTTCGCGATCACGATTCCGGGCTTTGCACCTTGTAGACCGCTGCCGCCGCGGCACCGCCCAACAACCCACCGACGATGTACAACCACACGTGCGACATCGTGCCGCCTCCCGTGAGCATACTCGCGATCGCCGGCCCGGTCCCGACCGCCGGATTGAACGCGCCGCCCGAAACCCCACCCGCTGCGTAGGCGCCTACGGTCACCGTGAACCCGATCGCCAAACCATAGTAGGAATTGCCGGACGTCTTCGGATTGGTCGCCGTCTGCAGCACCATCAGGCAGAGCGCGAATGTGAACAGGAACTCGACCACCAGCACCTGCATCACGCTGGCCGTCGGTGCGGGTGCCACGACGAACGGCTTCCTCATGATGAAGTAGGCGACGAGTCCTGCGATGATCGCGCCGACGAGTTGCGCGACCCAGTAGGGAATCACTTGCGACCCGCTGATCTTCCCGCGCATCCAGACGGCGAGGGTGACGGCGGGATTGTAGTGTCCGCCCGAAATGTGACCGCCCATGTAGACCATGATCATGAGCGACGAGCCGATGGCGAGCGGCGCGGCCGCGGTGCCGTTCAACACGCTCAGGCACACAGTGAGGACGAGAAAGAAGGTGCCGATGCACTCCGTGAGATACGCGCTCATTGGGGGTGTCTCCTCGGTTTGACGGCGTCGGAAAATTCGACGAGAAGTGAAATGCGGCGGACGGCCCGCGAAGACTGGCGCCTGGTGCAGCGCACCTAACATAGCGTTGGAGCAGCGCCCGCGCCGCACCTCGTGACACCTTGCGCGATCGCGTTCCGGCTGCTGCTCGGGCCGCTATGGCTGTGCTCGCCGGTCGTGCCGGCACCGACTGCGTCACGACCCAGCGCGTGGCGCGGCCTGCGCGGAGCCGTCGGGGCCAACGCCGTCGCGGGCGTGGCGAAGGGATCGATGCCACGCGCCGAGCGTTGGACGAGACCGCCGCGCCGACTGCGCTGCGTTAGGAACTGCGCGGCCGCCGTTGGGCCGCTGGTGCGGCAGCGGCGCGTGAGACTTGACACGGCATCCAGAACGCGCATATCAGCATGCGGCGCGATCGCCGGCGGATTCTCCGTCGCGCGCGAGCCGGGCACATCATCGAAGCCGGAGGCTCTGCAATGCGAATGCTCCCCCATCACGTGCGCCTTCTCGCCGTCGCGGTGCTCGCCGCCGGCGCGGCGGCGTGCAGCGACCAGGCGCCGACCGCGCCAGCGTTAGGCAGCGTCCACCCGGGTCTCACGTCCGGCAGCGGGCACCGCAGCGTGATCATCATGAAGGACGGCGCGACGACGATGGCATCGCTCACGGCGCAGGTGCAGTCGTTAGGCGGGCAGATCGTGCGGACGCAGCCCGACATCGATGTGGTGACGGTGAGCGGCCTCAACGACGCCGCGGCGGCGGTGATCGGCAATCGCAGCGACGTGGATGGCGTGCAGGCCGACAGCGCGATCCCGATGCTGCCGCCGCGCGAGCAGATGATCGGGCAGCCGATCCAGATACAGGCCGATCAGAGCGGCGCGTTCTTCTTCCCTGCGTTCCAGTGGAACATGCGGCAGATCAAGGCCGACAAGGCGTGGCTCGTGACCACGCAGGGCAAAGGCTCGCTCGTGTGCGTGCTCGACACGGGCATCGATCCCAATCATCTGGACTTGCAAGGCAAGGTCGATCTCGACATCAGCACATCGTTCGTTCCTACCGAGCCCGACATCATCGATCACAACTTCCACGGCACGTTCGTCTCGACGCTGATCTCGTCTAACGGCATTGGCATCGCGTCCGTCGCGCCCGACGCGGAGCTGTGCATGATCAAAGTGCTGAATGCGAACGGGCAGGGAACCTTCTCCGATCTCATCGCCGGCATCATGTACGCGGCCAAACACCACGCCGACGTGATCAACATGAGCTTGGGCGCGTACGTCACGATTCAGACCAAGGCCGACGTGCAGCTCGTCGTCGCGCTGCAGCGCGCGATCAACTTCGCGATCCGCCAGGGCACGGTTCCGGTGGCAGCCGCGGGCAATGACGCGGTGAATCTGGCGAGGGACAATCCGCGCAATATCTCGATTCCCGCACAGCTCGCGGGCGTGATCGATGTCGGCGCCACGGCGCCGGTGGATCAGCAGAACTTCGACCTGATCACGTCGTACTCGGACTTTGGATTCCCCGGCGTGCTCGTGTTCGCGCCCGGCGGCGATCTCGTGCAGGGCGGTGTGCCGACGGATCTCATCCTGTCGGCGTGCGCCGGCAGCGCAGTGCCGCAATGCGCGGGCGAGCAGTCGTACATACTCGGCGCCGGGACCAGCTTCGCGTCGCCGCACGTGGCCGGCGAGGCCGCGGTGATCGGATCGGATTTCACGCGCGATCCGCGGGTCGAGAAGGTGACGGCGTGCATCGAGCGGACGAGCGACCATCCGACGGGCCGGTTCGTCGATCCGCTGTACGGATTCGGGCGCATCGACGTGCTCAACGCCGCCATCTGCATGCAGCATTGAGCGGCCGCGTTGCCGCCTAACGGAACGCGCGGGATGAAACAGCCACGGGACATGGGCCCTCATTGGCGAGAGCCACATGCCCGTGGGTCCAACTCACACCCCGCGGCCCCCTCCCGAAGTGGCTGGGGCCGCGGCGGGCGTGACTGTCTTACGGCTTGGCCGTACTCCAGAACGTGGCTCGCAACGTCGACTGCTCGAGCACGTTGGTTTCGGCGTCGAGCCGGCCCAGCGCGCGGATCACGGCGAGCGTCGCCCAGGCTTCGGCCTCGAGCGCTTCGTCGTTCTCCCACATCAGCTCACGCGTGACGTAGCCGTGGAGCCGAGCCCGCGACGAGGCATCGAGATCGCGCTGCACCGCTTGCAGCGGCGGAAGAAAAACGCGCTCCGCGCCTAACCAGCGCGAAACGACGCGGCGTTGCTCGCCGGACGCGCCGGACACGAGCGCGATGCGCGCGCCGGTCAGCATCAAGCGCAGCACGCGCCGTTGTGCGTCGCTCAGGTCGCGCAGCGCCGCGTCGAAGCGGACGAGCGGGATGCCGCCCGTGCTTCCGGACTCGAGCGGGAGCGCCGGGCGCTCGGGCTCGTGATGTTGTTGTGACCACATGGATGTCGTGGGGATCAGCGTCCGACGTTCGATCGAGGGGCCGACAACGACCCGCCCGCGGCCGAATGCGCCGGAAAACTGGAACCGCTCCGCTAGAGTGCTCATGGTGACATCTCCCGAGTCGCCTGCGTCATCGCGCATCGTTGTGCGCGGCCCCAAGAAGCGATGACGGCGACGAGCGCGCAAGCTGCCAATTCACCTAGCGCGCACGACTAGGGAAAACCCTAGTTGCTCACGCGTCGCTTACACGTTAGCAGTCCTGCTGCGCAGCTTTTTTCGGCCGCGATCGAGCGCATCCTGCTCGCGTGATCGTCGACAATCCCCAAGCTGGAGGAGTTATCGCGGCCATGGCGTTTGGTCGCGGTTTAGTTCGTGCTGTGATTCTTGCGAGGAGACCAGGTCGCAGTTGCTGATCCAGCTGCCTCACAACACCAATTGCGTGCTGGAGTTCACGATGCCCGGTCGAGGCAGCTCCGTTGTTGTGGGCGCTTTCGATCTGGCAGCGCAGCCAGCGCGACGCAGAGAGGCATTCTGCCGGCCGTCACGATTGACGTCGCCGTATGGCTCGTGTTAGGAGCGAGTGTTGCGATCAGATGCCTTTAGCGACTCCCATCGTCACGTGTCTCTAAGATGTCGCCGGCCCGTGCGCTCCTTTGCCAGTCGAGCTCCTTCGCCATGAGGAGACTCCCGCCACGAGCGCCGCTCCCAGTTAGATCCGCAGAAATCGAGTGAGAAGGAGCGCACAGTATTCCCCAGGTCACGAGCAAGGTAGACAGTATTCCGAGGGCGCCGAACAACTGATACACGAAATGCAGCTCTCGGTGGGCGGCGAACAGGATGTTGCTCAGCGGCATCAGTACCACTTCACCGCCATAGTACAGCAAGAAACCCGAGCCAATCCAGAGCCACTCCTGACGCCAGACCGTCTCCCTCGATCGAAGCGAGGCCGTGACGAGCGTGTAGGCCGCCATGCAGATCAGCAGGAGGCAGGCGAGTGGACTCGCGTACGTGCTGAAGTGGTCGAGACGCTCGACGCGCCAAAGGAGGAACAGCCACACTAGGACGTAGAGGGGGATCGCGATGCGGAACGCCATGCGCGCCACTCCGTCTTCCTGCCACAACGAGAACGCCCACATCAAGAGTCCCGTCGTCACGGGGAGCGCGATGTGGCTGATCCAGAGATTGTTGCGGCCCGCGTCGGCGAGCCACCACATCACACAATCCTGAAGAAACCACAACGCGTAGACGAGCGCCACGAGCCGGAGCGCAACCGGCAGCGCACGGGAGAGCCGCATCGCCGCGAGTACCGGCAGAAGCTCGAGAAAGACCGCAGCCTTGTCCAGGTGAACGACTCCGGTTTGAAACAGGTCAGACGTGCAACGCAGATCCCGGGTCACAGTTGGGCGGACACGGGATGTGATCCTCGATCACTATGGCCGTGATGTCCTGTTCGTTCCCGTTCACGCCGACGAGCACGAGTGTCGGTTGTCCATTGTCCTGACGCGCAGAGTAGGTCCGAATTCCGACGCAACCGGGCTGCGCGAGAAGGCGCTCGATGGCGGCTCGACCAAAGAACCCGCATCGATGGTCATTCGCTCCGGCGCCCTGGCGATGATTGCGTATGAGCCTCAGTGCATCGTCGAGCGTGATGTCGTGCCGTTCGTTTCCTGTGAAGGTCATGAGAATACCCTAGCTTGTGGTGTGCGGGGATCATCGACGACCCTTCCGGCGGTCCAGTGTCGCGCGCAGCAATGCGTAAACATTGCACGCACGAACAAAAGTCACTAGGGGGAGTCCTGGGCCCCGAGCATACCAGGTGGTCCCCGCTCCGTGCTCAACGAGGGGGCCGCGATCTACCAGGCATTCGGCGCCGTGAGTATTCTGCGTTATTCGCTGACGACGTGGGGACTTCTGTGCGAACGGCGTCACCCGAGCTCTGGTGGGTCTTCGTCGCTGCCGCCCTGGCAGCTGGAATCCTGACCGCGGCCATCGTGGCATCGATCGTCGTTCAGCAGCGGAGATATTTGACGGCGACGCGGTCGTTGAGCGGCAAGCTGCTCGCGGCGCAGGAGGAAGAGCGCGCGCGCATCGCCCGCGAGTTGCACGACGATGTGATCCAGCGGGTCGCGCTGCTCGGCCAATCGCTCGATGAGCTGGCGACGTTCTCGCACGGCGGCGACAAACAATTCGAGCGTCGCGTGCGCGGGCTGCGCGCCGAGCTCGTCGATTTTGCGGATGAGATTCGTTCGCTCGCCCACCGCATGCATCCGCCGGTGCTCGATCACCTCGGATTGCCCGCGGCGCTGTCGACGCTGGCGGGCGAGATGTGGTCTACGTCGCGACTGCGCGTCGGGCTGGATCTGGATCGGAGTCCGGTCGAGATGCCGCCCGCCGTGGCGTCGGGGCTCTATCGCATTGCGCAGGAATCGTTGCGCAACGTGGTGAAGCACGCCGGCGCATCCACGGCCGTGGTGCGATTGGCGCGCGCCGATGGCGGTGTGCAGTTGATC
>DATNAM010000164.1:0-28255 GCA_035572595.1 Gemmatimonadaceae bacterium
CGATGCAGGCGATCGTGGCGCAAGTGATCACGGGAGAGCCGCGGTCGCTCGCCGCGCGGCGGAAGAGCGTCCCACCGCACGTGGACGCGGCCGTCTCGACCGCGCTCGAAAAGCTGCCCGCCGATCGATTCGAGAACGCGAAAGCATTCGCCGATGCGCTCGGTGACTTGGGATTCCGCGCCGGCAGCGCGCGATCGACTGTGCCGGCGCGGACGTCGCGCTCGCGGATGGTCCCGCTCCTCGGGGCGGCGCTCGTTGCGGCCGCGGCGCTCGGCGCGTGGGGATGGCTGCGCCCCGCGCCAACGGCCGCGGCCGCTGTCGCGTGGCGCGTCCCGATCGCGCTCCCGGATTCCCTGGTGCCGGTCGGCAGCGTGTCGATTTCGGGCGACGGCTCCACGATTTTCTTCGGCGCCGAGGTCCATGGCGTTAGGCAACTGTACCGCCTGACGGCAGCTACCGGGCGCGCCGAACCGGTGCCCGGCGTCCCGGGCGGGTGGATCTCGCCCGATGGCCGGCGCGTGGCCTACCAGAAGGGCACGGGCGACATCGTCGTCCAGTCGTTAGGCGGCAGCGTGCCGGCCGTGGTGGCGCACATCGGCCGCGCGCGACTGGGCCACTGGCTCGATGACGAGCATCTCCTGGTGAAGGATCAGGATGGTTTGCTCAGCGTTCCCACGGGCGGCGGCGCACCGATGCGCCTCATCCGCCGCGACAGCACCGCCATTTACGACAACGCGGCGCCGCTGCCGCCGGGTGACGGCATCCTCTTCAACATCTTTGCCTACGGCGGGCGCTTCGACACCGCGCGGGCCGGGATCGCGGCGGTCGGGCTGCGCGGCGGAAAGATGGTCCGCCTAACGCAGGGACGGTTCGCCGAATTCGCGCCGCCCGATCACCTGATCGTCAATCGCGTCGGCGACGGCTCGATCGTCGCGTTCCCGTTCGACCCGAAGCGCCTCCGCATCACCGGCCCCTCCGTCCCGATCGTGACCGGACTGCCGCCGGGCGGATATTCCGACGTCGGCGAATTCGACGTGTCGGCCACGGGACGTATGGTCTACCTCGAGGGCGATGATTCACGCCGCGCCGATCAGATCGTCCGCGTCGATCGAAGCGGCGCCGTGACGCCGGTCGATACGCTCTCCGGCGAAGCGCTGCAATCCGCGATTGCGCCCAATGGATCACGGATCGCCGCGATCGTCCACACCCCGATCGCCTATGCGATCGAGGTCCGCGACTTGGCGACCGGCGCGGTGTCGCGCATCAATACCGGCGCGCAGTTCGCCTCGCTCGCGTGGGCGAGCGACAGCCGCTCACTGTTCTATGTCGCGCTGACCTCGTCGAACGTCACCATCTACCGTGCCGTCCCCGACACGGTCGGCGCTCCCCAAGCGGTGCTGCGGATGCCCCTGGACACGGCGGTGGCCGATCCGATGCCATCGGCCGACGGGCGCACACTCTACTTCACCCAACTGTCGGCGGGCATGGCGGACATTCGTTCGGTCCCGCTCGACGGTCACGGCGCCGCGCGCGTGGTGGCGGCAGCGCCGGCGCGATGGCCGGTGCCGTCTCCCGACGGACGGTGGCTGGCGTATCACACCGGGGGGCTGCGCGCGGGCGTCGACACGCTGGTGGTGCGATCGACTAACGCGAGCCGGAGCGAGGTGTGGCGGGTGGCGGCCGGCGTCGCGGACGCTCCGCCGCGTTGGTCGCGCGATGGGAAGGCGCTCTACTTCATCGCGCGTGATTCGATGCGCGCGGCCATGGTCGCCCCCGGCGCCGATTTCCGGATCGCGTCGACCAAGGTGCTATTCCCTCGCGGCGCGCTCGAGCCGGATTTCGACGTGACGCCGGACGGTCGCTTCGTGATGGCCCGTCCCCTCGCCAGCTCGGCGCCGGCGGTTCACCTGGTGATGATCGAGAACTGGGCCAGGGTCACGCCGTGAGTGCGATAGCGCCGGCAATTTGACGCGGTGCGACCGGCGTTGGTCATCGACCACGTCTGCGAGGATGGGCGACTGGTCTCCGAGGGGGCGAGCCGGTAGTTGAGAGTCGGAGGGAACCGGCGTATCGTCTACCGTGGGCGGAAGACACGCCGTGCCCTGCGTCTCCCTTTTCGAGCTCACGGAGGAATCCGTGCAACGAGTCAAAGGTGCCGTTCTCAGGTCCCGTCTCGCGTTTGTCGAAGAACGATTCGGAAAGGATGCGCTGTCGCGCGTCATGGCGTCGCTGGATGCCGACGATCAGAAAAAGCTGCGGGCCGTCGTGTCGGCCGGATGGTATCCGTTCGACATCGGCACACGGTTCGACGACGCGATCGTGCGAGTGTTAGGCGACGGAAAGGGCAAGGTGTTCGAGCAGTTAGGCGAAGCCTCGGCCGCCCAGAATCTCGGGACCGTGCACGGAAGTTTTCTGGAATCCGGCCAGCCGCATGCCTTTCTCGCGAAGGCAAACGCCATCTATCGCACGTACTACGACACCGGCCGCCGCGAGTACAAGCCGACCGGCGCCACGTCGGGCCAGCTCACCACGTTCGACGCCGAGTCGTTCAGCATTCCCGACTGTCTCACCATCATCGGATGGCACCGGCGCGCGCTCGAGATGTGCGGTGCGCGCAACGTGCGGATCGTCGAGGAGGAGTGCCGCGCCAAAGGCGGCACCGTGTGTCGCTACCAGATCTCGTGGGACTAGCTCGACCCCGCTCCGGGGCGAACCGAGACGGAGACGCTCCGCGGTCGGCCTCCATGTTACCGGCCGGTCGACAGCCTGCCGGCTTCGAGTCCTTCCAGCAACTGTAGCAGCCCGACGGATTCCCACACCCGGTTGCGCGGCGCGTTCGACACCGGCTTGAGCACCCCGGCGCGTTGCAACTGCTCCAACGCCTGATACACGGCCGCGCGTGCGCGCCGCGTGGCTGCGATCGCCGTCGGCCCCGTGATCATGGGATGCGCCGGCAAGACATCGATGACCTCCCATGCCGCGGCCCCTGCGCGCGGCGCACCGTGCCGCTCAAGCGCGGCGCGCCACTCGGCGATCTTTCGCTCGACGGCACCGACGTAGCTGCGCGCCAGCTCGGACGAGGCCATCGTTGCATCGGCGAAGCGCTGGATCCATGGCCCGACGTCGGCGCCTCGAAAGCTCGTTAGGCCGTCAACGTACCCGCTCTTCTTGGCCGCGAGGACCACGCTGATCGGAGGCACGTACGCCCGCGCCAACCCTCGGCGCTTGAGCACGACGTGGATCAACGCACGACCAGCGCGCCCATTGCCGTCAGCAAAAGGATGGATGGTCTCGAATTGGGCGTGCACGAGCGCGGCCTGCACGACGGGCGGCAGCGTGTCGTCGTTCACGGCTCGACACAGATCGGTGAGAAGTTTCCTAACGTAGTTCGGCGGAGGTGGTACGAAGTCGGCGCCGCACGGATTGTAGTCGTTGCCGCCGATCCAGTTCTGCCGATCGCGAACCGCTCCGGCCACGCTCGGTGTGGTACTCGCCTGCATGAGCCGCCGATGGATCGCGACAAGGTCGGCAAGCTTGAACGTGTCCGTCGCAACCGCGTGATCGATCGCCAGCTCCATGGCATCGATGTTGGCCAGGATCTCGTGCGCCGTTTGGGCAATCTTCTCGCCGGTGTCCGACCGTGCCTCGGCGCGCGCCAGGGCGCGGGCACCGAGCGCGATGCCTTCGATCTTGGACGATGCGATGGATTCCGTGCGCAAGAGCAGATGCGCCAACGGAGCTAACGCGGGATGCACGTGGTCATTCAACGCCCCGACCGCGGCTTCCGCCGCCGACACCGCGCCCGCGGTTGGGGCGTCGAGCGTGAGCGCGATAGCAGCCAGCCGCTCCGGCACGAACGCGCGACACTTGCACGCCCGTCGGTAGCGCGTGGCCTCTCAGCTCTCTATCCATATCCCTGGCGAAGTATATATTCGGCGTTTTCTCTACACCTCACGTCCCGGAACCACTGTCGCCTGCGCCCGACATTCCCAGCTCGCCGGCTCCGTCGGGACGGCGCAATCCGCGCACCGGCGTAAGCGCCCGGCATCTCGCCACCTCCCACTCGCCCATGCTCCGTCGCTCCGTCGCCGCACTTGGCCTCCTCGCCCTCGCGCCGTTGGCGCTCGCCGTTGCCTGCGGCACCCGTGCCCAACCGGCCGACCTGGTCCTCGACCATGGCACGGTCATCACCATGGACTCCACTCGGCCTAACGGGCAGGCCGTTGCCGTTCGCGGCGGCCGCATCACGGCGGTCGGTTCCGATGCCGACATCCAACGCTACGTCGGCCCGAACACCAGGGTCATCGACCTCAACGGACATGTCGCCGTCCCGGGCTTCATCGAATCGCACGGACACTTCACCGGGTTAGGCATGGCCTTGACCGAGCTCAACCTCATGGGCGTGCCCTCGTGGCAGGACATCGCCGCGATGGTCGGCGATGCGGCCAAAACCGCCAAGCCCGGCGCCTGGATCCAGGGACACGGCTGGCACCAGGAGAAGTGGAACCGGTCGCCCGGACGCGTCGTAAAAGGATTCGAGACCAACGATCTCATCAATCGGGCCGCGCCCAACAATCCGGTCATCCTCGAGCACGCGAGCGGGCACGCGCTCATCGCCAACGACGCGGCGCTCCGCCTCGCCGGCATCGGCCCATCCACGCCTAACCCGCCGGGCGGCGAGATCATCAAGGACGCCGCGGGACGACCCACCGGCATCCTCGTCGATGGCGCGCAGTCGCTGGTGCGGCGCGCGCTGGACAAAGCCCTGGCGGCGCGGTCGCCGGAGGAGGCGGAGGCCGCGTTCCGCAACCAGATCCACCTCGCCACGCAGAACGCACTCGCCAACGGCGTGACCACGTTCCAGGACATGGGCGAATCGTTCGCCACCATCGACGCCATCAAGGAAATGGTCGACGCCGGCGACATGCCGTTGCGCCTCTACATTCTGGTCGACGGCGACGAGGTGCGGCCTAACGACGTCGACTCGCTGGTGGCCCACCGCATGATCGACTATGGCAACGGCTACCTCACCGTGCGCGCGATCGGCGAGATCACGGCGGACGGAGCGTTAGGCTCCCGCAGCGCGTGGATGCTCGAGCCCTACGACGACGACCCCGCCAATACGGGACTCAACGTCACGCCGATGCCGCGCATCAAGGAGATCGCCGAGATCGGGATCGCGCACGGATTCCAGATTTCGGTGCACGCCATCGGCGACCGCGCCAACCGCGAAACGCTGGATCTGTATCAGGCCCTGTTCGCGGAGCACCACGTGAAAAGCGACACCCTGCGCTGGCGCATCGAGCACGCCCAGCACCTGAGCCCGGCCGACATTCCGCGCTTCGGGCAGTTAGGCGTGGTGGCCTCCATGCAGGGGATCCACGCGTGTTCGGATGCGCCGTACGTGATTCCGCGGCTGGGTGTGCAGCGCGCACAGGACGGTGCGTACGTGTGGCAGTCGCTGTGGAAAACCGGCGCGGTGGTGACCAACGGAACCGACGTGCCGGTCGAAGCGATCAGCCCCATCGCGTCGTTCCACTGCAGCGTCACGCGCGACATGGTCGGCACGGATTCGGCATTCTTTCCCGAGCAGAAGCTCACGCGGGAGCAGGCGCTCCGGACGTACACGCTGAACGGCGCCTACGTGGCGTTCCAGGAACACGACAAAGGATCCCTCGCGCCGGGGAAGGATGCGGACATCACGGTACTCTCCCGTGACATCATGACCACGGCGCCGGACTCCATTCTCGGCACCAAGGTCTTGTACACGATCGTGGGCGGGAAGGTGGTGTACGCGGGCGCCGAGACGCCGGTCGCAGCGGGCCCGCTAGGGCATGGCGCAGGCGACTGACGTGACCACCTTGGTCCCAACTCACGATCCCGAGTCTTGGTCTAGAGCAATCATGCATCCTCGGCGACGATCGATGCCCCGCGCATCGCATCGGGCGTGGTCCAGCGACGACTGTTATTTCGATGCCGTAGAGAGGAGGTCGAGCTGCAACATGGCTCCCTGTCCCCCGATCGGCTCGCGCGTTCTGATGATGTCGTGTGTATCCTTGGCCACCCAGTACGTCTCGTCGATGCCGGTTCCTTTCACCGCGACGCGCCAACAGTCGAATGCGCCGGCGCCGGTCGAGATGTGCTCTTCACCCGCGACCGTGAGCGTGATCGGCGAGAACACCGGATTGCGCCCCAGCTCGAGAACGCTCGCTTCACCGGCCCAGCCTCGAGCCAACGGCAGCGCCGCCAGCGAGGCTCGCAGCGAATAGTAATTGAGAAAACTTCGTTGCCCCAATCGAATGTTGAGCGGCACCAGCTGATGTCCGCCCGTTAGGAGGCCATGCGCCATCGTGTCGTCGGTGGCGAGCAGCAGATCGCTATCGGTCGTCACCGTGTGGCGCGAGACGGGCGCGAGATTCGTGCTGCGCATGACCACGGAATCCGTTAGCGCCTGCCCCTGGAATTGCATTGCCATCACGACCAGCCACGTGTCCTCGTGGTCCGTCGTGTTGCGCGCGATAGTGATCGTTCGGACGCCGAGATCCTGTGATTGGCCGCCCGCCTGCACAACCGAGCTGTATCTCCACGTGCCCGCGTGGACGCCTGGCGTCTGCTGCGCCTGAGCCAGGCTCGGTGCGAGTGAGATTCCGGTTAGCAGTGCCACCGCCAGGCCAACGCGAGACGTGGACATACGTCGTTCCCACTGTGGAGTCTGAACAGCACGCCGCCAAGCTAGCCGGGCGACGCACGCCTAACCAGCAGCGCGCGCGGTACCGGATGCGTCGCGGGTTGTAGCCACGTGCGCCCAGCTCGCATGAGCGAGCGGCGTTCGGGCCGGAGGTCGCATGCAAGCTATACTATAGTAGGAACGGATGTTACCTCGACATTTCTCCGCATAGACTGCCTCCAGGGAGCGATGTTAGCGTGTCGGCTGCCCCGGCGTCGCGCTCGCCGAGGAGATCGCATCGTACACCGCCTTGGCTTTCTCGAGCGACGCCGTGAACGCCTCATGCTCGGCTTCCGTCCGCCACGGCCCGCGCTCCACCCGCTTTTCGAGCGCAACGATCGCGTCCGACAAGAACTTCGCGTCGTTAGGCGACGTAAACCGATGCCCACCGCGCACGATGTACACCGGACTCGTCTGCGCAAACGCGTAGTCGTCGCCCACGTACCTCGACTTGGGGCCAGTGACGCGCGCCGCAACCCAGCCGCCCTCCGGCACAGCTACCGTGTCGTCGAACGCGAGCCGCGAGGAATCAGTGCTCGCCGCCACGGTAGCGGCCACGACGCCGTTCACGATGATGTCGAGCTTCGCCATGGGCGCGATCGATTGCGCAGTCGCGTGCACGTGCAACGCGCGCGGCGCCGACGCGGACAGCGCGATCGCGTCACCGGGCTCCTTGCCCTGGGCTCGGAGCATAACGAGCGGCCCCGTGGTCGCGAACGTATGTTGGGCCTTGAGCCCCGCTATCCAGCTCGCCGTCGTTAGGCGGCCCTTCACGTGCACGTACGTCCGATCCGATCCCGGCGGCGGGTCGCGCCACACGTCGGAGAAGTTGTCGGTGCCGGCGGTGGCGGGAAGCCGGAAGCCGCAATTGAGGAGCCGATAGTACAGTTCCGTGGAGCCCAGCTCGTCCGACCATAGCGAGGCGACGTCATAGTAGTCGCCCCTGCCTAACGCAACGTCCACCGGAATCAGGGTGCTGGCGGCGCGCTCCGGCGTCGTGGGTGGCCGGTAGTACGGGTGCGGGAACCCGGCGATGCCGCCCTGCGCGTGCGCCGAATCGATGTACGTCTGGTCGAGCACGGGCTGCGCGTACGCGGTGCCGCCCACGCCGGCGGTCAACGGCAGCACGAACCGCGAGATGCCGAGCAGCTCCATGTGGCCTAACGAACCGCGGAACTCTTCGGCGTACTGCAGGATATAGTCAGGCGTCGAGAGCGGACTCGGCCGCCCCGTGAGATCGGCCCAACGCCCCATGATGCGCGTGCCGTCCATGTGGATCAGCGCCCACGTCATGTGCAGGTCTTCGGCGCGCAGCTCGTCGAAGAACGTCCAGTGCGTTAGGCCGAAGCGCCCCTGGTGGAGATCGTGGATGTGCGTGTCACCCGAGTACCAGCCGAGGGAGGGAAGGTCGAGCAAGCGGGTGAGCTTCACGGTGGCGTGCGCGGTGCGGCCGGCGGCGACCTCGAGCGACACCATGCGCGGGCGATATTCGGGGCCGTGCACGGCTTCCACCGACGTGCGGCCGGCGGGCACCTCGACGTCGAAATCGCCGGTCGTCTCGAAGTAGTGCGTTTCGGTGGCAGACATCACGCGATGGAATCCGCCATCCGGCGCGTACGAGCGGCCGTCGCTCGCCACGAGATAGATGCGCGCGGGCGACGGCCTCCCATGTTCATCGAGCACGCGCACGCGGATGCGCCCGGTGGCCACGCGCGGACGCCGCGAGGTGATCTCGACTTGGTGCCACGACGACAGCCGTCCGCCGCCGGCGTTGGCGATGTGTAGCGTGGTTGGGCCGGTGCGGTTAGACACGAACGCGATGCGCGTGCCGTCGGGGCTTGGGCTCGGCGCGTACTCGTCGTGGTCGTCAATCGTGAGGCGTTCCGGATTGCCGCCCTCCGCGGGAACCACCATCACGTCGTTGGAGCCGGCGTCGTCGGACACGTAGTAGATCGCGGTGCCGTCCGGCGACCACGCGGGCTTCATGCGGTATTCCGTCTCGTCGTACTGCACCAGCGTGGGTGCGGCGCTCGTGTCGTCGAGCGAGCGCACCCAGAGGCCGCCGCTGCCTAACCGGCCGCGCACCGGGGCGACGTACGCGAGCTCCTTGCCGTTGGGCGAGACGGCGGGTTGGATGCCTTCCGCGACGGGGGCATCGGTGTTGGCGGCCAGGTCGTGCCGGTAGATGGTGAATCGCTCGTCACGCACGCGGCCACGCCCGCTCACGAAATAGACGCTGCGGCCGTCCCGACTCCACACGGGCTCGACATCCACGTCGGTATCGGTGGTGATACGGTGAATGTCGCCGCCGTTAGAATCCACGATGCCGATGTCCAGGTTGCCGCTCGAATCCATCGAGAACGCGACGCGCTTGCCATCCGGGCTCCACGCGGGCTCGAAGTAATAGGCCGGCCCCTGCGTCAACGCGATCGCCTCGCCTCCGGCCGCGGGCACCTTCCAGATGTCGCCGCGCATGGAGAACGCAATCCATTTGCCGTCGGGACTCCAGGCGGGATCGAGCGGACCGGTGGAGACGGCGGGGAGCATGTGCTTTTCGACGCGATCCGAGTAGCCGTAGCGGTTGGGATCGGCGCGGAGGTTGACGGCAGCGGCGAGAGTCGCGGCGGCAACGGCGGTCGCGTAGACGGTGAGAAGGGCGCGGCTGGACATAGCGAGAGTGAGGGATGCTTTGGATACAATATACGCTGCTTGAAGTAGCCATCATCGCCCGCCAGCACGATGGTGCACACCTTGTCGGGAGCCGTATAGGCCGTGATGCCGGCCGGCGGTGTCGAGCTCGGGCGTGAAATATTTGGCGCACGCGGTGGCGCCGACGGCTCGTCCAGAGTCTCGCGCTGTCGTGTTATCGGCCCGTTACCTGCGCGTTGGCCCGTTCGCGCATAAAGGGCAGGAAGAGCGGCGTAGCTTGGGCGCGCGGCGCGGGCAGTGGCGTCGGCATCCGCTTGGCGCTCATCCAGAATTGATTCCTAGTTTCTAGGTGGTAATTCTGTGATGCGCGCAAAAGGTTGCCGAATTGTGGCCTGAACGCGGTTGCCACCGACTCCACGGGAAATCGCCGAGGGAACAAATCCGGCGCCGCGCCGATTGGACCGTCAGATGGGTGCATATACACTGAACGCGGAGCCCTGATGCGAAAGATCGATATCGCCGCCTGCGCCACCGACTGCCATTGCCTCGACGCGCGCCGACAGGCTCGCGCGATTTCGCGCCTCTACGATGAGCAGCTGCGTCCGTACGGACTGCGGGCGACGCAGTTCTCGGTCCTCGTCGCGCTCGAGGTCGGCGCCGGCGCGCCGCTCGCCGTGCTCGCTGACACACTCGGTCTCGATCGGACGACGTTCACGCGCAGCGCGGCGCTCTTGCGGCGAAAGGGCTGGATCGTGTCGGCGCGCTCGGACGACGGGCGCGAACACCGCATGAGGCTCAGCGCCGCCGGCCGCCGGAAGCTGCACGACGCGTATCCCGCCTGGCAGCAGGCGCAGCGGCTGGTCGACCAGGCCGACAGCACCCCCAAGACAACACGGATTTCATCCCCGCGCGCCTGACGTGCCCGGCGGCCACGCGGCTCGGCGCGCATCAATTGCGTGCATATACACTGAACTGGAGGGTCCCATGCTCGACCTCATTGGCACCATCGCCGAAGTTGCACTCGTCGTCATCCTCGCTGGCCTGTTTGCTGCCGCCACGTCTCTCGGATTGCGTGCGCGCATCGCGGCGTTCGTCGGTGTCGGCCTCTGGCTGTCGGCGCTCGTTGCCATCGGCGCACTGGGAGGATTCGGACCGGGCGCCGCCGGGCCCGTGCCTGCTGTCGGTATCGCACTGTTCGTGGTGCTGGCAGCGGGATTGATCGCGTACTTCCGCGTACCGCGCTTCCGGGAGCGCGTTCTTCAGATTCCGATGCCCGTGCTCATCGCGGCCAACATCGGCCGCGTGCTTGGCGTTTTCTTCCTCATCCTCTACGGCGTGGGCCGACTGCCGGCGCCGTTCGCGCCATCGGCGGGCTGGGGTGACGTCGCCGTCGGATTGATCGCACTGCCGCTCGCCGCGTTGGCCGCGTCGGGATCCGTGCGTCCGATCTGGATCGCCCTGTGGAACGCCCTGGGCATGCTCGATTTGATCACGGCCGTCACGTTAGGCGTCACCTCCCAACCGGGCACGCCGTTCCATGTATTCAGTGGATCGGCCGAGGCGATCACGACGTTGCCGTGGGTGTTGGTGCCGACGTTCCTGGTGCCGGCGTACTTGCTCATGCACCTCTTGATCTTCCGCAAGCTGAGCGCGCCGCGCGCAGTGTCGACCGCCGCGCTGGCCGCGTAGATCAACGAGCGTTCATCGTGCATCATGGAGTTCTTACCTACTGTAGCAACAGCTCCATGATGCGCGCGACGAACCGGCGAGCACTCATGGCGCATCGATACTGAGCCGTTTGACGCGCGCGGTCGCGCCGGCCGTGATGCGAACGTCCGCCTTACGACAGCGAAAATGCTTTGCCACCAGGGCGATCAGCTCCTCATTCGCCTTCCCGTCGACCGGAGGCGACGTGAGCCGTGCCACCCAAGTGCCGTCCGGCGCTTGCTCCAGCGACGAAACCCGCGACCTCGGTTTCACCCAGACTCGCAGCGTCAACGATGCCATCGCTACCCGCGCGCTCTTTCAAGCCAAGGTGCGAATCTAACGACAACAAGGGCCACCCATGGAGTCGACAACGGAGCTGCTCCATGGCACGCTCGATCTGCTCATCCTCAAGGTCCTCTCCCTGGGCCCGCGATACGGCTGGGACATCTCGCGGAGGGGCGGCCAGTGAGTGAGTGGCCATCGTTGTGGTGCGCACGCCAGCATGCCATCATGGACCCGTCGCGAATCGTCGTCGACACGGGGTCATCATGACATCGCATGGCAGAAGTACCGCGGACGTTGCCCAACTGCAACGCACGATACAGCAGCGGCTGTCACACGACTTTCTGGACCGCGCTCTCGAGTGGCGGCGTATCCTGGCCGAGTGCTGGGGCACGTTCTTGCTGGTCGTCGTCGCCGCCGGAGCCGACGTCGTCGCGGCTCACAGCCCGGGCCGCATCACTCCTGCCATGGCGGTCGTTGCGCCGGGACTCATGGTGATGGCCGCCATCTATTTCATGGGCCAGGTGAGCGGCGCCCATCTCAACCCGGCGGTGACGCTGGCGTTTGCCTTACGGCGCAACTTCCCGTGGAACCGCGTGCCGGGTTACGTGTTGGGACAAACGGTCGGCGGTGTCGCGGCAGCGCTTTTTCTCAAGGTCATGTTCGGAACCATCGGAGCGCTCGGCGCGACGATGCCGGGCACGAACATCGGAGGCGGGAAGGCGCTGGCCATGGAGGTGCTCCTAACGGCCGGTCTGGTCAATACGATCCTCGGCACTGCCTCGGGCGCGCGCAACATCGGCACCAACGGCGCAATCGCGGTTGGCGGATACATTGCTCTGGCAGGGTTGTGGGCGGCGCCCGTTAGCGGCGCATCGATGAACCCCGTTCGGTCGTTCGCGCCCGACCTCCTACGCGGTGACCTGAGCACGACGTGGATTTATATAGTGGGCCCGGTGCTGGGCGCCCTCATCGGCGTCGGTCTCGAGGCGATTCTGGTAGGCAAGCCGACCGCGGCTGGATCGATCGCCGCGCAGGGCGCGCTTGGGCACGATGACTCCGCGGAGTGAGCCAAGATGAAAATCGACCCAAAAGATTTTCGCGTGCCGGACGGAGACACGGTCACCCTCCGGCACTGGCCGACCAAGGTGACGCCCGCCTACCGGTCGAAGGAGCAGTATCACGAGCTCCTAACGGAGCACGTTGCCCAACTGAGCGCGCTGCAACAGCTGCTCTACGCCTCCGACCGCTATGCGATCCTGCTCATCTTTCAGGCGATGGACGCAGCGGGGAAGGATGGCGCGATCAAGCACGTGATGTCCGGAGTCAACCCGCAAGGCTGCCAGGTCTTCAGCTTCAAACATCCCAGTGCCGGCGAATTGCAACACGACTTTCTCTGGCGCACCACCCGTGATCTACCGGAACGCGGCCGGATCGGGATCTTCAACCGATCGTATTACGAGGAGGTATTGATCGTCCGCGTCCACCCCGAGCTTCTCCGCGGCGAGGGATTGCCGGACGCGCCGCGCGGCAAGAGTGCTGTTTGGCGCGAGCGCTATCGATCGATCGTGAATTTCGAGCGACATCTGCATGGCAACGGAACGCGCATCATCAAGTTCTATCTCCATCTCTCGAAGGATGAGCAACGTAGGCGCTTTCTCGCACGGATCGACGAGCCGACCAAGAACTGGAAATTCAGCTTGGCCGACGTCGCGGAACGGAAATTCTGGAAGCGCTATATGGAGGCCTATGGTGATTGTCTTGGCGCAACGAGCACACCCGAGGCTCCGTGGTACGTGGTTCCCGCCGACGACAAGGAAAATTGTCGGTTGATCGTTTCCCGGATCGTGCTCGATACGCTCGAACGACTGAACATGTCGTATCCAAGAGCGAGCGCGGCGCGCCGGGACGAATTGCGGACTATCCGAAAGCGCCTCGCGACATGACGCCTCGAATCGCGTTGGGCGGTCTACTTCAGCGTGGTGCGAACAGAGCGGGAGGGCCGGATGGATCACTATCCGTTCGTCCCGGTCGACCGTACGTTATGTCCCCACCATGCAGTTTTACCGGCAACCGGAGACGAACGCCATGCGCCACGCGAGAGTATCGAGGCATCGCAGTTGTCTCTGGTCGCTGTCAATTCTTGCCGCGACGATCGCCCCACCGGCACTCCTTGCGCAAACGCAGAATAGTTCCGCGATCGGCACCAAGGTGACGGTCCGAATACTCGAGCGCGTGAATACGGGAAGTGATCCGGCCGGGAAGCAGTACCGCGCCACAGTCACGCGGGCGGTCGCCGAGGGAAACGGTGTCGCAATCGCGAACGGCGCGCACGCGACCGTCACGCTCGACAAACCGGGATCGGACTGGATTGCGCACGTCTCGACCGTCGCGACTAACGGCCAGGCGGTTGCGGTCACGAGCAGGTTGGCCAGCGCGACCACCGCCGCGCACAACGACGCGAACGCGATGCACGCGATGGTCGGAGCACTGGGCAATCACGCGCCTGCGGCTGCCTCGGCGGTCGCGACCGGCCAGCAAGTCCTCATGCCGCCAGGTACCACGTTGACGTTCCTCCTTGCCCCGTCGCCGCCCCAATCCGCTGCGCCGGCAGCGTCCGGCTCGTCGGCTTCTGCCCAACCGGCACCGCACACGCCTGCACCCGCACCAGCGCCTGCTCCAGCGGCAACGCCCGCAGCAGCAGCTCAGGCATCAGGGCAGGGCAGCTGGTACCTCTGCACGTTCTCCGGATTCACGGCAACCCGACGGATCGTTTACGTTAGCTCGTACATCCAGACCGTTGCGTTAGCACAGGCGGTGAACGCCGCGTGGTTCAATCATGTGAGCCGGACCTATCCCGTCGACAAGCTCGGGTCCCAAAAGGTTGACTGTGAGCCCGGCTCCACGGATCCGCAGCAGCGGGCATTTTCCTTGAGCTACGAGGACAAGATGTTGGCCGACGGTAAGACCGACGTCACCAACGTCACCTGGTCGTACACGCCGGCCGAAATTGCGCCTAACGCAGTGCCGGCGGCGGACACAGGAGCCGCGCCGCCGCCGGGAGAGTTTTACGTGTACTGCTATTCCGAGCAGTCCGCGCCGACGGTCTACTTCAGCGGGATTTTCTTAGGCAAACCAGACAGCTTCCGAAACCCACCCGATTTCGGGACGATCGCAAACGCCTACCTGGTATTCCTCCGGCAAAAGTATTCCTTCAAGACCGCGTCCGGCGCGCAACCGAGGTGTGTTGGTCGGAGAAGCGCCGCCCCGCAAGGTGTGGGAAGCGAGGGGTATTACGAAGACCAATTCAAGAAATCGAACAAGCAGATCGTCGAGACGGGCTGGACGTACGCGAAGTGATCGACGAATGCGCGCCAGCGGCGGCTCCCGTTAGCATGCTCAGGTCCGGCGTCGTGTTGCCGCTGCCGTAGATGCGGTTGCAGAGCGTGCCTAACGCGGCCGCCTCCGCCGCGTACGCGCTCTCCGCGATGTGCGTCGTGCCCCCCGCGGCCTGTTCGAGCTTGCCGATACCGGGCACGTCGCCGCTGGAGCCGAGCGAAACCGCGCAGTAGAGATCGCCCTTGATCGAGTCGATCTCGCCGTCGCCGGTGTCTCGACTCGCCTGGTCGCCAACACCCGGCACGGCGACCGCACCGTGGGACTCGCCTTTGACCGCACTGGCGTACGCCGGTTGCGCGTCCACTCCGCCTAACACCAACACGTCGATCGCGCCGGTGCCGTCCGGGGCGGAAAAGATGCACTGCTGTCCTTCGCCGTCGGTGCCCGCCGCCGTCACCTTGACGTCGGTGATCGTGTTCACCAGCAGCGGCTGGACCTGCTCCTTCGTGAGCTGCTTGCAGCTCGCCTTGGTTCCGCCGATCGCGCTGGCGGTGTCACCGGTCGTCGCAGCCGCGCTCACCGCGTCGGCCCGCGGTGCGCCGGAGCAGGCGGCGAGCCATGCGCCTAACGTTAGGACCAGCGCGATGCGCACAGCGGTAGGGCGGAAGAGCGTCATGTGGGATCCTCCGTGGGGATGTCAGTGATCGCAGGCACCAGATCGAGCGCTCACCGGACGCCGGCGGGCGGGTGGACGTTGCTATAGTCGTAGCGAGCGCTAGTGTGGTTCTTGCCATCCTGGCCGCCGAGGTCCATGACGCTGTTCGCTTTGAGCACCACGCCGCGACCCTTCGAGATCCACATCTCGGTATCGACCGTCGACATCTCGGTCACGACGTGGGTCCGCCAGACCGATGCGGCCTCACCGTTCACGCTCTCGTCGCGCACGTGCGAGCACGTGTCCTTGGTCCAATCGTGCTTATCCCGTTCCGCGTTCATCTGGGCCAGACTCACTGGACTCTTGACCCACTTTCCATGGCTGAGCAGGTACATCGCTCCTCCGACCACGATCGACTCGCCAACCATAGGCTTGCCGCCGTTTTCGGCGGCCACGGCCTTCGCGCTGTCGACAAAGTACATGTGATAGGGTACGGCTTCCATCTTGAGCGATGCCGCGTGCACCGTGGCACAACTGGAACCTTGGGCGCGCGACGAGGGTGTTGCGAGCAGCATCGCGCCGGCCGCGATTCCAAGGACGCGGAGACTGCGTCGCTTGGACTGAGACGTGAGCGTCATGACTGGGTGCTCCAGCGAGAAAGTGAGTCGGCCCCCGGTGAGAGGGTTCGGTTATCCGCACGCAATTCTGGCCGGCATCCGTTGGCCGGCCGTTATCCGGGCGTTAACCACGCCGCGGCGGTCCTCAATTGCCAACCCGCCGGCGCAAAACCGGTCTCGGCCACCGTCGCGCCCGTTTGCCCACAGCGACGAATCCCGTGGCGCTCCAGCGCCGCCTCGGGTTCGAGCTGGCGACGCGACCAATCGGGGATGCTCGTGACCGAGCCGCGTGAGCAGCAACTGACGGGCAAGACGGCTCATCCCGAACGCAAGCGCCAGCCGTTGCTCGCCGGTTAGGCGGCGCTGAGCGGCCAACTGCATGCGTGCGGCGGACAAGGTCGTATCGCTCATGATATTTCAGTGCCCCATCACCCGGGAGAGCACAGCCGCCGCTCTCGCTTGACACAACGGCCCGACTCCGTAACGTGTGCTCAGCGCAGTCACTGCGGCATCCTGAACCGCCGAGGGTCCAATGCACATCATCTCGCGTATCGCAATCACCTGTTCCGCCGGTTTGCTGGTCGCCGGCTGCACAAAGAGTGATCAAGCGGCCAAGGGGGACAGCACGGCCGTCGCCGCGGACACCTCGGCGCCCGCCGCCGCGCCCGCACCCGCGCCGGCGCCGGCGATTTCCCTGGCGGATGTCGCGGGCAAATGGCAGATGCAATCCACGCCGGACTCGGGGAAAGACATGTCGCCTACCAAGTTCGTCCTCACGGCGACGGCCGACACGACGGGCTGGGTGATGACGTTCCCGTCGGGACTCAAGGTACCGATACAGATCACCGTCTCCGGGGACAGCCTGCTCGAGCGCACGGGAACGTTCGCGAGCCAGCGTCGGAAAGGCGTGAAGGTGAGCACCGAGGGTTCGCTCAAGCTGCAGGACGGAAAGCTCGTCGGGATGACGATCGCGCACTACTCCAAGCCCGGCCCGGATTCGGTGATCCACTTGCACACCGAAGGGTCGAAGATGCCGTAATGCGCTTCACGCGGTCGCGGTCGTCCATTCGAGTGCTCCTCTGCGCGACCCTCGCCGGCGTTCTGCCGGCGGGTGTCGCGCCTGGATCGGGAGCACAGGCCACCCAACACGGCGGCCATTCGTTAGGCGTAGTCGATTTCCCGGTCGGGTGCGCTGCCCACGTGCAAGCCGGGTTCAATCGCGCGGTCGCGCTGCTCCATCACATGACGTATCCCGAGGCGCGGACGGCGTTCGAGCGCGTCGTCGCCACCGATTCGCATTGCGCGATGGCCCAGTGGGGCATCGCGATGACGCTGTTCCAACCGCTGTGGCCGACCCGGCCGAGCCCAGCGGCGCTCCAGCGCGGCTGGGATGCGGTACAGCACGCCAAGTCGCTCGGCCTAACGACAGAGCGGGAGCGGCTCTTCGTCGCCGCGGCAGAGGCGTTTTTCCTGGAGCCGGCGTCACGCGACTACTGGCTTCGCATCCGGCGCTGGCAACAAAGTTCGGCGCGGCTCTACGCGGCCTATCCTGACGACGCCGACGCGGCGTCGTTTTACGCGCTGGCGCTCCTGGCCACGGCTCCCGCCGACACCGTGTCCCGCGTGCACGCCGACAGCGCGGCGGCGATCCTCCTCCGAGTGTACGCGCGCCACCCGCACCACCCCGGCGCCATACACTATTTCATCCACGCCGACGATGTTCCCGGGCGCGAACGCGAATCGTTGTCGATCGTGCGTGCGTATGACGCGATCGCGCCGCGCAATCCGCACGCCCTGCACATGCCGACGCACATCTACACCCGCCTCGGCGATTGGAATGCGGTGATTCGCGGCAACGTGCGCGCGGCTAACGCAGCGCTGGAAGTTCCCGCGGGCGACAGCGGGCAATACGTGTGGGACGAATTCCCGCACGCGATAGAATATCTCGTCTATGCCGAGTTGCAGCAGGGCAAGGACGATGATGCGGCGGCACAGATCCGGCGGCTGCGTACAACGCCGCGATTGGAGCCGACGTTCAAGACGGCATTTCATCTGTCATCCTCACAGGCTCGCTACGCGCTGGAGCGGCGCGATTGGAACCAGGCAGCGTCGCTGGTTCCGCGCGAACCGTCCACCATAGACTGGGATCGGTTCGCCTGGCCCGAAGCGGTCTCGTGGTTTGCGCGCGGACTCGGCGCCGCACATTTAGGCATGCTCGATCAGGCCAGACAGTCCGCCGAGCGTCTCGACGTGCTCGAGAGCGCCAGCGGCAAGGCGGGCGAAGCATTGTTCACCCGGAACATTCGCGTACTCCACCTCGAGCTGAACGCGTGGATCGCACAGGTCACGGGCCAAAGTGCATCGGCCGTCGCGTTGATGAACCAGGCCGCCGCGCTCGAGGCGGCGACGCCAAAGGCGGCCGTCACGCCGGCGCCCACGTTGCCTGCCGTTGAACTGTTGGGCGACATGCTCATGGAGCAGCATCGGGCGCCGGAGGCGCTCGGTGCCTACACGCGCTCGTTGGCGCTCTATCCCAACCGCTTCAATAGTTTGTTAGGCGCGGCGCGGGCGGCGCGCGGGGCCGGCGACACGACGCACGCGCGCACGCTGTACGCCGCGCTGCTCACCGTCGCCAAGGGCGGCACGCGCCGGCCACCGTTGCGCGAGGCGCGACGGTACGTCGCTCGGCGACGTTAGGCAGGTGATGGGGCAGGTGACACTACTCGCTGCTGATCTACCCGGACGGACGCCCAGTTCACCGCCCGCACCGATCCCGCGCGCCCCGGTGAACGGGCGGCCCCCTGTCGCGCGCGCGGTGCTTGCTGCCTCCATCGCGCTCGTCCTCACGCTGCACATCTGGACCGCCATCGTCACGCCGTACGGCTTTCAGCGCGATGAATTCCTCTACCTGGCGATGGGCGCGCACCTTCGCCTGTGGCACATGGATTTCCCGCCGGCGATGGCGATCCTCGCCCAGGCGATGCGCGCGACGACCGGCGTCGGGCTCGTCGCGGTGCGGATCGTGCCGGCGCTTGCCTCCACGCTGCTGGTGGTGTTCGCGGCCCTCTTCGCGCGCGAGCTCAGTGGCGGCCGGTTCGCGCAGGCACTGGCCGCGCTCATCATCATTGCCAGCCCGGCGCTGCTGCGCAGCGGCACGCTCTTTCAGCCGGTGGTGTTCGACCAGCTGACCTGGACATTGGTCCTGTTCTCGTTAGTCAGGCTCGTTCGCACCGGCGACCCGCGATGGTGGATCGCGTTAGGCGTCGGGGCCGGACTCGGTCTCCTGACCAAGTTCAGCATCGCCATCGTCGGCGTTGGCGTGCTCGGCGCGGTGGCGATCCTCCCGGACCGGCGCTGGCTGGCGACGCGCTGGCCGTGGCTCGCGGCGCTCGCTGCCATCGCGATCGGCTCGCCGAGCATCGTTGGGCAGATCAATACCGGCTGGCCGGCGTTCGTGTACGAGCGCGATCTCGCCGCCCAACAGCTGGTGCACGTCACGACCTTCGGCTTCTTCGCCGATCAGCTGCAGATGATGGGCCTCGGCGCCCTCCTCGCCGTGGCCGGCATCTGGGAGTACTGGCGACAGACCGTGCTACGGGTTGTCGCGCTGGCGTGCGTCGTGGCGCTGGCCATCCTCGTCGCCTTCCAGGGGAAGGCCTACTACCTGCTTCCGGTCTACCCGGCGCTGGTGGGCGCCGGCTCGGCGTGGCTGGAGCGGCTGACTAACGGGAAGGCCGGCGGGTCGGCGTGGCCGCCGGTCGCGGTCCGCGCGTCGGCGGTCGTCGCCGTCGTGGCGTACGGCGCCGTCGCGCTGCCGTTCGGGCTCCCGGTGCTGGCGCCTAACGATATGGCGCGCTATGCGTCGCGCGGGCCCACGACCACCGTGACCACCAACACCGACCGTGTGCTGCGTCTGCCCCAAGACTATGCCGACATGCTCCACTGGCGCGAGCGCGTGCTCGCCGTGGCTCGCGTGTACGATTCGCTCCCGGCGCCCGAACGGGCCCGCGCGGTCATCGGCGCCACCAACTACGGCGAAGCTGGCGCCATCGACTACTACGGCCCGGCGCTCGGATTGCCCCACGCCATCTGCGGCTGCGGCACCTATTGGTTCTACGGGCCGGGCGACAAGAGCGGGGACGTGCTGGTCACCATCGGCGTCACCGGCGAACAGCTGCGACAATTTTACCGCGACGTTAGACCCGCGGGCCGGCTCACCGACCGGTGGGCAGTACCGGAAGAGCAGGACGTTCCGCTGTTCGTTTCCACTTCGCCCGTCATGACGTTGCAGCAGCTCTGGCCGCGGCTCGATCCCAGGCGAGCCAAGTAAGCGCGCTCGCAGGCGGGCCGCCGGCCGCCGCCCATGGTAGAGCTCGTAACAGGTGGAAAGCCGTGCGACCGTCACCTGCCGCGTGACGGAAGACTGACGGCCGGGTTACGGCTCGTTCGCAGCTTTACCGCAAGTAGCGTCTTGTTACGCCCCGCCATCGCCGCTCATTATCAGCCTGCCCATTCGTGTGGAGTGAACTCACCATGTCGCAGCGCCCCGCGTCTCGCAGGCCTGTGAACGACCACGCCGTATGGCTCCGTCGGGTCCTCCGGTGGTGCTCGCTTTCAGGCGTGGCACTCATCGTGGGTGCGGCCTCCCCGCGCGGTGCACCGGCGCTCGTGGAGCCCAATCCGAACATCCATCGCGCGGGAACCTTGCACGACGGCGTTCTCACTGTGGCGCTCGAGGCCGCCGAGCACACGTGGCAATCCGACGGGCCGAAGCGGCCCGCCGAGCGGATCGCCGCCTTTTCCGAGGCCGGTCAGGCGCCGCTCGTGCCGGGGCCGCTCCTCCGCGTAACGGCCGGCACCGAGATCCGCCTAACGGTACGCAACTTCCTCGCCGCGCCGCTCACGTTCTTCGTCCCGGCCGCGGTCCATGGCGGCCCGGATGCCCTCAACAAGGCCGATTCTGTTGTCATCGGTCCCGGTGCCGTTGGGCAACTGACGACCCGCGCCACGGCGCCTGGCGGCTACGTGTACCGGGCCACGCTCCCCACCGGCGAGAGCCGGGTCGCCCACGTGGCCGGCCTGCTCGCCGGCGCCCTGGTCGTCGACTCGGCGTCCCCGGCCCGGCCGCCTAACGATCGCGTGTTCGTGCTCATGGCGACCCCGGACTCCGTTCGCACGGCGTACGCGGACACGTCGTCGGCGCGCATCAACATCGGCTTCCTGCAGGTGGGCCGGATCACGTACACGATCAACGGCCGCTCCTGGCCGAACACGGAGCGCGTGGCAGCCGTCGTCGGCGACTCGCTGCACTGGCGCATCATCAATGCGACGTCGGATGTCCACCCGATGCACTTGCACGGCTTCTACTTCCGGATCGACGGCCTGTCCGGGCCGTGGCCCCCGTTCGCGATCTACGACAAGCCCGCGCTCGGCGAGATGGCGGTGACGCAGCTGGTGTGGCCGTTCGATGCGATGACGATGACCTGGTCGCCTAACCGGGCCGGGAACTGGCTCTTCCATTGCCACTTCGCCCCGCACCTCGATCCGGATTCGATCAATGCGGCGCCGGACGATCCGCACTTGCGCGACATGGTCGGACTCGTCCTCGGGACGATCGTCGCCGAACGCCCCGGCACACGCCCGGCCGCCGCGTCGAGTGACACGAACGCGCGCCGGCTGCGCCTCGTCGCCGTTGCCGATAGCGACAACATGCCGGCGTTCCACGGCTACCCGCGCGTCGAGTCGCTGCCGCACATGCACTTCGTGCTCGAAGAACAGGGTCGCCGAGTAGATGCCGGGAAAGATTTCAGTCCCGAGCTCGATCTCACGCGCGGCGAGCCGGTCGCGATCACGGTCGTGAACCGGCTCCCCGAGCCGACGAGCGTGCACTGGCACGGCATCGAAATCCAGGACAGCTACGTGGATGGTGTGCCGGGCTTCAGCGGCGCCGGGCGCCGCCTAACGCCAGAAATCGCGCCGGGCGATTCGTTCGTGGCGCGATTCACGCCGCCGCGATCGGGGACGTTCATGTATCACGCCCACGTGGACGAGCTGCGCGAGCAATTGGCGGGGTTGGAAGGCGCGATCATCGTGCGCGATCCGGGCACGCAGCTGTCCGCCGATGACCACGTCTTCTTCCTCAAGGGATACGAGCCCGATGCGGCGCACCCGTTCGGCATCAACGGCCGCGCCAACCCGGATACGGTGGTCATGCACGTCGGCCAGCCGGCTCGTCTCCGATTCATCAATCTCACGACGATCAACATCGCGCCGTACGTTGCCCTCACGGCGCAGACGGATAGTTCGTTGGGCACGGCAAGGGACACGATGATCCTCAAATGGCGCCCGGTCGCGAAGGACGGCGCGGACTTGCCGCCGTCGTCGCAGCGCGCACATCTGGCGCGCCAGACGATCGGCGTCGGGGAGACGTACGACTTCGAGTACACGCCCACACACGCCGGGCCGCTGCACATCGAGGTCCGCGGAAACGGCGGCAAGCGTCTCCTGCTCGCGCTGGTCCCGATTCGAGTCGAGTAGGCAACGGCGCTCCGTTAGCCCACTCGCACCAATGGTTGCGCGCGCCGATGAACCCATCCATCGGCGCGCGCCTTCTGCATCTGGCCCCGCGTCTAGAAGCCGGCGATCGGGTTGCAGCCCTCCGGCTGCGGATTGCGCGCCACGCACTCGTTCACCGGATACGGGTTCGCGTCGAAGATCTTATGGTTAGGCGCGGCCTTGGGCAGCGTCGCCAACAGGTTGTAGTGCAAGAGGTCCAGCCACCGGTGCCCCTCGAACAACAACGAGTACCGTTTCTCGTACAACAACGCCTGCAACATGTCTCCACTGTACGGATCGGGAAGCGGCGCCAGCCCGCCCGACTTCACACGCACCTCGTTGATGTCTTTGAGCGCCGCTTCGGTGTTGTCGAGGCCGAGGTTGGCTTCGGCGCGCAACAGGATCAGCTCCTCGTTGCGCACCTCCGAAATCGGCGCGTTGGTTTCACGATCGGCGGTCACCACGAACTGGTAGTTCGTCGTGATGTTGTACGTGGGATACGAGAACGCCTGCGCCATCTTCACGAGCTTGGTCTGCGCGCGCAGATCCTTGGAACCATCCGGCCGCAACTCGGCCTGCGCCCAGTCGGAGTCGTGTGCGAAGAACTGCGTCGCATCGGAGAATGGGTTAGGCGTATCGCCGGCGTTGTTGCTGAACCCGTAGTAGACCCCGAGATCGAAGGACGCGGTGGTGTCGACGAACGAGCTCTGCAGGTCGGTCAACGCGGCGGCGAAGTCGCCGTGATACACGTGCGCCCGCGCTTCGAGGCCGGCGGCGAACATGGCGAACGTGGCCGGGGTGTCGAAGCCCTCGAAACCCGACGGCAGCGTGAACGGGAACGCCGCGCCGCCGGTGGCGAGATTGGCGCGGGCCGAGTCCAGGAGTTGGCCGATCTTCGTGTACACGGCGTCACGATCGGCGATCGCCGCCGGCGCGCTGTTCGGATCGACGTCCACATCGAGCGGAATGCCGAGACGTTCGCGCACCTCGATCGCCCGAAGAAACGCGAGTGCTTTCCACGTCTGCGTGAAGCCGCGCACCGCTGACTTCTGCGCATCCGACAACGCGGTGACGTTGTCGACGGCCTTCATGATGATGTTGGCCTCGCGGATGGTGACGTATCCGCCGAACATCAGGCCGCCGCCGTTCTGCTGCACGAGCGGTCCGATGAGCGTGTTCGTCACCGTGCGCGGCTCACTGGTCTGGATGTTGTAGCTTTCGCGCCCGTAGATGCCGAGCGTGTTGACCTCGGTTGCCCGATCACCGCGCGACGTGATGACGAGGCCGATCTCGGCCGCGGCGATGGCGGCCGGTGTCGCGCCGCCGCTCAAATCCTGGATGCTCGAGTTGTTGAGGTCCGTCACGTCGGTGGCTTTGCATCCGCTCAGTGCCGTGAGCGCCGCGCAGGCCGCGAGCGTGGCCGACAACACGGAGCGCCGGGAAAGTAGCATCATGGTTGGGATTCTCATTGGTGGCTCCGGTCAGAAGCCGAGGTTGAGCGCGAACCAGAACGTTCTGGTCGGCGGATACGGACCAACGTCGATGCCGCGTGCCAGATCCTGGTTTCCGAAGTTGCTTACTTCCGGATCGAGCCCCTTGTACTTGGTCCACGTCAGGAGATTGCGGCCGCTCAGACTAACGGTCGCGTTCTCGACGCCGCTCCACAGCCGCTGGAACATCGCCGGGCTCAGGTCGTACGAGAGCGTCACTTCGCGCAGCTTGACGTATCCGCCGTCCTCGATGTAGACGCGTTTCGTTTTCTGGTACGTGGCAAGCCGGTACTGGCCGGCCGTCGTCTGCACACCGCCCACCGTAATCGGATCGCCGAAGTCGGGCGTGTTCTGCGCCAGATCCCAGAGCCAGTGGTTCAGATCGACGATGTTCCCGCCGTGGTGCCAGTCGAACAGGAAAGCCACGTGGGCCTTCTTGTACTGGATGTCGTTGGACAACCCCATGATGAAGGTCGGGTTGAGCTCGCCGATCTGGCGAATCGTTTGCGATCCGTCGGCCAGCGTATCGGGGCCGAAGAGGGCCGTCGGCGACACGCCGACCTGGATGCGCGGTTGGCCTAACCCGCCGAAGCCGCCCGAGAAGTACGGCGGAACGGGAAGGCTCAGCACTTTGGAGCGGCTCAGGGAGAACGTCGCGTTGGTCGTCCACTGAATCGGTCCGGAGGCGACGGGCGCCGCGGTCAACTCGGCCTCGAAGCCGCGCGTCTGCATCGTGCCGCCGTTGAAGATGGCCGTGGTGTAGCCGCTCGAGTTAGGCAGTTGGCGCTGCTGCAGCAGGTCGGTAATGTGCTTGTCGTATCCGGTTAGGCCGAGGGTGGCGCGGTTGTGGAACAGGTACAGATCGAGACCGCCCTCGATCTCGCGTTCCCGCTCGGGGTGCAGATCGGCGCTCGCGGTGACCGTTCCCAGATTCACCGCCGGGTCGCCGAGAATGTTGGCGCCGACGAGCTCCGTGAACTTCTGTCCGTAGAGCGGCAAGTTTCCGGCTTCCCCAACCGATGCGCGCACCTTGAGCGCGTCGATCAGCGACGTGCCCATGTTGAACCGATAGGACGCCGAGAACTTGGGATAGACGAAGAACTTGGCCGCGTCCGAGTTGGCGCTGCTGCGATCCGTGGTGACGCCGGCCACGAGATAGAGATCGTTCAGCTTGAACTCTTCCTGGCCGAACAGCGACAGATTCTCCGTGCGCTGGCGATTCTGATCGCCGTCGAGCACCGTGCCGCGGTCGATGTTCTGCTGATCGCCGATGAGGTTGCGCGCGCGCACGCGGACGGTGTTCAACTGCACCGATTCGCGATTGGAGCCGACCGAGGTCGTGAACGAAAAATCGTGGCCACTCGGCGTGAGCGTCCAGACGAGGCTGGGATTGAAGTTCATCGTTAGGCCGCCGGTGTTGGCCTGCACCGAGGTGCCCGGCGTGGCGCTCTCCTGCTCCTGCTGCAGAACCGAGGGCGAGAACACCTCATCGTTCTGCGCGAAATTGTCGACGCCGCCGACGATGCGGAACACCAGGTCGTTGACGTTGCCATTGAGGATTTCCCACGACGTATTGAGCGAGCCGAGGAAGTGGTACACGCCCGTCTGGTCCTTGAGCATCGCCGCGGTGGCGTTCGAGTTGCTTCGCCCGAACGGATTGTCGGGAAAGACGCCGCCGTTTTCGGCGAAATTGAGAAACGTGGGCTCGAGTGAAAGCGCTTCCCAGTATCCGACACCGTTGTTGTCGTTTCCGGTAATGCCGCGGCGGGTGCGCGTGTGCGCGAGGCTCGAGCTCAACGTCACCGAGACGCGCGAGCCGAGTTGCTGGTCGACGTTGAAGCGCAGCGACTGCTTGTCATAACCGGTGTTCGTCACCACGCCGCCGTCGTGCTCGTAAAGTCCGGAGACGAAGTAGCGTGTGTTGTCGGTGCCGCCGCTGATGCTCAACGACGTCTGCGCGTTGAGCGGCTTGTGGCCGGCCAGCTCCTTCTCGTGATCGTAGAACACGCCCGGTTGAAAGAGGTTGGCGGCCGCGGGACCGAACGCGGCGACGGCGTCATCGACGTTGTTGAAGCGACGCATGCCGAGCAGGTTGCTCACTTCGGTGACGCCGACTTGCTGGGTGATGTCGAGGCGGGTTTTGCCGGGCGTGCCGCGTTTGGTGGTGATGAGGACCACGCCGTTGGACGCTTGCGAGCCGTAGATGGCCGACGCCGCCGCGCCCTTCAGGATTTCGATCGTTTGAATGTCGTTTGGATTGAGGTCGGCGAGGCGATTGGCCGCGTTGTCCTCGTCGCTCGAGATGCCGGAGCTTGCGCCGGTGATCGCGTTGGTGCCGCCGGGGACGGCCGCGTTCGTGGCGGGGACGCCGTCGATGACGTAGAGCGGTTCCGAGTTGCCGATGATGGACGTCGTGCCGCGGAGTTGAATCTGGAGGCCGCCGCCGGGTGCGCCGCTGTTGGCCGAGATGTTGGCGCCGGCCACCTTGCCTTGGAGCGCCGATTCGATGGTTTGCGATTGCACGCGATTGAGATCGGCGCCGTTCACGACCGAGACAGCGTTGGCGAGGTTGCGCCGTTCGATGCCGGTCGCCTGACCGGTGACGATGACCTGCTCGAGGTTGAGGACGTCGCGGGTGAGGATGATGGTGACGGTGTCTTGATTGGCGGGGAGGGGGACGTCCTTGCGTTTGTAGCCGATGCGACGGGCGCTCAAGGTGACGGGTCCGGACGGGACGCGGACGGTGAATTGGCCGGCGTCGTCCGCGAGAGCGCCGGTGAGCGTGCCGAGTATGCTGATTTGTGCACCGGCGACGGGTTGTTTGGTGCCTTCCTCGAGGACGTGTCCGGTGACGGAGCGCTGGGCGCTGGCCACGGTTGTGCAGAGACACGCGAGGAATGCAGCGAGCAGGGTGGAACTGCGCCTCATGGATCGGATCTCCTGCGGGTGGTTGGCGGCGACGCGTGGGCTGGACGCGAAGGGCCGAAGACGCGCCTGGAACGCGGGATCGTATACTGTATCCGATACCGTGTTGTCAAGTATATTGTATCCCGTTGGCCGCCCGTCCCGGGCGCGCGCGACGCGGCGACGCGATCCATTGCGTCGCCGCCGCGCGAGCGCGCGCCGGAATCCGCTTGCGTTAGGCGCAGACCCGGCGCCGCGCGGCTGGGCCGCATTTTTTGCTTGACAGTCCGTGTACCCGGCCGTACCGTCGCCGCGTCCGCAACCACGCTGGAGACACGTCATGCAACGGAGTCGAGGATGCCGCGCCGCACGCCGTCGCCGAGCCTGGCTCGCGCTTTCTCTGTCGCTCTTGGTGCCCGCGGGTCTGGCCGCCCAAGGACCCGACCCGCACGCAGCGCTGGTGGCACAGCGCGATGCCGTCGAGAAGCAGCTCGAGTCGGCGGCGATCATCGACCGCAGCGTCATGGTCCCCATGCGCGACGGCAAGCGCATGCTGGCCGACGTTTATCGCCCCAAGGACGCATCGGGGAAAGTGCCGATCGTGTTCGTCCGCACGCCGTACAACTTCAATTGGTGGGACGTGAAGAACGGCGCGCCGCGCGACATGAGCCGCGAGCTCGAAGCGGTGAAGCGCGGCTACGCGTACGTGGAGATGGATGAGCGCGGCCACTTCTACTCCGAGGGGAATTACGACATCCTCGGTCCGCCGCGCACCGACGGCTACGACGCCATCCAGTGGATCTCGTCCCAGCCCTGGTCGAACGGTAAAGTCGGACTGGAAGGATGCTCCTCGACCGCGGAATGGCAGATGGGCGTCGCCGCCACTGCGCCCCCGGGGCTCGCCGCCATCAATCCGCAGGGCTTCGGCGCCGGCGTCGGACGCGTTCACCCGTACTTCGAGCAGGGGAACTGGTACCGCGGCGGGGCCGTGCAGATGCTCTTCATCGCCTGGCTCTACGGCGAGCAGAACGAGACCCGTCCCATGTTCTCGGCCAACGCGTCGCAGCAGGACCTGGTGCGCGAGTCGAAGGCCTTCGACCTGGCGCAGCACCTGCCGCCAGTCGATTGGGCGCAAGCCCTGCGCCATCTGCCGGAGCAGGACATCATTAAGGCCGTCGACGGGCCGCCCGGCATCTTCTCCGATCCGGAGCCCGTTGCCACCGGCGGGCGCATGATCCAGCGCACGCCCAACGATCCAGCCTGGTATAAGGGCGGCCTCTTCGATGACAGCATGAAGATCAACGTCCCCGGGCTCTGGTTTATGTCGTGG
>DATNAM010000165.1:0-17765 GCA_035572595.1 Gemmatimonadaceae bacterium
CCGCCCCACTCGTCGGAGAACAACACCTTCGTGCCATCGTTGTTGAACGTCGCCGAGTGCCAGTACGAGAAATTGGAATCGCTCGCGGCGTAGAGTCGCGTCGGATGCTCGGGGTCGTGAATGTCGAGCAGCATGCCGTAGCCTTCGCATGCGCCGCCGGCCAATCCGATCGACGGATACACCGTGATGTCGTGGCATTGCGTTGGACCGGGCCGCGGACCGGCGGTCGATCCCGGCGCCGGCTCGCCTAACATCTTGGCGATGATGCCGGGCAGCGCCGTCCGCAGCGTCGCGCTGTCCGCCGCCGTCGGTGCGCCCGTGCCGTTCCGCGACTTCACGATGCTGTCGAGCATCGGGTTGACGAACCGCGGCGACAGCACGCGCTCGACGCCGAGGATGTCCGCCGTGAACGCGCCCTTGGCGCGCGCCGCCGCCGCGGCCGTGGCCGCCTTCTCCACGTCTTGTTTGGTCTCGCCGTGTCTGGCCGGCGCGACGAGGTCGTTGAAGATGCGCGGCGAGCTCACGATCGCCGCTTGCTCGGGATGCGCCAGCGGCACCTTGATCACTTCGATCCGGAAGAGCGCCGTGTTCGGATCGCTGCCCGGTTGGCCGGCCGAGCATCCCGGTAGCTCGTTAGGCGAACGTACCGGCGCCGAGCCGGAGATGTAGACGTACACGTCGTCCGGATCTTTCGGATCGGCCAGCACGGTGTGCGTGTGCGACCCGCGGCACGTCTGCACGTTCGCGATGTACTTGGGATTCGCGATGTCCGTGATGTCGAAGATGCGGAGCCCGCGTACGCGCTCCGCGCTCACCGTGTCCTTCACACCGCCGCCCGCGCAGTCGAGACGGCCCTCGAGTCCTTCCGCCGACACGAAGAGCAGGTTCTTGTAGACCGACACGTCGCTCTGCGACACCGGGCAGTAGAACCCCTTCGTCAGCACCGGGTGGCTGGGATCGGCGATGTCCCACACCTGGAAGCCGTTGAAGCTGCCCTGGATCGCGTAGTGGCCGGTGAATGCGAGGTCGCTGTTCACGCCGTTCACGAATTGCTCGGAGGGCGGCGTGAACGAGACCTGCTTCATGTTCCACAACGCCTGGCCGGCATCGTTCAAGCCGGCTTTGAGACCGACGCGCGGATCTGGGTTAGGCGCGGCATCGGACGGGCGCGACGCGGGTGCCGGGCTCGCGGCCATCGACGCGCCCGCATGCGTGCAGCCGATCGCCGTGACGAGCCCAGCGGCGGCGGCGAGCGGGACGAGTCGAGCGACGCTCCGTGGCACGATGCCCCGTCGCGTCCGTTTCACGAATTGCATGTGTGGACTCCTCGGCTGGAGGGGCGCGACTCAGCCCGTCATTGAGTGGGAGAACTGCCGGCGAACAGAATGTCGGCGAGCATCCGCTGCATGCGCGCGATCTCGGTGGTCTGGTCCACGTTGATGCCCGTGGCGAGCTTGAACACCACCAGATCCTGCCCCGCTCCGTTAGACGCGAACAGGTCCTGCACCATCGACACCGCACCGTGGTGGTGCTGGATCATGAACTGCAGGAACAGCCGGTCGAAGTCCTCGCCGTGCGCCGCGTTCAACTGCTTCATCTGCTCCGGCGTGAGCATGCCCGGCATCACCATCGCCATCCGCATCCCGTTCATCTCCATCATGACGGTGCCGGTGGAATCCGGCTGCGGCACGGGCTGCTGTCGATCGCGCAGCCAGGTCTGCATGAGGTGGATCTCGTCGCGCTGCGCGTTGATGATGCGCGCGCACAACGTCTGCACCGACGGGCTCGCGCCGTGCGACGGCGCCCACCCGGCCATCACGATGGCCTGCGCGTGATGCGGGATCATCCCGCTCATGAACTTGATGTCGGCGTCCGTGTACGGATATCGTGCGCTGTCGGCCCGCGCTTGTGCGATCGCGGCGGCCTCGCCCGAGTCGACGTTAGGCGCTTGCGCCGACAGTCCGCCGGCGATGACACAAGAAGCAAAGGTCGCGGCAAGCACAGCCGTCGACGAAGAACGTGGCCTCATGACCGGGCACCCGCTTGGGGGGAGAGCTCTGGATCGTGTTCGCGAATCTAGCGCGCCCGTTCCGGAACGACCAGTTTTGCGGGACGTAGCGTACGGCTGAGCCCGTAAACACGATCAGTCCCCATCCTACTTTTGTGTACCCATGCCCGACCTGTCTTGCCGTCCCGTATGCGGGCGTTCCCATTTCGGCCTCCGAGCAACGCGTGCGGCTGCGCGCGGCGCGGCGCTCGTCTTCGCCATCGCCGTAACCGGCCCGGCGCTGTTCGCGCAGGGGCCACTCGGCGATTTCGATGGATACGTCGCGAAAGCAGTGAAAGACTGGAATGTGCCCGGTCTCGCGATCGCAGTCGTAAAGGATGACTCGGTGGTGTTCGCCAAAGGGTACGGCGTGCGCACGATTGGATCGCACGATCGCGTGGACACGCACACGTTGTTTGCGAACGCCTCCACGACCAAGGCATTCACCGCGCTCGCGATCGAGATGCTCGCCGACAGCGGGAAGGTTCGGCTCGACGCTCCGGTCACGACGTACCTGCCGGCGTTTCAACTGTACGACCCGTACGCCACGCGCGAGGCGACGGTGCGCGATCTGCTCACCCACCGCACCGGCCTGCCCGAGGCAGACTTTCTCTGGTACGGCACCGCCAACGACCTGGCCGAGGTCGTTAGGCGGCTGCGGTACGTGAAACCCGAAACGAGTTTCCGCTCGCATTTCACGTACGAGAACGATGCGTATGCCGCCGCGGGTCTCATCGTGCAGCAGGTGACCGGCGAATCCTGGGAGCGATTCTACCAGCGGCGCATCTTCGATCCGCTCGGCATGCACGAGACGTACACGAACACCCGGGCGGCATCGGCGCAGTCCAACATTGCGGCGCCGCATTTCATGGTGAACGACACCGTGCGCGCCATCCCGCGGCTCGCGATCGACAACATCGGTCCCGCCGGCGCGATGTTCTCGAGCGTCGGCGACATGGCGAAATGGATGCGATTCCTGTTGGACAGCGGCCGCGTGAACGGCACGCGTCTCGTGGACAGCGCGCACTTCAACGAATTGTTCCGCTCGCAGATGCCGGTGGGCTCCGATGGGTTCTATCCCACGGCGCAGCTCACGCACCCGCACTTCACCGCGTACGGTTTGGGTTGGTTTCTCGAGGATTATCGCGGCGAGTACGTCGTGTTCCACACCGGCAGCATCGACGGCTACGTGGCCATCGTCGGGCTGATTCCCGATCGCAAGTTAGGCGTAGTGGTGTTCGCCAACGTCGACCACACCGAGGTGCGCCACGCGCTCATGTACACCGTGTTCGACCGCTACCTGGGCGGCGCGACGCACGACTGGAGTGCCGAGATGTTGGACCTGTATCGCGGGCTCGAGCGGGAGCAGCGGGCGCAGGACGACGCGTCGCTGGCGAATCGTGTGCGCGGCACGTCGCCGTCGCTTGCGTTAGGCGAGTACGCGGGCACCTACGCCGATAGCCTGTATGGCATCGCCGCCGTGCGCCTGGAGCACGGCGCCCTGGTGCTCGAGACCACGCCGCTCATGACCGCCGACCTCGAGGCGTGGAACTACGACACGTTCCTCGCGCGCTACCGCAACCGGTGGGAAGGCCACGACCTGGTGACGTTCCGGCTCGGGGCTAACGGGAAGGTGGCGGCGTTGGACCTGGGGCACGGCGAAGTACTGCCGCGAGCGCCGTAGCGTCCCGGGCAGTGGGGGGCGCGGGATCCGGCGTCGATTCTTTCATACTGAGCCGCCACCCCGGGCCTACCTATGCCAATGAAGGAGCATTAGGCTGCTATCATGGACCTGATGCACCACTCCTCCGCCGACACCGGGATCGCCTTTTTCGCCACCGCGCTCGGCGACTGCGGCATCGCGTGGCGTGAGGACGCGATCGCCGGTGTGCAGTTGCCGGAGCGGACGCCGACGGCCACGCGGGCGCGGCTCCGACGCCGGTTCCCGAGCGCGCACGAGATGTCGCCGCCGCCTCGCGTGCAGTCGGCGATCGACGAGATCGTGGCACTCCTGAGCGGCGAGCCGCGCGATCTCGCGCACGTCGCGTTGGACATGCAGGGCGTGCCGGAATTCAACCGGCGCGTCTATCAGGTGGCGCGGCGCATCGCGCCCGGCGAGACCCTCACGTACGGCGAGTTGGCGGCGCGACTCGGCGATCCGGGGGCCGCGCGGGCGGTGGGTCAAGCGTTAGGCGAGAATCCGTTTCCGATCGTCGTGCCGTGCCACCGCGTCCTCGCCGCCGGTGGACGCACCGGCGGATTCTCCGGGGGCGCCGGCGTGCCGACCAAGCTGCGCATGCTCGCCATCGAGCGCTCGCCCGGCCCGCTCTTCGAGCGGCCGGAGCCGTGACGATTCCGTTGGGCATGCCCGACGACCCGACCAACGCGGCGCACACGCCTAACGAAGCGTACCACCGGTGCGCGTTCCCCGATCGCGCGCAGGCCGCCGCGTTTGTCGCCGCGCTGTCACGGTTCGTGGGCGGTCCGCGCGGCACGCCGTATCGCGACGCGGCGCACAATGCGGTCGTCTGGTCGCGCACGCGATCGACCTCCGACGCCGTCGATCTCTACCTGAGCGATGCGGCGCTCCACGCCACCGTCGAGGCGTTCGGCGCGCCGGCGGTGCTCGAAGTGGTTCCCGGCGCCGACCTGCCCGCCGGGTGCGCGCTGCTGTTCACCAGCTCGTCGCCGGCGTGGGGCATGGAACAAGCCGGCGACGAGCTGCGCGGCGACGCGCACGAGTGACCGCGCCGCTCGCCGGCGCGCCAGCCGATCCGCCGCCGCGCGAGCGCCCGGCACTCCGCGCGGCATGGCTCGACCTCGCGATGCTCAGCTATGCGGTCGACCCGGATGCGCTCCGCGCCTACATCCCCGCGGGCACGGAGCTCGATGCGTTCCTCGGCACGACCTACGTGAGCGTCGTCGGCTTTCGCTTTGCGCGCACGCGCGTGTTCGGGGTGCCGATTCCCGGCCACGTGAATTTCGACGAAGTGAATCTCCGGTTCTACGTTAGGCGCCTGGCGCCCGAGGGGTGGCGGCGCGGCGTGGTGTTCCTTCGCGAGCTGGTCCCGCGGCGCGCCATCGCCTGGACGGCGCGCGCATGGTACAACGAGCCGTACCGTACGCTCCCGATGCGGCACGAGCTCTCCCGCCGCGCCGACGGGTGGCCCGTTGCCGCCCGGTACCAATGGCGCCGCGACGGCCGATGGGAGGGGCTGTCGGTGCGGACCGACGGAGACCCGGTGCCGCTCGCCGACGGATCCGAAGCAGCATTCATCGCCGAGCACTACTGGGGCTACACGCGCCAGCGCGATGGATCGACGATCGAGTATCGGGTGGTGCATCCCAGGTGGCGCGCCGCGTCGGCGAGGGAGGCGCGGCTCGATGCCGACACCCGGGCGCTCTACGGCGCGCCGTTAGGCAACCTGTTGCGCGGCGAGCCGCGGTCGGCGTTCGTGGCCGACGGGTCGGCGGTCACGGTGTACCGGCCGGTGCGCCTGGCGCCCGGCGGGCCGCGCGCCTAACTGGAAGCCGCGTCGGCCCCCGGAGCGTCGTCGGTGACCGTGTGGGCGGCCTGCACCTTGTACGTCGCGATGTCGAGCGACTGGCGGATCTGCCCGACGTACTCGCGCGCCGTGCGGACGCGCACGTCGTCGCTGCCGCCCCTGCCTAACGCAATGATCATGCTCGACAACTGGTCGGCGATCATGCCGAAGTGCCCCTTGAGACGACCCTGCAACGGCCCGGCGATGCGCTTGATCTGCTGCGGAATCACGCCCGCCCCGCGGCGGCCCTTGACCTCCATCGCCATGCGCTCGACGTGGCCGTGGATCGTCTGCATCGTCGTCAACGCCTGTTCGATCGTGTTCAGCTTTTCAATCCCGGCGCCGTCGAGTTTGCTGCCCATGGCTTGCCTCCGAAGTTCACGTCGCATCGCCGACCGACCTCAACAGACGACCGGCCGGCGGCGCAGGTACTCAGTGGACCCGAAGTGCAACGTCGCGCGTGATACCGGAGGGACCGACCGCGGCTGGATCGCCGAAGCGCAGCGTGTAGGTGCCGGCGGCCGGCGCGGTAAAGTCGAAATCGTAGATCTCGCCCGGATCGAAGTAGAGTGTGGCAGGCTGGTCCTTGGCTTGACCCGCGGGTAGGTCGGCACCGTCCTTGGCCACCGAGCGCCAGGTGAGCACGGAGTTCCCACGCCGGAGCGAGAGCTCGAGCGAGGCGTCGCCACGAATGTTGATGAGCCGCAAGCGATACATGCGGCCTGCCTGCATGTCCATCGGCGGCGGCGCCGAGTCGCCATTCAGCGTCGCCGGCGCGAACGGGCCCCGGATCACGTTGATCGTCGGGCCGCGATCGCTGAAGATCCAGATACGATCGGCGTCGGCGTCGAGCGCGTGCGCGCTATCGACCACCACCAGCGCGCCATAGAGTCCGGACGGGATCTGACGGAATTCGTTGAAGTGCGAGTGATACATGAACGTGCCGGCGCGCGGCGGCGTGAAGTGCACGGTCAAGGAGTCGCCGGGTGGAATTGCTCGCATCAGGGAGTCGCCGCTGCCGCTCCATCCGGGCACGCCGTCGGCGTAGCTGTCCTCGAGCTCGATGCCATGCCAGTGGATCGCCGCGTGATCCTGCGACTGGTTCACGACGGTGATCGCGACCGGCTGGCCGCGCTCGAGCACGAGCGTTGGGCCTGGCACGGGCATCGCGCCGCTACTGTCGTCGGCCGATCCGCCTAACACGAATGCATAGCCGGGCGACGCGCCGTACACGTTCGGCTTCTCGCGCACCAACAACCGGATGTGGCGCGGCGGCGCGGCGGCGATGGGCGCGGGGGCGCCGCGCGGCGCCACGTGAATGCCCAACACCAATCCATACATCTGGTGTGGACGGTCGGAGGTGTGCCGCATCGGGCCGGTCGAGTCCATCATGCCGCTCTGATCGTCGAGCGACACGAGCATCGACAGGTGGCCGGCAAAGTGGCAGTGGAAGATCCAGTCGCCCGGACGCGTCGCGGCCCACGACAGCATCGCCGTCTGGCCCGGGCCGACGATCTCGGTAACGCCTAACCGGCGCTGCGCGGGTGTGTACAGCGTGTCGCGCGCACCGTTGCCCTTGGCATCGACCCGGAAGTAAAAACCGTGCAGATGCATCGGATGGTCGAAGTGCGTGACGTTCACCACGCGCCAATGGGCGGTGTCTCCCTGCACGAGCTCCAATCGCTCGGTGTGCGGCCACGACAAGCCGTTGATCGCCATCGTGCCGTGACCCAATCCGGTTGGGCTCAGCGTATCGATCGTGAACCACGCTGAGATGAGGAAGATGCGGTCTGCGGCCACCGCGCCCTTCGGATCGATCACGATCACGCCGTTGAGCTGCGAACCGTCGTTGAGCCGCGCGCTGATCGGGCCGGGCGTCGTCTTTGCGGCGTAATAGTACGTGCCGGCCTCGGTGGCGGTGAATTGCAGCGACCGGGATGCGCCGGGCGCGATCACGACGCTGTCGTTGTTGCCGCGTGACACGCCGAACCCAAAGAGCGTCATCGGCACCGCGAGCATGTTGCGCACGGTCGCGCGCACGTGCGTGCCGACCGGCACACGGATGAGCGGACCCGGGTTCTGCGGCGGCCGCCCGCTCTCGCCGAAGGCCGCCGTGGCCAGTCCCATTCCGTTAGGCCCTTCGGGATACCACATGCCGTCCCGCGCCTCGAGCGACACGGTAAGCACGCCGTCGTGCAGCGTGCCGGCCGGGCGCCGGTTATCGTTCGCCTCGATGGGCGGCGGACTCGGCCGCGCGTCGACGCGCGCATGTACCGGAATGCCGCAGCACAGTGCCACGGCGAGGACAGCGAGCGACATGAGGCCTCCGAGGCCAGCGACCTCGTTGGAGGGGCGATTATAGCGAGGGAAGGGGCGAACCCAAGGCTACCCGGAACGGATGCAAAGTCAATGGCCGTCGCCTGAACGCGCTGTACAAAGCGCCACGGGCGCCGCCATTCTTCGACTGCACCATCACGCGCCCTTCGTCACAGGAGACGGCATGAGCATCGCGGAGGAGTTCCTGGCCGAATTCGACGGCGAGATGCCGTCCACGCGCAAGCTGCTCGAGCGCGTGCCCGATGACCGCGGCGCCTGGAAGCCGCACCCCAAGTCGTTTCCGTTAGGCCACCTGGCCCAGTTGGTGGCGGGCATGCCGGGCTGGCTCGTCTCGATGCTGCAGAGCGACACGCTCGACCTGGCGCGCGGAGCCGGCTACAGCCTCGAGAAGACGGACGCCCTTCTCGCCGCGTTCGACCGCGGCGTGCGTACGGGACGCGAGGCCCTCGCGGCCACGACGGACCGCGAGCTCGATGTGCCGTGGTCGCTCGTCAACGGCGATCGCGTGCTCTTCACCATGCCGCGACGCGTGGTGGTGCGCCAACATCTGAATCACATCGTGCACCACCGCGCGCAGCTCACGGTGTACTTGCGGCTCATCGACGTCCCGCTGCCGCCGATCTACGGACCGACGGCCGACGAGTCCTGGTGACGTGCGTTAGGCGCGGACGCTAGTGGCCGGCGGGCGCCGCGGCGCCGCCCTTCGGCTTCCGCAACAGGATGATCGCCGGCGAGGCGATCACGAACGCCATCATGATGAGCATCCAGGCGTCGTTATAGCTCAGCATCGCCGCCTGGCGCATCACCATCTGCTCGATCGCACCCATCGCCGCGTGCGCGGCCTCGAGCGGTGTGTATCCGTGCGCCATGAACCCGCTCGTCAGCAAGCGCTGCCGCTCGACCAGCGCCGGATTGCCGGCGTAGATGTTGGAGACGAGATCGAGTCGATGGAGCTGGGTGTGCTTGTCGACGAACGTGCTGAGCGCGGCGATGCCGAACGACCCGCCGAGTTGGCGCGCGAGATTGATGAGCCCCGACGCCTGCTGCGCCGTTTTCGGATCCAGGCTGCCGTACGCCGAGTTGTTGATCGGCGTGAACAGCAGGCCGAGTCCGAATCCGCGAATGATCAGCGCCGCGCGCGCGTCGGGCTCTCCGGCCGCCGTCGTCAAGTGGCCTAACTGCCACATCGCGACGAGGAAGACGCACACACCGATCACGATCAAGATGCGCCCGTCCACCAACGGTTTGGCGCCGTTCAGCAATTTGCCGCAAATCACCGCCGCCACGCCGGTCGCAATACCGCCCGGCAGCAGCGCGAGCCCCGTTTCCGTTGGTGTGAAGTTCAAGATCGTCTGCGTAAACAGCGGAAAGATGAACACGCCGCCGTACAGTCCGAACCCGAGCGCCAGGAACAGGAAGATGGACGCGCTCAACTCGCGGTTCTGGAGTACGTGAAACTCGATGACGGGATGCTTGTTCCGCTTCGACAGCTCCCACCACAGCATGGCGATCAGCGCGACGCCCGCGATGATCGCCAACTTGATGATCAACGAATCCTGGAACCAGTCGTTGCGCCGCCCTTCCTCGAGCACGTACTGCAGCGTGCCGAGTCCGACGGTGAGCAGGCCGATGCCCAACCAGTCGATGTCCGTCTTCTGGCGCTTCATCCACGGCGGATCGTGCAGGAAGCCGGTCACCAGGAACGCCGACACCGCGGCGATCGGGATGTTGATGAAGAAAATCCAGTTCCAGTTGTAGTTGTCGGTGATCCAGCCGCCTAACGTTGGGCCGATGGTCGGCGCGACGATGATGCCGAGGATGAAGAGCGCCTGTACCATGCCTTGCTGCTCGCGCGGGAACACCTGCCTGAGCGTCGCTTGCGCCGTGGACAACAGCGCCGCGCCGCCCGCGCCCTGCATCACGCGCCACAACACCAGCTCGGTGAGACTGTGCGACGTGCCGCACATGAACGACGCGAACGCGAAGATGGCGATCGACGCCGTGAGGTAGTTGCGGCGGCCGAACCGCGCCGTGAAGAACGCGGTCATCGGCAGGACGATGACGTTGGACAGGATGTACGACGTGGCGACCCAGCCGATCTCGTCGAACGTGGCGCCGAGGTTGCCGGCCATCTGCGGCAGCGCGACGTTCACGATCGTGGTGTCGAGCACCTCCATGATCGCCGCGGTGATCAGGCCTAACAGAATCAGCCAGCGGTGCTTGTTCAGCTCCGCGTCGGCGGCATCGTTGGCCGCCAGCGAGGCAGCCGACGACGCGGCGGCGTGCGTGGTGCGTGAGGGTGCGGACACAGCCCAGCTCGTCTCCCGTTTCGATGATGCGTCCGGACGCGACACGGTTCGGACGGCTGTTCAACGCGTGGGCCGCCCGAACCGGTTCCCTCAAATGTATCACGACGCAGGGCGAGGCTCTTGGCCGCCGACGTCCGCTCGAAGCCTAAGGTGCGTGTTCGGACAGGAGTTGTGATACCACGCGATCCTGCAGCTCGTACGCACCCTCGCCAAAATGGTGGTACCGGATTTTGCCGGTCCGATCGATGAAGAACGCCGCCGGCCAATATTGATTCTTGAATGCCCGCCACACGGCGTAGCTGTTGTCCATCACCACCGGATAGACCACACCCAGGCGCTTCACGTTGTCACGCACGTTTGCCTCATCGTACTCGGTGGGGAATTCGGGCGTGTGAACACCCACCACCACCAACCCGCTGTCACGGTATTTCGCCGCGAGCGCTTCCACGTGGGGCAGCGCATTGAGGCAGTTGTAACAGAGGAAGGTCCAGAAATCGACCATCACCACCTTCCCCTTGAGCGACTCGGCCGTGAGCGGATTCGAGTTGATCCATGCGCCGCCGCCGCCGAAACCCGGAAACGTGCCCTCGACCTTCAGCGGCGGCAGCGGTGGCGGCGGTGGCGGCGTCTGCGCCTTGATCGGCGCCGTGACATTGGGCGACGACGCACTGTCCCCGGGATGCAGCCACGCGAGGAGCCGCTCCTCGGCCGGCGCGGTGCGCACGCCGGCGCGCGCGAACACGGCGGCATCGCGACCCGACGCGAGCAGCAGCACTACCGCCAGCGTCGCCGCGCCTAACGCACCGCGGACCCAACGATCCACGGCGCCGGCGCCGCGCAGGCGCTCGAGCAGCCGGCCGCTCGCCGCCAGCACCACCGCGAGTGAGGTCGCCGCACCGGCCGCGAATGCCAGGTAGAGCGCGGCCGACCGCACGGTGGGTCCGCCGGCCGCCGCGAGCGCGACGACGAGCCCGAGGATCGGACCGGCGCAGGGCGCCCACAACAACGCGATCGCGGCACCCACGAGTCCATTGCCGACCACGCCCGGCCCGCGGCCGGCGGCCGCGCGATCGAGCCGCGCGCCTAACCGGACCGGCAGCGCCGCGAGCGCCGCGGCCACGCGCGGCACCACGAGGCTCACGCCCACCACGCCGAGCAGCACCAGCGCCGCGATGCGCCCGTCTTCGCTCGCGCGCACGAGCCACGCCGCGCTCGCCGTCGCCACCGATGCGACCGCGGCGAACGTGATCGCCATCCCGGCGAGCATCGGGAGAATGTCGCGTTGGAGCGGACGGCCCGCGCGCGCCATGACCAACGGGACCACCGGGAGAATGCACGGACTGGCGATCGTCAGCACGCCAGCCAGGTACGCCAACACGACGAGCGCGGTCATACACGCCTCCAGGTCACTCGGCCTAACGCATCACTCCACGCGCAGCGCGATCGACGGCTCGAGTCCGGCCGCGCGCCGCGCCGGGATCCAGCTCGCGGCGGCGGCGGTGGCGATCAACACCAGCGCGGCTCCGCCTAACGCAAGCGGATCGGTGGGACTCACGCCGAACAGCACCGAGCCGAGCACCCGCGTCAGAACCGCGGCGCACGCCAGGCCAGCCGCGACGCCCACACCGGCGTCGGTGAGCGCGTGGCGCGCGATCATGCGCCGTACCTGCGCCGGCTCCGCGCCGAGCGCCATGCGCACGCCGATCTCGCGCGTCCGCAAGGTCACCAGGTACGCGATCACCCCGTAAATGCCGACCGCCCCGATGCACATCGCGATGAGTGCGGCGATGCCGAGGATGGTGAGCGTGAACGTCGTCCGCGATTCCGCGTGCGTGACTAACTCGCTCACCGGCGTCACCGCGTACACGGGAACCGCCGGCGCGATTCTGGTCACGATCCGACGAACGAGTGCCACGAGCCCGGACGCCTCCCCGCTCGTCCGCACCACGAACGCCACATCCCGCGGCGTCCACGCCTTGCCGGCAACGTTGAGCGTCTCGAGCGGCAGGTACACCGTTTCCGCCGGCGGTTGGTCGAGTCCGGCGTCGCGCACGCTGCCCACCACGCCAATGATGGTCGACCATGGATCGCCCGCGTTCATGCGAATGCGCCGGCCCACCGGCGACGCGCCCTGCCAGTACCGTTGGGCGAACGCTTCGCTCACCATCGCTTCCCGCGGCCGCTTGGCCGGGTCCATCGCGCCATCGATCCGGTCGAACACGCGGCCGGCGAGGAGCGGAATGCCCATCGCGTGGAAGTATCCCGGCGTGACGAATACCATAGGATGGATACCGGGGATGGTCCCGGGCTTGGGCGGACGGTCCTCGACGAGCACGGCGCTGTCCTGCCGGCCCTCGTCGACTAACGGGAGCTTGGTGGCCACGCCCGCGGCGCCGACGCCCGGCAGCGCGGCGAGCGAGTCCGCCACCTGGGCCACGAGGCGCGCGACGTCGCCGGCGGTGGGATACTCCACGTTAGGCATCGCCATCCGGAACGCCAGCGCGTGGCCGGGCGCGAACCCCGGATCCACGGCGCGCAGCGCGGCGAAGCTCCGCGCCAACAATCCGGCGCCGGCCAGCAGCACCAGCGCCAGCGCCACCTGGGCCACCACCAGCGCGCGACGCGCGCCGGACCGCGCCCGTCCGCCCGATGTGCCGGCGCCCGTGGCGCCCAACACCGCCGACAGCGACAGGCTCCGCGCGCGCACGAGGGGCACGAGGCTCACCAGGAACGCCGCCAGCGCCGCCGCCGCCACGGCCACGATGACGACCATCGCGTCCACGCGGACGTCGCCTAACCGTGGCACGCTGCTCGCCGCGCCGGCCACCGCCAACACCCGCACCGCCGCCAGCGCGCACGCGATGCCGAGCACCGCACCCACGGCGGCCACCATGCCGGCCTCCATCAGGAACTCGCCGAGCACCTGCATGCGTCCCGCGCCTAACGCTCGCCGGACGGCGAGCTCCCGCTGCCGCCCTTCGGCGCGGGCCAGGAACAGGTTGGCCACGTTGGCGCACGCGATCGCCAGCAGTACCACGGCGGCGCCTAACACCACCCACAAGATCTTTCCGACATCGCCCACCACCACGTCGCGCAGCGGACGCACCACCGGCTGCATGTGCGTCAGCCGGATCCCATCCACCGACAGCCGCCCCGGATACACCACCGGCACCGTCGGCAGCAGCCGCGCGAGATCGGCGCGCGCCGCGTCGAGCGTCGCGCCGGCCTTGAGCCGCGCGATCCCGCGAAAATCGAACGCCGCCGATGCGGTGTGCCCGGGATCGATGACTAACGGAATCCACATCGCGCTCGCGGGCTCCGGAAAGTGAAAGCGCGCCGGCATCACACCCACGATCGTCCGCTCGATGCCATCCACCAGCACCTGCCGGCCGATCACCGACGGATCGCCGCCGAATTTCCGTTGCCACAAGGATTCGCCTATGAGCACCACGGGCGCGGCCCCCGGCTGCACGTCGGCGTCGCTCAACGCTCGGCCGATCCGCGGCGCGACCTCGAGCACCCGGAACACTCCCGCGGTCATCAACGCGGCCGGCACACGCTCGGCCTCACCGCTTCCCGCGCCCGAGCCCGCGGACGTCGATGCCAGCACGTTCGCCGACGTCGCTTCGTAGGCGCCGACATCGGTGAAGACGCTGTTCTGCGCGCGATAGACGAGATACGTCGCGTCCGACTGGTCGACGTGCAGAATGCCCTGCACCGCCAGCGTGTGCGACAGATCGACGAGCCGATCGGAGTCTGCGTAAGGCAGCGGGCGCAGCAGCACGCCGTTCACGACGGTGAAGACCGCCGTGGTGCCCCCGATCCCCAACATCAACGTCAGCGTGGCGGAGAGCGTGAATCCGGGCGCGCGTACCAACCGGCGCGCCGACTGGCGCAATCGAACGAATGAGAGCATCGAACGCGATCGCCGATAGGGTCTTGGGACAAGCTACGATGAGGTCCGTGGTTGGGCATGTCAGGTATGTCAGCGTTACGCAAGTCATCCCTGACCGAGCGACGGCCATCGATATCACGTCATCTCTCTATTGACAGTGGGCGGACCCGATAGGAGTATCACGTCCGACTCGAGTGGATCCGCCGGATTGCTCGAGTGCGACCCGCGATCAGCCAGGCCCGGAGGAAGCACGATGGCCCACGCGCAGCTCCCGATTGTCGATCAGCCACGCGCGCTCACCATGAGGCAGGACGCATGGTGGGTCCAGCCGGCGATCGTGGCCATCGTATTTACGTCGTTCATCGTGTACGCGACGTGGGCCGCGTTCCAGAACGCGCACTACACGTTCGGTCCGTATCTCTCTCCGTTCTATTCGCCTGAGTTGTTCGGCAGCTCGCCGCACGCGTTGTTCGGGCCCAAGCCCGGATGGTGGCCGGGCTGGCTCCCATTCTCGCCGGCGTTGATCATCTTGCCGTTCCCGGGATTGTTCCGCGTCACATGCTACTACTATCGCGGCGCGTACTACAAGGCGATGTGGGCCGACCCGCCGTCATGCACGGTGCGCGAGCCTCGTCATTCGTATTTGGGCGAGCACTCGTTCCCGCTGATTCTGCAGAACATCCATCGGTACTTCCTCTACATCGCATTCATCTTCCTGGTGATCCTGGCGCACGATGCGTGGAACGCGCTGTGGTTCACCGATCCGGCCACGGGGCACACGCACTTCGGCATCGGCGTCGGCACGCTCGTGCTGACGCTCAACGTGGTGCTGTTGAGCTGCTACACGTTCGGATGTCACTCGTTTCGGCACATCGTGGGCGGATTCATGGACCGGCTCGCGAATCGTCCGGTGCGGCGCACCGCGTATGCGTGCGCGAGCTGCTTCAACCGGTGGCACATGAACTGGGCCTGGCTGAGCCTGTTCGGCGTCGCGTTCACGGATCTGTACGTGCGGCTGTGCTCGATGGGCGTCCTCCACGATTTCCGCCTCCTGTGACTTCCGTTAGGCACCTGCCGCATGGCTGAGCTCGAAACCGTCTCGCACGACGTGCTGGTGATCGGCGCCGGCGGCGCGGGGCTGCGCGCCGCCATCGCCGCGGCCACGGAGGGCCAGGGCCTAACCGTGGGCGTGGTGTGCAAATCCCTCCTCGGCAAGGCCCACACGGTGATGGCGGAGGGCGGGATCGCGGCATCGCTCGGCAACGTCGACGATCGCGACAACTGGAAGGTGCACTTCAGCGACACCATGCGCGGCGGCCAGTACATCAACAACTGGCGCATGGCCGAGCTCCATGCGCAGGAAGCGCCGGCGCGTGTGCGCGAGCTCGAAGCGTGGGGCGCGCTGTTCGACCGTACGCCAGACGGGCGCATCCTCCAGCGCAACTTCGGTGGCCACAAGTATCCGCGCCTCGCGCACGTCGGCGATCGCACGGGACTCGAGATGATCCGCACGCTGCAGGATCACGCGATCCACTTGGGCAACGACGTGCACATGGAGTGCACGGTGCTCACGCTGCTCAAGAATGGCGATCGAGTGTCGGGCGCGTTCGCGTACGATCGCGAGCGCGGCCGATTCCGATTGTTCCGCGCCAAAGCAATCGTGCTGGCCACGGGCGGTATCGGTCGCGCGTTCCGCATCACGAGCAACAGTTGGGAGTACACGGGCGACGGGCAGTCGCTCGCGTATCACGCCGGCGCGGCGCTGCAGGACATGGAGTTCGTGCAGTTCCATCCCACGGGCATGGTGTGGCCGCCGAGCGTGCGCGGCATTCTCGTGACCGAGGGCGTGCGCGGCGAGGGCGGCGTGCTGCGCAACAGCGAGGGTCGTCGGTTCATGTTCGACGACGTGCCCGAGAACTACCGCGCGCAAACGGCCACCGATCCCGACGAAGGCTGGCGCTACACGCAGGGCGACAAATCGGCCAAGCGTCCGCCGGAGCTGCTGACGCGCGATCACGTGGCGCGCTGCATCATGCGCGAAGTGCGCGAGGGCCGCGGCAGCCCGCACGGCGGCGTGTTCCTCGACATCGCCTGGATCAAAGAGCGCCTGCCTAACGCAGCCGACCACATCAAGAAAAAATTGCCGAGTATGTACCACCAGTTCAAGCAGCTGGCGGACATCGACATCACGAAGGAAGCGATGGAGGTCGGGCCGACCACGCACTACATGATGGGTGGCATCCGCGTCGACGGCGACAGCCAGATGTCCACCGTGCCGGGCCTGTTCGCCGCCGGCGAGTGCGCGGCGGGCCTCCACGGCGCCAATCGGTTAGGCGGCAATTCGCTGTCCGACCTGCTGGTGTTCGGCAAGCGCGCGGGCGAGCATGCGGCGGCCTTCGCGCGCCGGCACGGCGCCGCTCCGGTCGACGATGCCGCCGTGAAGGACGTCGCCCAGCGCGCGCTCGAGCCGTTCGACCGCCCGGGCGGCGAAGGCCCGTACCAGATTCAGCACGCACTCCAGGACACGATGCAGGACCTGGTGGGCATCGTCCGCCGCGAGGACGACATGCAGCAAGCGTTAGGCAAAATCGCCGACCTCCGCCGGCGCGCCCAACGCGTGAGCGTCGAGGGCAATCGCGAATACAATCCGGGCTGGCACACGGCGCTCGACCTGGCCAACCTGCTCACGATCGCCGAAGCCATCACGCGGTCGGCGATCGAACGCAAGGAGAGCCGCGGCGGTCATTTCCGCGACGACCACCCGGCGAAGGACGCGAGCTACAGTACCTTCAACATCGTGATTCGGAAGGGCGCCGACGGCGCGATGCAGTTGACCCGCGAGCCGATCGCGCCCATGCCGGACGAGTTGCGCACCGTGATCGCCGAGATGGGCTGATCGGGAGACAGACGAGCATGGCTACGACTACAGTCGCGACGAGCAGCGCCGCGCCTAACGCCGCCCCGCCACCAGGGTCGACACCGCACTCGGCCACGTTCCGCGTGTGGCGCGGCGATGCGAAAGGCGGGGCGTTCCGCGACTACACCACCGAGACCACGCCCGGCATGGTGGTGCTCGACGCCATCCATCAGATCCAGGCCGAGCAGGCGAACGACCTCGCCGTGCGGTGGAACTGCAAAGCCGGCAAATGCGGTTCGTGCTCCGCCGAGATCAACGGCAAGCCGCGCCTCATGTGCATGACGCGCCTCAACGATCTGCCGCTCGACAAGCCCGTGACCGTCGAACCGATGCACACGTTCCCGCGCATCAAGGATCTCGTGACCGACGTGTCGTGGAATTTTCGCGTCAAGAAGCGCATCGCGAAGTTCACGCCCCGTCCGCCCGACGCGCCCGACGGCACCTGGCGCATGCAACAGAGCGACGTCGATCGCGTGCAGGAATTTCGGAAGTGCATCGAGTGCTTTCTGTGCCAGGACGTGTGCCACGTGTTGCGCGAGCACGAGAAGCAGGACGAATTCATCGGCCCGCGGTTCCTGGTGTACGTCGCGGCACTCGAGATGCACCCGCTCGACGTGGCCGATCGCGTGAGCGAGCTCAAGGAAGCCCACGGCATCGGGTACTGCAACATCACCAAGTGCTGTACGAAGGTGTGTCCGGAAGGCATCACGATCAC
>DATNAM010000166.1:0-3290 GCA_035572595.1 Gemmatimonadaceae bacterium
ACTGTCAGCCGATCGGGGTTGATCATCGGTAGGGATACCTGATAAAGTGCCTTAACAGATTGAGTCTAAGTTATTGCGCACGTGTTGAAAGCAACGTTTATACCACTTCCGTGTGCCAATTCGGCGGATATGGCGACCGCATGGCGACAGCGCGATAGCCGCAGTCAACACGTTATCCACAACGCGCCCGGTTTGCGAGAGGGTTGGCCTGACATAGGGTACCCCCCTATCCTGTTTCTCGGCCTCCGGAATCCAGCGGCACATCCCTGGCGCCTAACTGTGGCGGTGCCGGCGCCACTCATCGCCCTCAGGATCGGACCATTCGGGCCGCGGTTGACGTGCCCTGCTGCAACCAGATAGCGTTGCTGCCAATGATCACACGCGCTCTTGCAGTCGTGCTTGCCGCCGCCGTCGTCGCCGGCGCTGCCTGTAACGGCACGAGGATGCCGACCTCTGCTGTAGATGATTCGACGTTCGTTCGCACGATGGTCGAGCTCGAGCGTTTGGCGGATGACACCACGCTCGACAGCCTGATGCGCGACTCGACGCGTCGGGTGATTCTCAGACGGAATGGACTCACCGCCGGCGAGCTGGTGCAAGCTGCGCGGGCCATGGCGTACGACCCCGATCGTGCAGCGCGGGTCTGGACGGCGATTACGAGCGCGCGAGCGCCGGGCCTCGAGCGTCGGAGGACGGGCGCTCCTGCCACTCCAAAGGCGTCGATCCACATGAGCACGCCATCCGGGCCGCATCGACCCTGAGTCGTCGCGGGAAAAACACGAAGCGCGGCGACGTCCCATGGCGTCACCGCGCTCCGAGTGCCCGCACAAACTTGGCCGGGCTCACACCATCAGGATCAATTTCATCTCAGCAGAATCATTTTCCTGCCCAACGTGTGGCCGTCGAATTCAATGACGTAGATGTAGACGCCTGACGGCACCTGCCGAGTGGTGTTCATGTAGTTGCCGTTCCAGAACGCGGTGTACGATCCGCAACTGAGCGTCACGTTCACCACGGGTCGGCCACTGTCTGTGTTGCTTGTCGAACCTCCTGGTGCTCCGCCTCCGGCTCCTGGCGCGCCTCCCGTTTGCAGCACGGGAATTCCGACCAATTGCGCGAGGATATTGTAGATCCGCAAAGATACGCGGTGCTGGCGACCTGCATCCTTCGAGCAGGTTGGTGGATCGCCGATCGTAAAAGGGATGACCGTGGCCGGATTGAAGGGGTTCGGGAAGTTCTGCCCGAGCTGCACCCCTGGACTGCGCTCGCCAGCGGATGGAGGGGTGATTGCGGTCCCCTGCGCCGCCGCCGAAGTCGGCACGAGCGTGCCTAGGGCAAGCACGGTAAGCAGCGCTGCCCAGCGGTGCTTCATGTGCCTTCTCCGACTGACGAAAAAGAAAGCCTGTGGGGACACTCCTGCCAGTGGTTGTACCAACGTGCGAACCGCCGGCGAACATAGGCCGAGCGTAAGGTAGTGTCAAGAAAGGCGAATCCCCTCTCCTTCTGCCCTTACGCGCGGCCCGCTCTGAGTGCGGGAACCTATGACGCGGCCCGTCGCTCGACGCTGCGTGAGACCCGTTCGGTCGGCGTACTCGAGGAGCGGGATGAGGTATTTTCGCGAGACACCGAGGACGTCGCGCAGCTCGGACGGCGATTTCTCGCGCCCGTCCGCCATGGCCGACCGCAGCAACGCTTCGAGGCGCTCGAGCGCTCCGATGTCGTAGTACCGATCCGGCGCGACCTGCACCACTCGTCCCTGTCGCTCGAGGACTTTGAGGACAGACACCGCGTCGGGTCCGAACTGTTGCTCGAGTTCGTCCACCGATGGCGGCTCGCGATCGGCCTGTTCCAAGGTGCGCGCGATTCCGTCGAGCGTCGCGCGGGCGCGTTCATCGAGCGTGGGCGTCCAGCCGTGGCGCATCACCAAGCCGCCCGCGACATCCACTGCGTGTTGACGGACGAGCGTCGAAACGATGAGGTCGGCGAGTCCCGGGTTTGCCGTCGTGCGGGCGCGGATCGACTGCAGCGGTGCGCCGGGATCGAGCGGAAACGCTGCATGGTGTCCGTCGACGAGCGCGGCGAAGCGCTGCTCCAGTGCATCGACCACCGTGGCGGCATAGAGGACCTCGCCCACTCGGCGCACGCCGTCGGCGGACGCGGCGAGGAGGGACGCCTGATCCGGTCGAGCGCCGACGCGCACGGGGAGCGACGCTACGGCAACGCCTAACGGACCGGCATGATCGAGCACCTGAACGAGGCGTTGGCCCGGCGTGGCCGCGTCGACCGTCCAGGGCCGGGCGCGCCGCTGTGCGGGCGCTGGGTCGGCCACCACGCCGCCGCCGATCGTCGCCAGTGGTGACGCGTTCCGGAGCACGAACCGATCGCCCGCGCGGGCGACGACGGGCGCGTCGAGCACGATGCGGGCATGCTTGCGTCCGCCGGGCGCGAGTGCGCCGCCTAAGGCGACGACGCGCGCGCCGACTTCGACGGTGCCCAAATGGAACCGCACGCTCGTGCGGGGTCCGAGCGCGCGCGGCGCGTCGGTGAGGAGCGCGACGTCGGCGAGGAGCGCGGTGGACGCAACCCAGGCGTCATCGGCAACGAGAACACTGCCGCGGCCCACTTCGTGGACTTGCACGCCCGCGAGCGCGATCGCGGCGCGGGTGCCGGGAAGCGCCGCTCCCATCGCGGCGCCGTGCGATTCGATGTTTCGGACGCGGGCCTGGGCGCCCGACGGCAGGATGCGCACCGCGGCGTCTCGCGTTAGGCGGCCGCTCCACACGGTTCCGGTGACGACGGTCCCGGTGCCGCGCACGCTGAAGGCGCGATCGATGGGCAGCCGGAAGATGTCCTCGGCGTCGCGCGCCGGGATCGCGCGTACGGCGCCCGCGAGCGCGGCGCGAAGCTCCTCCAGTCCGCGACCGGAGACTACCGACGTCGGCACCATCGGCGCGCGCTCGAGCGCCGAGCCCACGACTAACGATCGCACGTCGTCACGGACGAGCGCGAGCCAGTCGTCGTCGACGAGGTCGCACTTGGTGAGCGCGATGACGCCGCCTTTGACGCCCAGGATGTCGAGGATGGCGAGGTGCTCGCGCGTTTGCGGCATCACGCCTTCGTCGGCGGCGATCACGAGCAACACGAGATCGACCCCGGTGGCGCCCGCGAGCATGTTGCGCACGAACGCTTCGTGACCGGGCACATCCACCACGCCTAACACGCCGTCGGCGCCGAGGTCGAGGGGCGCGAAACCGAGGTCGATGGTGATGCCGCGGCGCTTTTCTTCGGCG
>DATNAM010000167.1:0-18438 GCA_035572595.1 Gemmatimonadaceae bacterium
GGAAAAACCGGCACGACCAACGACAACACCGACGTCTGGTTCGTCGGCATGACGCCCGACATCGTCGCCGGTGTGTGGTTGGGTTTCGATACGCCGCAGCCGATCGTGCCGGGCGCGGCCGGCGGCACGCTCGCCGCTCCCATCTGGGGCGACATGATCGCCAAGTATTACGCCGGCAATCAACCGGCGGGCACCTGGGACGACATCCCGGCCGGCATCGCGACCGCCGAGCTCGACCGCTCAGGCGGACAGGCGGCAACCGACAGTACTCCCGCCGATCAGCGCTACACTGAATACTTCATGGATGGCACGCAGCCCGGCGCGCCGGCTCAAGCGGCGTGGGCGTTGTGGTCGTGGGGTCCGATCGGGCTGCAGTAACCCGGAGGTCACGTGGGCGAGATCGGGATCGACAAGCTGCTCATCATCCTTGGCGTCGTGGTCATCTTCTTCGGACCGCGGCGGCTGCCGGAGCTGGGCGCTACGTTAGGCAAGGGAATCCGGGACTTCAAGCGCAACCTGGCTGGTCACGACGACCCGGTGGTGCAGGCGCCTGTGGTGCGCGACACGCACGATGACGCGGCTAACGCCGCGCCCGCCGAGCCCAAGCGCCTCATCCCGTAAGGCGGGGCGTCCGGCGATCCAACGGCGCGTCAGCGCGCGCCCGCCGGCTCTTCCTCTTCTTCGACCGCCGGACGCGCGGTCGCGTCGGCGCCGTTAGGCGCCAACGCGATCGCAAACACCTCGTCCAACGTCGTCACCGGATGGAAGGTGAGCACCTTCCGCACTTCCTCCGGGATGTCCTGCAAATCGGCCTCGTTGTCCTTCGGCAGCACGATGGTCGTGATGCCCGCCCGATGCGCGCCGAGCACCTTCTCCTTGAGACCGCCGATCGGCAGCACCCGTCCGCGCAGCGTGATCTCGCCCGTCATCGCCACGTCGCGCCGCACCGGCACGCCGGACAACGCCGACACGAGCGCCGTCGACATCGTGACGCCCGCCGACGGACCATCCTTCGGGATGGCGCCCGCCGGCACGTGAATGTGCGCCTCGATGCTGCCCAATCCATCCTCGGCGATCTTGAGGCTCCGCGCATGCGTCGCCGCATACGTGAGCGCCGCCCGCGCCGACTCCTTCATCACGTCGCCCAACTGGCCGGTGAGAATGAGCGACACCGTTCCTAACGGACCGGCCGGCGTGAGGTTGTCGGGTGACGGCGCCCCGTACAAGCGGCGCACCGCTGCCTCGACGAACATGATGTCGCCGCCCGCCGGCGTGTAGTACATGCCCGTGGCGACGCCCACCTCGTTCTCCTCCGCCGCGTGCTCGGGATGGACCTTGGGCCGTCCCAACAGCTCGCGCACATCGGTCGCCGTGAGCTCGTGCGGAATCTCCTCGCCCGATGCGACCTTGCGCGCCACCTTCCGCGCCACCGCTCCCACCTGACGCTCCAATTGCCGCACGCCGCTCTCGCGCGTGTAGTTGCTCACCACGCTCATCACCGCGTCGTCGGAAAACACCACGCCCTTCTCGGACAATCCCGACTCCTCGAGCTGCCGCGGAATCAGATACTTCTTCGCGATTTCCGCCTTCTCGCGCTCCGTGTAGCCGGAGAACTCGACCACTTCCATCCGGTCGAGCAGCGGCGCCGGAATGTTCTGGATGAAGTTCGCCGTCGCGATGAACAACACCTCGCTCAGATCGAACGGCACGTTCAGATAGTGATCGGTGAACGTGTCGTTCTGCGCCGGGTCGAGCACCTCGAGCAGCGCGCTCGCCGGATCTCCCTGGAACGACACGCCGAGTTTGTCGATCTCGTCCAGCAGAAACACGGGGTTTTTCGTGCCCGCCTGCTTCATGCCTTGCACGATCCGGCCCGGCATTGCGCCCACGTACGTCCGGCGATGGCCGCGGATGTCCGCTTCGTCGCGCGCGCCGCCCAACGACGCCCGGACGTATTCTCTGCCTAACGAGCGGGCGATCGACTTGGCGATGCTCGTCTTGCCGACGCCCGGCGGACCGACGAACAACAGGATCGGCCCTTTCGCCATCGCGCGGGCTTTCGCTTCGCGCTTGTCGGTGATCGTCCTGTCGTCGTCATCGTTCGCGTTGAGCGATGGCGTCGCATCATCGTGGGGTGGCTTGATCTTGGCCGCCGGGAACTCGCCCGTCTTCTCGACTTCGGCCGCTAATTCCTGCGCGCGCAACTGACGCACGGCCAGGAACTCCAACACGCGGTCCTTCACGTCGGGAAGACCGTAGTGATCCTCGTCCAACACCTCGGCCGCATGCTTGAGATCGAGATTGTCGTCCGAGCGCGTGTTCCACGGGAGCTCGGCGATCCACTCGAGGTACGTTCGAATCACCTGCGCTTCCATCGACTCGCGTCCCGACCGCTCCAACCGGCCCAACTCGCGCTCCACTTCCTGTCGCGCTGTTTTGGGCAGCTCGAGCTTGGAAAGCTTCTCGCGAAGCTCTTCCATCTCGCGGCTCTGGTCGTCGTCGCCCAACTCCTTCTGAATCGCCTTCATTTGCTCGCGCAGATACATCTCGCGCTGCCGCTGGCCCAACTCCTCCTGCACCTGCGACTTGATCTCTTCCTGCGCCTCGAGCAGACCGATCTGGCGCTGCACGTGCACCAGCACGCGGCGCAGCCGCTCTTCGACGCTCAACGTCTCCAGCAGCCCCTGCTTCTCCGGGACCGAGAGATCGATGTAGCCCGCGACGAGATCCGCGAACTTGCCGGACTCGGTTACGGAATCGAGCACCTGATGGACGACCTCTTCCGGCAGTCCGCGTTTCTCGCCGAGCTCGGCCGCCCGCTCGCGGGCTTCCTTGTGCAGGGCCTCGAACGCCGGATCGTGCTCATCCAGCGGATTCATCTCGTCCACAGGCATTGCGACCGCGGCGAGATAGTTGTCAGTAGTGGTGTATTGCAATGCAGTCGCGCGCTGCTCGCCTTGCAGGAGCAATTGCACGCCGCCCAACCCGCGCTGCACTTGACCGATGCGCGCAATCACACCCATGGAGTACAAGATCTCGGGTGAGGGCTCGTCCGTGTTGTCTCGCTGCGCTACCGCAAACACCAGCCGGTCGGCCTTGAGTGCGGCTTCGATCGCGCGCAAAGTGCCCGGGCGCCCAGCCGCGATGGGCTGAGTGAGACCGGGAAAAATCACCGTCCCCCGAAGAGGAAGAACTGGGAGTGTCTGTCGCTGTGCCATGTCTTGATTGTCTCGGGATTGCTGTCTAGAGCGTGAATCGAGTCGCGGGACTGCCGGTTCCTCGCCTCACGCACCGGCATGAGGTACGCCACGCGGGCAGGAATTGCAACTTCCTCCCGTCGCTTTGACGTAGTGCAACTGCCAGCTCGGCCGGGTCGTCTTTTCAGACAGTGCCGGGCATGGTACACTAAGCATCTTGTATTCCCCCAGAGACCCTTTTAGTGCCCGATCCGACCGCACTTTCTGCTGACGCCGAACTCCACGCGCTCGTCGAGCGCGCGTTGGCGGCTAACTACGAGCTGGATCGCGAGCTCGGGCGTGGGGGCATGGGCATCGTGTACCGCGCCAAGGACCGCCGGCTCAAGCGGATGGTGGCGATCAAGGTGCTGCCGCCAGAGCTGGCCTTTCGCGGGGAGATCAAGTCGCGCTTTTTGCGCGAGGCCGAGACGGCGGCGCAGCTCAACCATCCCAACATCGTTCCGATCTACAGCGTCGACGAGCGCGAAGGTCTGGTGTTCTTCGTGATGGCGTGCGTCGACGGCGACACGCTGGCCAAACGGTTGGTCGAGCGCGGGCCGTTGTCCGTCGAGGACGCGCGGCGCATTCTGAGCGAGGTGGCCGACGCGCTCGAGTACGCGCATGCGCGCGGCGTGATCCATCGCGACATCAAGCCGGACAACATTCTGTTAGGCGAAGACGGCCGCGCGATGGTCACGGATTTCGGTATCGCGCGCGCGATTCAGGAAGGCGCGGACTCGCGGCTCACGGCGACCGGTGTGGCCATCGGCACGCCGGCCTACATGTCGCCGGAGCAGGCCGCGGGCGACCGCGAGATCGACGGGCGCAGCGACCTCTATTCGTTAGGCATCGTGGGCTATCAGATGCTGGCGGGGCAGCTGCCGTTCCAGGCGTCGAGCACGGCCGCGATGCTGATGAAGCACATCTCGGAGCGGCCGGCGTCGTTGGACCAGGTGCGGTCCGATGTGCCGCCCGATCTCTCGGCCGCGATCATGGCGCTGCTCGAGAAGGAGCCATCGCAGCGATTCCCGAGCGCGGCGGCGTTCGAGGCCGCGATGGCGGGCGACATGAGCCAGATGCCCGAGCGCACGGCGCAGGTCACGTCGCCGCAACCGGCGTGGGGACCGCCGCCGCAGTCCCCGCTGCCGGTGGCGCAGTACCCGACGCCGTACGGCGCCGGCATGGGCATGATGCCTAACCAAGTGCATCATACCACGCCGACCGCCGATGACATCGCGCGGTGGTCGGCGCCCGAGGTGCAGCAGTTCCGCTCCAAGTTCTTGAAGTACTTCACGGTCAACCTCGTCATCGTGATCGCGTCGATCTTCTGGGACTCGGGGTTTCTGTTTTTCACGGTCGTGTGGAGCATGTACATGGCCGCCAAATATTCGCGCCTCTGGTCGGCGGGGTACGATTGGCGCGACGTGTTCCGGCAGCCGCGCGACCGCCGCTTGGTCGACGTCGCGTCGGAGACGGTGGAGCAGGCGCAGTCGGTGTTCAACAAGCGTAAGCGCGATGAGCTGCGGCTGCGCGAGCAGGCCGCGCGCTCGGCCCTGCCGGCGCCGAGCACGCCGCGCGGCGTGCCGACGGCGGACTTCGGGCGCTACACGGACACCGTACGCCGGGCGGAGATCGATCGCGGCGAGATCATGCGGTTGGTCATGTCGCTGCCGCAATCGGATCAGAATCTGGTCGACGGCGTCATTCCGGCGGCCGAGGCGTTGTACAACCGCGTGCAGTCGCTGGCGCTGGCGGTAGTTGACCTCGAACGCATCGCGCGGCCCGACGATTCCGAGCGCATCGAACGCGAGATCGCCATGCTCGAGGCGCAGGCGAACCCGCTCGACTACACGGCGAGCGAAGAGCGCGTGCGCCGGCTGGCGCGGCTCAAGCGCGACCGCCGCGCGGTGGCCGATGCCAGCCGGCGCCGGAGCGAGACGTGGGGCAAGCTCGAGAGCTGCGCGCTGGCGCTGCAGAGCATGCGCGTGGACGTGCTGCGCTTGCGCGCGGGCGGCGTGGCCAGCGTTAGTCAACACATCACGGTGCTCACGGAGCGCGCGCGGTCGCTGGCCGATGAAGTCGATGCCGCCGTGGGCGGCGTGGATGAGGCGCGGCGGGCCGCGGGCAGCCGGGGCGCGACGCGCGGAGCGCGGTAGCGTGTGACGGATCCCATGCGCGATCGCGTGACCGCGGCGGTCGGCGATGCGTATCTGGTGGACGCCGAAATCGGCCGTGGCGGGATGGCGGTGGTCTACCGTGCCACGGATGTGCGTCTCAAACGCGCCGTCGCGATCAAAGTCCTCCCGCCCGAGCTGGCGTTTCGCGAAGATGTGCGCCGGCGTTTTTTGCGCGAGGCGCAGACGGCGGCGCAGCTCAGCCATCCCAACATCGTGCCCATCTATTCCGTCGACGAGCGCGATGGGATCGTGTTCTTCGTGATGGGACTGGTCGAAGGCGACAGTCTGGCGCAGCGCATCGCGCGCGGTCCGCTGCCCGTGCCCGAAGCCCGGCGCATTCTCGCGGAGGTGGCCGGCGCACTGGCGTTTGCACACGCGCACGGCGTCGTGCACCGTGACGTGAAACCCGACAACATACTCATCGAGCGCGAGACTGGACGTCCCATGGTCACCGACTTCGGGATCGCGCGCGCCGTGGAAGCCGATTCGCGCCTCACGGTCACCGGCATCGCCGTCGGGACGCCGGCCTACATGTCGCCCGAGCAGGCGTTAGGCGAGCGCGACGTGGACGGCCGGAGCGACATCTACTCGTTGGGCGTGGTCGCCTATCAGGCGCTGACGGGCGTGCTGCCGTTCCAGGCGGGGAACACGCCGGCGATGATGATGAAGCACATCAGCGAGACGCCGCGGCCGATGCGGTCGCTGCGTCCCGACGTGCCGCCGGCGCTCGACGGCGCCATCGCCCGTGCGTTAGTCAAACGCCCCGAGGACCGCTGGCCCACGGCCACGGTCTTTCGCGACGCGATCTTGCGCGAAGAAGCGCCGCGCGTGCCCTGGCAGCACACGCCCGCCTCGGCGCCGCCGCGCATCGTGCCGCCCGGGGGAGCGTGGCCGCCGCCGGCCGACCAGCCGCGCGTCGCGCCGCAGCCGATCGCCGCGCCGGCTCCCGTTAGGCCGCCGCCCATCGCGGCGCCCGGCGTGCTGGTGGCGCCCGGCCGCGCCGAGGCGCTCCAGTACGCCGCGCAGGCGATGGCCGTCCGCGACATGCGCCGCGCGTCGCGCGAAGACCGTTGGCGCTCGCGCCCCCTGGACGAGCGCATCACCGTATTCCGCCGCAACCTCGCCAGCACGGGCATCGTGATCGGAATGCTGGCCGGCATCAACATGCTCACGTCGCCCGAGTTCCCGTGGTTCTTGTTCGCCGCGCTGGCCATGGGCGCGTCGGTGATGAAACAGTGGAGCGGCCTGTGGGCGGAAGGCGTCACCTGGAAACGCATCTTCAAGAAACCCGACCCCGACGCCGTGCGCTCGGTCGGCGCCGGCGCCGGCGTGCCGGCGCTACCCGGACCGTCGCAAGCCGAGCTCGACGCCGCCAAGCTCGCGCCGGCGGACGTGCTGGCCGGCCCCTACGGCGCGACCGTTAGGCGTGTGGCCGCCGACCGCGCCACGATCCTGGCGATCATCGACTCGCTGGGCAAAGCGGATCGCGATCTCATTCCCGATGTCGCACCGACGGTCGACGGTCTCGCGCAGCGCGGAGCGTCCATCGCGCAGATGCTGCACCACCTCGATCGCGACCTGTCGCCCGAAGCCGTGGCGCAGCTCGAGCAGCGCATCGCCGCGGTGAAAAAAGAGCCGGATGGAAGCACTGAACACGAGCGGCGCCTTGCGATGCTCGAGCGCCAGCATGCGTCGCTCGTGCAGCTCACCACGCGGCGCGAGCGCCTGGCCGGTCAGCTGGAGAGCGTCGGCATCGCGCTCGAGAACCTCAAGCTCGACTTGCTCAAACTGCGCGCGTCGGGCGTGCAGTCGGCGATGGGCGAGGTCAACAGCGCCACCGTCGAAGCGCGCGCGTTGTCGCGCGACATCGGCCACGTGCTGGACGCGGCCGACGAAGTTCGGAAGCTCTGACCGGCGCGCGAACCGCCGCTCGCACACGCCTAACGCTGCAGCCAGCTCGCCAGGATCGTCCCGATGGTTTCCGGCGCTTCTTCGGGCGTGAAGTGCCGGACGTCGGCGATGATGTCGAGCGATGCGCCGGGGATCGTCGCGTGCAGGCGCTTCGCCAGCGCAGGCGGCAGGAACGGATCGTGGGCGCCCGACACGATCGCCGTCGGCGCCACGATGTCCTTGAGCCGCGGCTGTAGCGCTATCGTCTCCTCCGCATCCAACGCTTCGAGATGCGACACCAGCACGTCGCGGCCCGCCGGGAGGCAGAACGGGCGCACGTAGATGTCGATCGATCGCGCGCCGTTGTCCTCGTGGGCGTAGCCGCGCTCGAGCTCCGATCGCAGAATCGAGAGAATCCAGGTGGCCGGCAGGAAGCGCGTCAGGGGGAGCGTGGTGCGCGCCAGCTTGAGCTGCCGTGTGGGCCAATCATCGAAGGCCACCGAATCGATGAGCGCGAGGCGCGCGACGCGCGTCGGGTGCCGCACCGCCAGATACTGCGCGATGCCGCCGCCCAGGTCGTGCCCAACGATCGACGCGTACGAAATTCGCAGTGCGTCCAACAGCCCGATCACCCGCTCGGCGTGCCCCTTGATGGAGAGGTCGCGTCCGTTAGGCGGGTCGCTGCGGCCGTAGCCGAGGAGGTCGAGCACCACCACGCGGTGGCCTTCGGGGATGAGCGGCGCGACGTCGCGCCACAAGTGCGACGACGTCGGGAATCCGTGGATGAGGACGACCGGCTCGCCCGCGCCCCTCGTGCCGCTGGCGTAGTAGTAGAGGCGCGCGCCTCCGACATCGACGAACTCACCCCGCATGCGAGATCATCGCCGGCGCCCCGGGGGCGGCGGTGCTGCGGGCATGCAACGTCCCGCCGGGCGGGGCGTTTCCGCGAGCGCGGCGTTAGGCGTGGACGAGCGCATCGGTGTTCGCCGCGTCACGCTCGCCCGGGCCCGTCGTCCACTCGACGATCCGGCCGGCGATCGCCGACGCGGCGACCGTGTACGGCGACGCCAGGTACAGCTGCCCCGGCCCCGACCGTCCGGGAAAATTCCGATTGATCGCCGAGATGGTCACCTCGTCTTTCGTGCGCGACACGCCGGGCCCGGCATTGATGCACGCCCCGCACGACGGCTCGACGAACGTCGCACCGACCTCGGCGAAGATGCGGTCGTAGCCGCGCGCCTGGCAGTACTCGAACACTTCGCGCGATCCGCACTGAATGAAGCACCGCACGTGATCGGCCACGCGCTCTCCGCGCTCGAGCGCTTCCGCGAACACGCGCGCGTACATGTCCATGTCTTCCTTTTTGCCCGCGGTGCACGAACCCGCGTACGCGATGTCCACGCGCACCTCGCCCGGCAACTCGTCGACGTACAGGCCGTTCCCGGGATCGCCGGGCAACGCGAGCATGGGCCGCAAGGTCGACGCGTCAATCTCGATCACCTTCACGTACGACGCGTCCGGATCGGATGTGAGTCCGTTGCACAGCGCCCGCGCGGCCGCCGCCGTCATGCCGCGTTGGGCGACGAGATACGCCACCGTCCGGTCGTCCGGCGCGATGATCCCCGTGAACGCGCCGACTTCGGCTGCCATGTTGGTCATGGTGGCGCGCTCGTCCACCGAGAGCGATTCCACGGCCTCGCCCGCGTACTCGATGATCTGGCCGATGGCTTCGCCATTCTTGATGTACGGGTGGCGCAGGATCTCGAGCATGAAATCCTTGGCCGTGATGTTAGGCGGCTTCTGTCCGCGCACCACCACTTTGAACGACGGGGGCACTTCGACGCGCACGTCGTTCGTGATCCAGGAATTGAAGATTGCGGTGGTGCCGACTCCGAACGCGATGCACCCCACGGCGCCGGCGTGCGGCGTATGCGAGTCGGACCCGATAATCACCTGACCGGGCTCCGCGTGCGCTTCGAGAATCTTCGAGTGACAAATCGCCTCGGAGCCGGCCGCCGCGAGCGCGCCGTGCAGGTTCAGCCGATGGTCCAACTGGCCGTACAGCTTGATTCCCTTGGCCACCGCGAACTCGCGCTGCTTGGTCTCGAGCTGATTGGCGACATCGAGCAGCCCCATCTGCACGTGCTCGGGCCGCATCACCTGATCCAGGAACGTGAGATGATCGCGGAAGAAGAACACCGACCCCGGATCGTTCACCGGCTCGTTAGGCCCAACCAGCTGATCGAAGAAGATGGCCGCCATCGGCGTCACGTATTCGTGGCTGAACCGGATGTCGGTGCGGACAAACCCCTGGTCACCGGGCTTCACGGCCGGCACGCCGATGGCGCCGGTAGCCGGGTCGGCAACCCAGTGCCGCGCGAAGATTTTCTCGGCGATCGTCATGGGGCGGCGCGGCGTGTTCACTTTGGGGACGGAGACTTTCCCCTGCAGGCGCGCCAGGTTGTAGTTGAACAGTCCACCGTACTCGATGATGCCGCGCGAGATGCCGCCTTCGTCCTTCGTGAATTCCGTGAGCGGAATTTCCTCGCCGCGGCGGACGCGCTCGATGAGATCGAAGTCGGTTGACGTGAACACGCCGAGGTTCTGGCAGTTTTCCCGGTAAATCCGCTCGATGTTCTCGGCGATGACGAGTCGGATGCCCGCTACGAGCTCGGCGTACGGCGACTGCTCGCGCGACGAGCCTTTCCCTCGCCGCTTGCCCGACACTGCCGCTACGAAGTGCCCCGCTCGAACGGAACCGCGCACGATTGGAAATTCATCGCCGGCCTTGAGCCCCAGATACGGGAAGTCGCCGAGCGTCTCGTCGAAGTAGTAGCAGATGTACGCGGGCGTGATCTCGTCGGTCGAGATGTTGTCGCGCAGCTTGGGGTGCGATGGCGAACCCACCGGCGCGTGCGGATCGAACGGGAGATCCTCACCAGCCAGTTGGCGTTTAAGCAGTTCGGGAGACTCGGTCAGGAACAAGACGCGTCCGTCAAAGCGGACGCGATCGGGCACCTTGTGGACCGGTCGTGTTAGCAGGCTCTCGATCATGCTCCGGCGCTGAGAGGGTCTTGCCCGTCAAGATGACCGTTCGAGTACCGGTCCACAAGCCAATTCTGAACCGTGGGCTGGACCCGCCCGTTGGCGCCGAGGGCCAAAAACGACCGCGGCCGATCTCATCGATCGGCCGCGGTGTCATCAAACTCGAGGCTAGTGGCGGTGTGCAACGCGCAAGTCCTGCCGGCGATCACGCCGATCCGAGCGAAGTCCTCGAGCGTCGCGACGGCGGTCGAGGCGATTGCGCGCGAGGGCGCGATGGTCGCGTCGGGTGCGCCGAGCGTCCTGACGGAAGTGGCGCCGGTCCGAGCGCAGCCCCACGCGATTCCCATGGCGACGGTCGCGACGGACGGCTCGCCGGTCTTGCACCAGGCTGCGACGGTCACTCCTGAAATCGCGCCGGTCGTTACGGATGTCGCGCGAGTTCGAACGAATGTCGCGACGATCCGATCGTATATCGCGTGTGTCGTGACGCACCTCCTGTCCGACCGGGGGAACCGCGGCTTGGGCAGAAACGGTGGTCGCAAAACCAAAGGCCATCGCGGCGCCGAGCGCCGCTAATCGTAAGCTCAACATGGTGCCTCCCGTCCAGGTATTGGCGTGCAGCCGCACGTCCAGTGCTTCGAAATGGTGGACGTGCTCGCTCGGGCGTTGTTAAGGGGCCTTCCATTTTGTCACGCGAAGCGGGGTGATCGTTGACAACCGGGTGGCTGAACACATCGCGGTGGGTTCATGTCGGTTGAGGTGCGCGGTTATGCCCTCTGGCGCGGCGGCAGAAATCTGATATCGTAGAGGCCCGACGGCCGGGCGTCGTGGTACTGCCCTTCATTGCGTTGTCAATCAACGACTTACCGCATCGACGAGGGCGCCGTGACAGTTCCGACAATGCCGGGTGTGCCGGCGCCAGTTCCTCTTCTGCCCGCTCAACCAATAGCTTTTCCGCTATCCTGGCTTCTCAGTAAGGCGATATCTCCGATACAGTATCGCGCCAGCACCGAGGTCGCTCGGCTGGCCGGCTTGTCGTCCTCGATGGCGAGCCTCCCCTACTCCTATGCGCCGGCGTTGGCGTTGGCATTGGGTCAACGCGCTGATGGTACGTGGAACGGCGCGATGCTGACCATTCCGAGCGCGAGGGCCGCCGGATTCGATGGCGTAGGGACCATTCCAGCCGTTAGGCGAATGGTGGAGTATGGTTGGGATCGCGAGTCGCCGCCGCTGGTACGCGCTCGCCGCACGCTGTTTCGCTTGTTGGCCGAGGATGATGAGGCTGCGTACGCGTACGAGTTGGCGCCGCGCGGCGGTGCGGCTGACATCGATTCGGTTCGGCATGCGCGCTCGGTTCTGCGTGAGGCGGCGGCTGCTGCGTTGGCGCAGGCCGGGTACGAGGGAGATCCGCGGCTTCGCGGCGCGGCGCGGCGCATTGTGCAGCGAATGGATGCGTATCTGTCGTCGCCGTTGGCGGAGCACCCGTTTGTGCGTGCGGGCAACCAGCACGTATTGGCGCCGGAGGCGGCGCCGCCTTCCGTGTACGTGTTGGCGATGCTCGCGTACATGCCGCAGTTCCGGAGCGAGAACTACGACATCATGGCGCACGTGCATGCCCACCTTGCTCAACCGGTGCCGCGCGCCCTGCCTGCGCGCATGGTAGGGAAGCGGGTGATCGCCGAGCCGCAGATTGTGTTAGGCGATCCCTTGCCGCACCGGAGCTCTGCGGACGCGGACCTTGGGGGCACGTTGTTCTGGCTCGAGATGCTCGCGCGGCTAGGGTTGCTCCGTGGCAACGAGATGTGGTCTCGTCTGTTTGACCACCTCGTGTCCGAATGTGACGAGCACGGTATATGGCGCGCGGAGCGCCGAGCGGCGTCTGCTCGCGCGAGCATTCCATTCGCGTGGGCCAGTTTCCCGTTGGCGCCCAACGCCTCGGGCGAGGCGATGGCAGCCGAGGTGACGTTCCGATTGGGAGTGATCGCGCGGAGCGCGGGGCGCCAGATTGAGCTAGTCTGACGGGGCTCATCGCACACGCCCGACCCGCGAGACGGTAATCGTATCGGCGGCCGAACCTGCCCGCAGGATGAGGGTGGTGTTGGAGGCGCCGAACGCGCGACCTGTTGGGCCGAAGCGGATGGTATCGCGGGTTGCCGACAGGTGGGCGCGAAAATCCCCGGTAAGCAATTGCCGCAGCACAATCTCGCGATTCACGACCACCGAAATAGCTGGCGGGGCCGAGTCGAAGGTGACGACGGCTGATGCGGCGCGGGTGAGGGCGATATTGCGCGCCGACGCGAGTGTGACACGGAGAGCGGCTACGGCGGCGTGGACGGCTGCGCGATCGCGTGCGTGTGCTATGGGTGGAGCGGCGACGGCGATGACGGTGCTGATGATAGCCATGGAAGCGACCAGCTCCCACAGGGTATGTGCGTTGCGCATGCTCTCTCCCGGAAGTCGACGCGTGTGAGATAGCGTCTACGGGAGATTGGAGCAGGAGCAAATCATTGGGGGGCGGTGCAAAGCATTGCGGGCGCGCTGGCGTGTCCGTGCGCACTTTGCATACTGTTCGTCCGGCGGAAAAATTTCGGTGGCGGTGGTTACCTGTGGGGAGCGCATGACGATTACAATCGAGTACTGTACGGTTTGAAACTACGAGCCGAGGGCTACCAGGTTGGCGGCCGAGCTCAAAGAGAGGTTTCCGAGCGCGACGTTGGTGATGCAGCCGTCGCGTGGCGGTCGTTTTGAGGTGACGGTAGACGGGACGCCAGTATTCGAGAAGTCGAAGTTGGGTCGGCACGCGAAGCAGGGCGAAGTGGAGGCGCTGATCGAGCGTGCGACCGGCGGATCGCGAAAATAGATGCCTGGTTAGTCGGCACGGGAGGTTTTCGCACTCCTCTCTGGGTCGTTCCGCGTGGTAGAGTCCAGTCCCGCCGTGCGGACGGGCGTGTCCCGAGACGTGGACACACGTTATCAGACACAGCTGTCGCACATTCTCAAGTCTCTAAGCCACACCAATTTACAGCATGTCGAAACGGCGGGAATCATGGCACTGCGCGTGCAGGCCACCGCACAGTGTGAGACCCCGCAGGTTCGGAGGTTCGATGACTCGCCTCGCCTTGATCCTTCTCGTAGCCGTTGCCGCGCCTGCCGCGGCGCAGGCGCCGACACAAGGAAAGGGCGGCGATGGCAACGCGGTGGCGCACCGGCCACCGCCGGGGATGTGCCGTATCTGGATCGACGGCGTTCCGGCGGAGCGTCAGCCAGCGCCTACCGATTGTCCGACGGCGATTCGCCGCCGGCCGTCCAACGCGCGGGTCATCTTCGGCGACGAGGTGCGTTCGCGCACGCCATCCTCGCGCCAAACTGAAGCGCGGCCCGCGGACGTGCCGCCGGCCGACGTCCGGACTAACGATCCGCGCCTCACCGACCCTCGGCTCACCGATCCTCGGCTCACCGATCCTCGGCTCACCGATCCTCGTGTGACGGATCCGCGCGCGGGCGATCCGAAGACCAACGAGCCGCGGACTAACGAGCCGAAGCCGGCGGAGCCGAATACGACCGACCATGCTCCGCCGTCGACGCACGTGGCGCATCCGCCGATGCGCATGCCTCCGCGACCGGTCGTGAAGCCGCACAAGCCGAACGGTCCGCCGATGGGCCGCATCAGAATTCACTAGCACGGTACAGCTTCCCTCGGCGTCGCGCACGCCACAAGCTTCGCTCGTGGCACGCGACGCTTCTCAATTTCGACAACCGATCGGACATGGCTTGCCGCCGGATCACGACGCGTTCGTAGCGGCGGAGCCGCCGACCGGCCGCGTGATCGTGATCGCACCGACGCGCGCGGCGTGCGAGACGATCGAGATCGCGATCGGGCTGCATTTCGAGACGCTGCTGGAGCGAGAGCACGGGGCGGAAATTCGCGAGCTCGCGAGCACGGGGAAGGGCTTCGGGATCGTCGCCGGCACGGGCACCGGAAAGACCCTCGCTATTCGCTCGATGGCGGAAACGATACTCGGCGGCGCGTTGCGGGTGGGCGTGGTGAATCGCGAGCGTGAGGCGACGCCCGAAACCCCAACCTGGAATGTGGTCATCGTCACGACCGGCATCGCTCGGCGCTGGTTCCAGGATGGGGACATCCTGGCGCGCGACACGTTGATCGTCGATGAGATCCACCAGACGTCGGCCGAGCTCGAGCTGTGTCTTGCGTTAGGCAAGCGCACCGGTTGCCGGTTCATCTGGCTGTCGGCGACCGTGGACCCGAGCTTCTACAAGCGGTATCTGGAGTCCGAGGCCGTGTTGGAGACGCGCGCCTTCGATCCCGAGAAGGCCGCCAAGGTGGTGGTGCTCAACCGGCATCCGCTCGAGTTCCTCGACGAGCACTTCCTCACGCGGACGCAGCGCGAGCGGCGCGGCGTAGGTGTGTTTCTGCCGACGCGCGCCGCGGTGGAAGATGTGGCCGGCATGGTGCACCGTCGCGCCGGTCGCATCGAAGCGGCGTTCTATCATGGCGGAGAACCGATTCGCGTGATCCGCCCGTTTCTCGACGGCGACGTGCGGAAGCCGTATCTGCTGGCGATGACGGCGGCGGGGCAGAGCGCGCTCAATGTGAAAGGGCTCGACACGGTGGTCATCGACGACACGCGATTCGCGAACCTCATCGAGCAGGGGCGCAACGTGCTCACGCGCGTGCACCTGGGCGCGAACGAGATTCTGCAGATGGCCGGGCGCGTCCACGGACGCGTGGAAGGCGGCCGGGTGTTCATCCTCAGCGATCGCGACATCGAGTTCCAAGCGCTCCGCCCAACGGAGCCGGATTTCCAACTGGCGGGGGACTCGGAGCGCGTGGCGCTCACGTGCGCCGATCTGGGCGTGCGGGCCGACGAGCTCGATCTCCCCGTTCCGTTAGACCGCATTGCGTATCGGGCGGCTGTCGCGCATCTCGAGGAGCGCGGCATCGTCGATGGCGGCCGGCTCACGTCGTACGGTAAAGCAGTCGAGGCGCTGCCGGTGGAGCGTCCGTGGGCCGAGCTGCTCGTGCACGCGGACGACGATCTCGTCCCGTACATCGCGGTGGCGGCATCGATCGAGTCGCTGCACCGCATGACCCGCGACGAGCGCGAGCTCGAGGGACTGATCGTGCCCGGCAGCGATCATCTCACCGCGTACAATCTTTACGCCGATGCGTATCGGCGCCACGGCTCGGTGGGCGAAGTCTACGGACTGCCCCGGCACGTGTTCGGGGAGGCGATCGATGACTGGGCCGAGCGGCGCGGCGCGCTGGTGAAGGCCATCGAAGATGCAGCGTTGGGCATGGCGAGCATCTACCGCGCACTCGGCCTCGCGTTGCCGTCACGGATGACGATGGCGACCGATGCCGTGTACGGCCGGTTCGCCGATCTGCTTGCGCGGATCATGCCGTTCGATCTCGTGATCGGCGAGCAGACGGCCGAGGGCGAGGAAGCGCGGGTGTCGAAGGGTAGTGTGTGCGGCACGTGGGGTGCCGTGGCCGGCACGCTGCGCTATTTCGCGGATCGAACCGGTACGCCGCGCGCGGCGATCGAGGGCACGCAGATCTCGCTCGACCTGGTGCGCCGGTACGCGACGTTAGGCGAGGCCCAGCTGGTGTACGATCCGGCGCGGAAGCGGTCGGAACTCTCCGTCACCAGGCGCACGCGGTATCACGGGTTCGAGCTGGGGCGCGAGCGGGAGCCCGTCGACACGTTTCCCGAGCCCATGGCGCCGGACGCTCGGCGCGTGCTCGCGGAAGCGCTGGCCCGGGGCGAGGCCAGGCATCCGGCGGTGCGGCAGAACCGGAACGCGATCGATGAGATCCGGTCGGTGTACCGGCGGTCGGGGGGGCTCACGCCGCGGTTAGGCATGGCCGAGTTGGTGGCGTTGTACGAGAGCCGGCTGGGAGGGGTCGGGTCGATGGATGCGTTTCGCTCCGCCGATTTGCGGATCGACGCCGACGCGATCGTACCGGCCGCCGAGCGCGCGCGGTGGATGGCGCTGCCGTCGTCGGCGTCCGTCCGCGGTTACGACGTGCCGATCGAGTACGACGTCGATGACGACGGCGTGGGTGTGATCCGGCTGCGTCTGCCCGAGAAGCTCGCGCGCACGTTGACGGCGGCGGAATTGCCGGAGCTCGACCGACCGCTGCGATTCGTGGTGACGCGCGGGCAGCGGGGCGCAGTGCGCGCGTCGAGTCTCGACGAGCTGCAGGAGCTGCTCGACCGGCCGTGGTCGCCCGGAGAGCCCGAGCAGGCACGCGAACGGGACCTGCACCATAAACATCGCGGCCAGGCGAAGGACCGCCGGCAGGCCCGGGGTCGCCGGCGCCGGCGCTGATTCACCGTTAGGCGGAGCGCGGCGCGTCGTCGAGGTCGGCGGTGTAGCGCTCTTCGCGGAACGGGACGAACCCGCGGGCTTGATAGTTAGGCATCGCGTGCGGGCTGTCGAGCGTGCAGGTGTGGAGCCAGACGCGTCGCGCGCCGTCGGTCCACGCCTGCCGGACCGCGAGCGTCAGCAGCTGCTTGCCCCAGCCGTGACCGGTACGCTCCGGGATCAAGCCGAAGTAGACGATTTCGGTGTCGTCCGTTTCGGTTTGGCGGAGCTCGAAATAGCCCGCCGGGGCGCCGTCGAGCCAGGCGACCCAGAGTGCCACGCCGGGCGTGGCGAGATACGCCGCGATTTCGGCGTCGGTCCAACCCAGGCGATCTTTCCAGTGGTGATTGCGCCCGACTTCGCGGTACAGGTAGCGAAAAAATGAGGGCGGGCACGAATGGACGCGCACGACCTGGAGTTGCGGATCGACTTCTGCTGCGCGGAGCAGCGCCGGTTCGGTGAGCTCCAGGTAGGTGCGCGTGACGTTCACTGGGGGCATGAGGAGCGTCGGGCGGGTGGTGGAGGCGGTAGGAGGGCGGGAAGATAACGAGGTCTGGGGGTCTCGCCCATGGTGGACCGTCTGGTCCACATTTGGTGGTCAGAAAACGGTAAAAATCGTGTTCCCGATTTGACAAATATAATGTAACACGTTGGGAACATAGGACTTGTAACATGGATCACTGGCCCATTGCATTTAGGACCGGTCGGTCTTATCATACGTCGCCATGAAAGATCGCCGCATGCAAATCGTGGAGGCCGCGACGGCTGTGATGGGTCGCCAAGGTTTCCAGCAAACGTCCGTCGAGGACGTGATTCACGAAGCTGGACTCTGCGGCAAAGGTCATTTCTATCACTACTTCAAGTCGAAGGAAGAACTCGGCTACGCGGTACTGCTCTACCAGTTCGATGTGTTCGCCGAAAGCGGTCTCGCGGTGTTGCGCGATCCTATGCTGCCGCCGCTGGCTCGGTTAGACGAGTTCATCGACTGGGTCGTGGAGAGCCACGCCGAGCGCGGCTGCTGTGAGGGCGTGAGCCCCTGCGGCGCCCTCGCCACCGAGATGGCCGAGCAGCACGAAGGATTCCGTAAGCACGTCGACGCGCTGTTCGAGCGATGGACCGGTCAGGTGCAGGCGCTGTTCTGGGAAGCACGTCCGCAGATGATCGATGATGTCGATACCGAAGGATTGGCGCGATTCATTGTCGCCTCGCTGGAAGGAGCGCTGTTCATGTCGCGCGTCAAACGCGACGTGGCAGTCCTCGAAGATGTGGCGACTGGGCTCAGGCGTTTCGTGATGTCCCATGTTCGTGTCGACGAGCGGCGCGAGGCACCGCTCGCCAGTCCGGAACTGGTGGGGGGCACGGAGCGGTCGGTTGGGAAGGAGAGTGGCCGATGATGACGAGAGAAACGAATCTACCGCGCGAGGAGTTGGCGCCCCTGCGCACTCGGCCTACCGAGGCCACGGCACCGGTAGTCGAACCAAACAATGTTCCGGCGGATCAGCGTGAGCGACGCGCCCTGTTCGAGGCGGAAGTGCTCTCGCAGCTCGACGCCCTGTTCAGCTTTGCGCTCAAGTTGTCGCATGCGCGCGACGAGGCCGAAGACCTCGTCTCCGAAACCGTGCTGCGCGCGCTCGAACGGTGGGAGCAGTACCGGCTCGGCACCAACGCGCGGGCGTGGCTGTTCACGATTCTCTATCACG
>DATNAM010000168.1:0-4392 GCA_035572595.1 Gemmatimonadaceae bacterium
GCCCATCGGCCAGCACCCATCCCATGAGCGCGCCCGCGAGCGCCGTTGCGTTAGGCACGGACACGCCGCCCCCCGCCCGCGCCAGCAGCCCGGCGTCGCGGCTCCGCTCCCAACGCGGCCCGAACGCCACCGGCGCCCCGAACGCCGCCGGCTCCAACACCGAGTGCAGCCCGGCCTCGTGAAACCCGCCGCCCACGAACGCCGCCCACGCCAGCGCGTAGAGGTCGCCTAACACACCGAGCCGGTCGACGAGAATCACGTCGGCCGTCGCGGCTGCCGCGTCGGACAGGCGGGCCAGCGCGAGCCGGTCACCGGCGGCCCACCGCTCGACCGACGCCAGGTGCGCCGGCGACGGCTCGTGCGGCGCAATGACCAGCCGCGCCCGCGGGACTTGCCGATGCACCGCCCGCCACGCCGGAAAGAGCACGGCCTCGTCCGCCGGCCACGTCGACCCGGCCACTACCGTCGGCCGGTCGCTCTCGAGCGGCGCCAGTAGAGTGCCACCGCGCTCCACGCGTTGGGCGCGCGCCCACACCTGGTCGTAGCGCGTGTCCCCCGTCACCTCGATCACCGCGGGCCGCACGCCTAACGCAACCAGGCGCGCCGCGTCCTCCTGGTCGATCGCGCCCACCGCATCGAGCCGTGCGTACGCGTCGCCGAGCAGGATCTTCGCCAGCCGCGAGCGGCGGCCCGAGCGCGCCGCCATCGTCGCGCTGATGAGCCCCAGCGGCACGCCGCGGCGCGCGGCTTCGCGCGTCAGCTCCGGCCACACATCGAGCTTGCTGTACACCAACGCGTCGGGCGTGAGCGCGTCGAGCGCCGCGCGCGCGTCGGCCGGCGAGTCGAACGGCAGATAGTCGGCGAAGTCCGCGCCTAACGAATGCGCGAACTGCTCCGCGCTCGGCGAAAAGTGCGTGTAGGCGATCTGGAGATCGCGGTGCGACGCGCGCAACTGCTCGAGCACCGGCCGCGCCTGCAGCCCCTCGCCCACCGATGGCGCGTGCATCCAGAGCAGCGGACGATTGGCGTCGCGATGCGCGGCGCCCCATGCGGCGTAGCGTTCCTCGATGTGCTTCCGCGCGCCGAGCGAACGCCAGAACTTCCCGTCGCGAACGGGGGCCACTTTCGCCGCGAGGCGCGCCGCACCGACGGCGACCGCATAGACCGGACGAAGCATCAGGGACGCGCCGGCCCGGGCGAGGTCCGCTACCGCGCGCCGACCTTGGCCAGCTGCGCGTCGATCACCGACCGCATTTGGTCTAACGGTTGCGCGCCGGCGATCTTGGCCGTGCCGATGAGAAACGTCGGCGTCGAGTTCACGCCTGATTCCGTCGCTCGGTCGATGTCGGCCTGAATCAACGCGCGCATCTGATGCTGCGCGATGCACTTCGTGTAGGCGTCCGGCGCCACGCCAACTTTCATGGCGAGCGAATCGAGATACGCATGCGGATTGGCGTCGTTCTCCCAGTGCCCCTGCGTCGCGAACAGCGAGTCGTGCATCGGCCAGAACTTGTCTTGCGCGGCGGCGCACATCGCTGCTTCGGCGGCGGACCACGCATTCCGGTGGATCGACAATGGAAAATTGATGTACGCGAAGCGGATCTTCCCCGAATCGACGTACTGGGTCTTGATCGCCTGATAGCTCTCGTCCTCCCATTGCCGGCAGAACGGGCACTGGAAGTCGCTCACCTCGACTACCCAGAGCGGAGCATTGGCGCTTCCCTGGACGCGCGCGTGATCCGCAGCGCGCTCGAGCGCGGTGTCGCCAGGCGCCGGAGCATGCGGCGGTTTCGACGCGACCGCGGCCGAGGCCGTTACGGAAGCGGAGCGATCACTCGCCGTCGAACCACAGCCTGCCACGCACACTGCAGTCGCCGCGGCGAGCGCAGCCAATCGAACCCAAATCATGGATCCTCAAAAATCGGAAAGGACGCGTCGCAACACGACGTTGCGCCGATCCAAAATGTACGTATAGCCCCCACGCGACGCGAGCGCCGTCGCGAACCCCATCCCGCGCGCCAGACCGATGGTGTGCAGCGGCGACGTGCTCAGATCGAGCACGTAGACGCCTTCCGGTCCCGCCGCGACGAACAGTCGCTGCTTCGAGATGGCGACGTCGTAGGCGAAGTGGGCGATGGTCCACGATACGACCGCGCGCGGCGACGCCGGGTTGCTGACGTCGAATAACTGCACGCCGCGTTCGCCTAACGCAACGGCGATGGTGTCGCCGCCCTCCGCGAGACGGAGACCCACCGACTCGAGCGGCGCCGCGCCGACCCGCACCAGCGTGTCGCCATCCGTGCGGAACGCAATCAGGTTGCGGTCGGTGGTCGCCCAGAGCAGCGATCTCGCGGAGTCGACCGCCAGCGCGTGGACTCGTGAGGCCATGGTGGTGCCGGGCCACGTGCCGGACGTGTCGTCGGCAAGCGGCGCGACCTCGATGCGATTGTCGACGGCTACGTAGACATGCTTCGCGCCGCCGGCCACGGCCGCGACGTCGCCCGAACGAATGAGCGCGCCCGGTCCCACGCCTGGCGGAAACATGTACAATCCCGCCGGCGAACCAACCGCCAACCACCCGCTCCGCGGCGCGAGCGCGACGGCGATGATGCCGTTGAGTCCGCGAGCGCGGAGTGACGCCTCCTGCGCTGGGCCGGTTGCACTGAACAGCTCGACTCCGACGCTCCCGCCGACGGCGATGAGCGAATCGCCGGCCGCTAGCGCGATGGGATCTCCCGCGAGATCGGCGTTCACGCTCGACAGTCGGAGCGGCGCCACCCCGCGATACCGCGAGTTGTACACGCGGTCGGACTCGTGTCCGATGGCGAACCCGATGCCAGCACCGATAGCGGTCGATCCGAGGGCGACACATGGGATGCCTAAACACCCGTGACCACCTTTGGAGCCGGATCCGGCCCTGATCGCCAGTCCAGCAACCCCACCCAAGACGGCCCCTACTATGGTAAGGATTTTCGTTCGCGGTGTGCGCGTGGGTGCCGCGTCACCCGTTTGGGCGGCGAGCGCAGCGGTCCAGGCTGGTTGAACGGTCGTCGCGATCAGCACCACCAAAATCGCTCCGATCCGCGTGGTGCGCAGCCGGCGTGAGCTTGCAGTGAGGTGGTGGTCCGCGACACCGGACTGGGACCGGACTCTGGCGCTACGATGTAGCAAGCCGGACATGAAATCGCGGGTTGGGATGGGCGGATGCCGGAGCGGGTAAGGGCGTCAGCTGCGACAAGTTGTGCTAACCTGTGGGCGATTGCAATTCATTGAGGGCGAGAGTTTCCGCGCTCCAGTTGGGCCGCCTACTCTTCGTGCTGACGAGTCCTTGACGCGATCCGGAAGATATCTGTATACTCCCCACGCTGCCGACTTGGCGATGAAATCCCCTCACCAGGATTTCGCCTGCTGTCACCTCACTCCTTGCTTCTCTTCCAGACTCTTTGAGCTCGCGACGTTGCATCTCGCGCTCGCACGTCCTTTGGCTTTGTCGGACCGGTGTCCACGCAGGACGAGATCCCCACGATGCCGCGGAGGTGAACCACTGCAGATCTGAAAGTGTTCGAGCGTCGCTGTGACATGCACAGCGACGGCCAAGTTCCCATGTTCTCGTCGACACACCTTTTGGAAGAGGTGGCAAGGAGGAAGAATGGGACGTTTCGTCCGGAGTGCCATCGCGATCGCGTGCGCGACGGCGTTGCTGCCAGCATTGGCAGTGGCGCAACAAAGCACGACGATCAGCGGGCGGGTGACGAGTGAGGCGGGAGCCCCACTCAATTCCGCTAGCGTTTTCCTCGAAGGCATGAGCATCGGCAGCCTGACCGACCAGGACGGGAAGTACACCTTCGCCGTTCCCTCGGCTCGCGTCAAAGGCCAAACGGCCACGCTGACCGCCCGGCTCATTGGCTTCAAGGCGCAGTCTGTTCAGATCACACTCAGTGCCGGCAACCTGACGCAGAACTTCACGCTCGGCGCGAACCCTCTGCGCCTCGGTGAAGTGATCGTCACCGGTGAAGGCACGAGCATCACGCGCGAGCGCCTCGGTACGGCGGTCAACTCGGTGGACACGACGTTGATCTCCCGGTCCAACGAGACGAACGTCGTCTCGGCGTTGGCCGGTAAGGCGCCTAACGTAGAAGTCGTATCGCAATCCGGCGACCCGGGCGCGTCGTCGTACATCCGCATTCGCGGACCCAAGACGATCACCGGTGATGCGCAGCCGCTGTTCATCGTGGACGGCGTGCCGATCGACAACTCGACCATGACCACCGAGGCGAACACCGGTGGTGTAGCGGCGTCGAACCGCGCGTCGGACATCAATCCCGACGACATCGCGTCGATCGACGTGCAGAAAGGTGCGGCCGCGTCGGCCATTTACGGTGCGCGCGCCGG
>DATNAM010000169.1:0-6924 GCA_035572595.1 Gemmatimonadaceae bacterium
GAAGGAGCGTGCCGGCCGTGGGTCGCGGCGCAGCGGGCGAGTGGTCGTTGTGCTGCGGGCCGAAGGTTATGGGCATCGGGCGGCGTGGTTCCAACGGAGCGGGGTTGTTTTGTCCGGGCGGAAAACATTTCCCCTAGGAACAAATAGCGCAAGTGTCATGTGGTGAACACATACCCGATCGGCGACTCGTCACCCGCCTCTCGCTGCTGGCGATTGGGTTCGGTCTCGTCTGCGCATGGGCGGTCTACCGCCACGCCATGCCGGTCGCGCAGGACGATTTTTCGATCATCTGGTATGGCGCCCACGCACTCGTCTCCGGTGGCAATCCCTACGCTGCCGTGGGACCCGGACGCGCGTTCCCGTGGGGCTACCCGCTGCTCTATCCGCTGCCGGGGATCCTCGTTGGCGTCCCGCTCGTTCCCTTCGGTCCGCGCATCGCCGCCGCCATCTTTGCCGGGCTCGGCGCCGCGCTCCTCTGGTTCGGCGTCGTTCGGTCCGGGAAACCGTACCTGCTGCTCGTGCTCGCGAGCGCGCCGTTCATCTACGCCGTCGGGATCTCACAGTGGTCGCCGCTATTGGTCGGTGCCGCGCTCGTGCCGGCGTTCGGCTTCCTGCTGGTCGCCAAACCCACGATCGGTGCGGCGCTCTTCCTCTATCGGCCGAGCTGGCGCGCGGCGATCGGCGCGGTGTTCTTCATCGTGCTCGCGTTCGTGATCGATCCCGGCTGGCTGGGAGCGTGGCGCGAGGCGCTACGCGGGAGCGGGGCGCACATGCCGAGCCCGATCGCACATGGCGCGGGTCCGCTCTTGGCGCTGGCCGTACTCCGCTGGCGACGACCCGAGGCGCGGCTGCTCCTCGTGATGGCGTGCATCCCGCAGACGCCGATCCTCTACGAAACGCTGCCGCTCGCGCTCATTCCGGCGAGCCTCACGGAGATGGTGATCTTCGTTGCGCTCTCGTGGGCGGCCTACGCCTGGTGGTACGTCGCCGGCATCTCGGTGCACGTGGGCGGCATGCACCTCCCGCTCGCGGCGCAGATCCCGATCTCGCTCCGGATCATCGTGCCGCTGCTCTACCTACCGTGTCTCGTGATGGTGCTCCACCGATCGAACGAGGGCGCGTTGCCAGCCTGGATGGAGATGCGGCTGGCGCGGTGGCGCGGGCGATTCGGCCAACATCGCGCTACCAGATCGACCACTGCTTGACGGCCCCGACGTAGAAGCGGAGGCTGTCGCCGCGGGCGACGCGCGCCATCGCCTCGGCCTCGAGCGACCAGCCGCCGGCGATGCGGAAGAAGGCCCCACCGCGCGCTGCTGGCACCTTCGCAACCGGATCATAGAGCAGCGCGACCGCAGCCGTTAGGCGCGTGGACGTGTCGGCCACCGACGGCGCCGTTGGCTTGGCCGGCCCGGTGAGGCGGAGCAGGGAGTCGCGTTGCGCGCGCACCTGTGCGCAGTCCTGTTGGACCACGCTGCACGCGTTCGCGACCTGCTGCGACACGGCGCGGAGCTGCGCCAGCGAGTCGCGCGCCGCGACGAGCGCGGCCGAGTCGGTGACCGGCACGGTGTCGGGCTTGGCGGGCACTGTCTTGCGCACGGTGTCGACGCGGTTGGTCAGGTGTCCGAGTGCCGTCAGCAGCGAGTCCAGCGCCGACGCGTCCTCGGCGTGCTGTCTGTCAGAGGCTAGTGCGATCTTGGCCAGCGAGTCGCGCGCGGCTTTGATCGGCGCGTACGCGGCCACGTCGGCGGTCTTCGTGTGCTGCTCGCCGATCGCCCAGCCCAACCCGAACGCGAGCACCGCGAGCCCAACGGCCGCGAGGATCTCCTTCAGCGTGGCGAGCACTCAGCACTCCTCGTCGGGCGCCGCGGTGGGCGTGTCGCCGCCCTCGTCGTCTAGCCGGTCGCGCCACATGCGCCACTCGGGCGTCTCGAATACGGGCGGCACGTGCGGGTGCAGATCCCCGCGCCACGCCTCGTCGTCGTCGCCGACGAACGAGGCAGGCGGGTCAGGAAGCCACGCGGGCTCTTCCTCGGGGTCCGGCATTGTGCATTTACTTCTTCGCGGCCGCCGCGACGTTCGCGACAGGCGCCGCCGGCGCTGCGGGCGCTGCCGCCGGCTTCGACTGCGCCAGATGCAGCAGGAAGGCGATGCCGGTGTTGAGCAGTGCGCCGATCGCTGTCACATCGAAGCCCTGAAGGCTTGTCGGGACACCGGGGACGTGCTGCGCCGCCAGCGTGAGCAGGGTGGTGACGATCCCGACCACGACCTGCTTGGCCCACGCGGGCAAGGCGTCGATCGCTGTCGTGAGGTTGAGAATCACCTTGTTGATCGGCACCGAGATAATCGGCACTAGGATCGCGGCGATCGCGGGGAGGACGCTGAGCAGCCAGGAAGGCATTGGAAGAACCCTCGTTAGGGAGTGAGGACTACAACGCCTTCGCCCGCCAAGAGCCGGACGGACGAGGCGGTCGGTGCCATCGTGCCGTCCGAGCGGAGAAGCCGCCCGGCGACGGGGAGAGGCACGGTGATCGCAGTGGAGTCGTTGAAGTTGGTCGGCACGGTCGGGTACGCGTTGACGCGCATCACGAGCTCGGCGTGCTGGAAGGGACGCGTCCAGATCTGATAGCGTTGTCCGGCCACGTCGGTGCCGCTCGTGATCTCGCGCCTCGCGCTCGTCGGCCGCCCGATGTCGGTGTCCCACGCAGCGAGCCAGTGCGTGGCCGGCGACTGCGCCCAGTAGTTATCCGGCGCGAAACTGAGCACGTCGCCCGTGTCCTTCGCCATGAGGTACGAGACGTATTCGGCCATCTTCTCGTGCGCCATCGGCGACAGATCGTTACCGGGGCCGAGCCCGACGTGTAGCGTGTCCACGCGCCGCACCGTGTCCCCCGTCGCGCTATCGACGACCACGTGCGGCGCCGTCTTGTCCTGCGGCAGCTTGTCGTACCACGCGAGGTTGCTCACGAATTCGATCCGCGTCGCGCCACCAGCAACGAGGTGGTCGATCCAGCCCCACCAGTTGAAGTTGGTCGTGTAGTTGTAGCTCAGCGGGTAGTTCGTGAGTTCGAGGTGCGCGCCACCGGCAGCCATGACGGTGATCGAGTCGAACGCGGTCCTGTAACTGCCGATGTTGATCGTGACGCGTTCGCCGGAGGCGGCGCGCTCCGTGACGAGTGCGTCGGTGAGCGCGCCGCGATACCACAGCGAGTCGCCCTCGGCGCTCGTGAAGAACCTCGCCATGTCCGCCCGCGAGAACACGTCGTAAAAAACGCCCGCATAGCCCTTCGCCTTGAGGTCCATCAGGACGGAGAGCTGCCACGCACGTACGCCGGGATCAGCTGGGTTGAGCGCGGACGCGCTGTCCCCGCCGCTGGCCTTCATGAAGTAGGTCAGCCGGTGCGCCTTCGTGATCGTCGAGTCCTTCATGTGCAGGAAGGCCGACTCGATCGGGTAGCCGTGCGCGGTGAGCCAGGCGTCAAGCGTGCCGACGCCGGACACGCCGAGCGTGTCGCTGCCCGTGATGAGTGTGACGTGAAAGAGGCGATACTGGTACTGCTCGACGCTGGGGTCTAACACGCGCCACTTCGCAGGGTCGCCGTTCGTCAGGCGATCGACGCGCTCGCCGAGCAACCTGAGTCCGAGCGTGTCCGAAGCGTGATATGGGGAGTAGAAATCCGTGTAACTGTAGACCATCCACGGCCGGTGGAGGGCGCTCGAGGCGACGGCGCCCGCGACGGTGACCGTCGCCGTGCCGGTGAGGCCGCCAGTCGATGCGGCGATGGTGGCCTGCTGCGCATGGAGGGCGAGCGCAAGGCCGGGGACGAGGAGCGCGGCGCGGATCAGATCCCGGCGGCGCAAAGCTATGATGTCAGGCAACACGAAGGACTCCTGTGGTCGTGGTACGCCCGCTCGCTCGTCTCATGGCTTCCTCGACCGCGTTCGGCCACGCCCAGCCAAGCTGGCGGACGCGGTATAACGCCCAGCGGTAGCAGCGTTCGCAGAGCCCGCGACCCTCGTACGTCTCGCGCGGATGGCAGACCGCGAACCGCGCGGGGCGTGGCCGGGCGCCCCAATTTCCTTTGCCGCGGCCCGGATTGCGCATGTGGCCGCGACCGTACGCGGGATTCGCCTGACGCTTCACAGAGACGTAGCAGGAGATACAGAGTTGCTTCGCCACCCACGGCCGCTTGCCGCACCGGGCGCACGGCGCGTTAGGCGCTGACCGTCTCGGTCGGCGCTGATGCGCGCGGCGGCGAAGGTCGAAGCTCACCGGAAGGCGAGCCGGAGGGTCTGGCCGCCGCCACCGGTCGCGCCGCTCGTCACGTTCACCGCCCACGCGGTGGCGCCGGCGGCTGGCCGGACCACCCACGACGCCGGATTGCTCGAGGTCCAGGCGACCGTCTTTGTACTCGGCATCGTGTCGCCGCCGGCTGTCACGACGTACACGGTGAGCAGAACTGAATCGCCAGCGGGGAGCGTCGTTGAGTCGGGCCGAATGAAGGCGCTCACCAGCGTCGTGGTGTCGATCCGCACCGAGTCGGGCGCGGGCAGCGGCATGGCATTGCTCCGGCACACGGCGCTCGCCGACGAGGCGGCAAAGACGAGCGTGCCGCGCATCGCCGCCACGGAACCCGTGACGATGACGGAGTCCGGCGCGGCCGGGCGGAGGAGTGCCACGCGCACAGGCGGTGCGCTCGCGGTGTCCGTCGCCAACGTCGCCGACGGCGTCGTGAACTTGACGAGGTATCCGGTCGGCGCGCCCGACGCGTTCGCCTTGACTAACGACCAGGTGAGGCTGAACGCACAACTATCGGCGGACGTTGCCGCCGGCGCGAGCGTCGCGGTGGCGACCGTGGATGCGTCGGCCGCCGAGCACGCGGCAGCGAGGACGCAGGTGAACAGAAAGAGGAAGCGACGCATGGAGGAATTCCCGTTAGGAGTGGAGGAGCGCGGTATCGCCCGCGAGCATCCAGAGGTAATCGGACGCCCAATAGAAACGGAACTGTTGCCGGCCGCACTGAATGACGTTGTAGGGCGCGCCCGAGAGGAGGAGCGAGGCGACATCGTTGACGGAGGGGTCGCACTGGGTCGCCTCGGTGCGCGTCATGCTACAGGAGAACGGGTCCGGCCCCCAGCGAGTCGGCGTGCAGTAGCCGACGTGCGTGTGCAGCACCGGCACCTTCGTGCCGCACACCGCGTTGACGCTCGTCTCCGTGGCGGGCGCGGTGGCGCCGGCGCGTGTGATGGCGGTGATGAACACGGCGCGGTAGCGCGGGAGCCAGTTCGCCGCGAGCGAGTCCTTGCGGACGCAGTACGCGCGCTCCGGCTGGAACCGCGCGGTATCGTTCCACGTGGCGACCAGCGTATCGCGCGCGGCGCCAGCCACGAAGCCTAACGGCCAGCCAGCGGGCGCCAGCGCATGGTGGGGCAGCGTGGCGCAGCCCAGGACCGTGAGGCAGATCGTGAGGCGCCTCATGCGAGTTCCGGGACGACGTACGCGAGCAGGTGCGCCGCGTCGAGCTCGCCGATCGTGCAGCCCGTGCCTTCGCGCTGGTCCCCCACCTGACGCTTCATCGTCGTATTGCCCTCGACGGTGAGCACCACGGGATCGGTGCGCACCACGACGCCGCAGTGGTCCGCGTGTCCGACAATCGTGTAGTTGTAGAGCACGACCGATCCAATGGCGGGCGCCTTGCGCAGCGTGAGGCGACTCGTCCCCATCGCGTGCCACGCATCGCACACCCCCGCCTCAGCGACCGGCAAGCGCGCGCCCGACTCCCGATACCACGCGGCGAGTGCCGCCGCGCACCAGGAGGAGCCTAACGGTGAACCAACCGCTGTGAGATACGCGTCGATCGCCGGCGAGCGATTCGAGCCCGGCGGCTCCTCGAGGAGTCCGACATCGGCGAGGGCGCGTTCGACGATCGCGCGTTGGAGCGCGGGCGTGTCATCGGGCAGCCACCGAGCGAGGGCGATCACCGGAGGCGTCCTCGGTCGAGCCGCACCGTGAGTGCCTGGATCGCACGCTGCTGCTGGAGCGTGATCGTGTCGAGCTTGGCCATGTGCGAGGCCATGAGGCCCTGATTGACGAGGAGCGAGTCTTCGCGCCTGGAGAGCTGATCGAGCCGCGGGCCTAGCGTCTGCACGCTCGCGTCAAGCGACTGCGCCGCCACGGCCAAGTGAAACGCGGAGCCGCCTAACTTCCCGATCGCCATCACGCAGTAGAGGAGCGCGGCCAGGGCTGACGCCCACCCCAGTGCTTTCTTCGCGTGCGCCTTGGCGCGCTCCACGCGGCGTCGTTCGGGGCCCTGCCGCCGTTCGGGGCCCTGCCGCCGTTGGCCGTCGCGTTCGGTCGGATACTCGGGCGTGTCGCTCACGGGGCTCACGAGTCGGAGGAAGCGGCGATCAGCCGGTACGCCCAGACATAGAGGTTGTGAATCGGCGACCAGTCGGGCCGCGGCTTGAGCCCGCGGAAGAAGTCGATGGCCTGCACGGCGTGCTGCACGGCGTCGTCAGCCATGAGCACGAGCCCCACGTAGTGCGCCGGCGGCCACGGGATGAGCGCCACGGCCATCCCGATGTAGAGGTGGTGCACCTCGGCCAACCGGTGGATCACGGTGAGGGCGACGAGACCGGCCACGGCGAGGACGCCGTACGCCACCCAGAGTGCGGGCGTCACGCTGGACCTCCCAGGGCAAACAACAAAACGGGCGGCCCGGCACCTGTGTGTGCCAAGCCGCCCGCAGCGGTCCTCTCGATTATGCCAACGGCGGCAAACTTACAGCGGTCGAGCTAGTCGCGCCATAGCTACGTGCGCGGCACCCCGTCGCCACGTGGCCACAATTGCCCGCTCGGCGGCCGAGTGGGGGTCCCGCTTCCCGTGCCGCCGGCGGGCGGCGACTGCGGCCCGCTATTCACGGGGAT
>DATNAM010000170.1:0-5338 GCA_035572595.1 Gemmatimonadaceae bacterium
GCCATCTTGAGGGGGTGGTGCCGAAAGGCGTCGCGGTTCGAGTCCGCGCCAGGGCATGTCGCCAGCGTAGCTCAGTGGTAGAGCACTCGATTCGTAATCGAGCGGTCCTCGGTTCAATCCCGAGCGCTGGCTCTCCGTTAGTCTGAACGTCCGCCAGCCGCACCAGCTCGCCACCAGCCCGCCGCGAGTCCCCGCCGTCCCCCACGTCGCGATGCACGTGATGGTGTCCGCCACCTCGTCGCATCTCGCGCGCACCCCTCCAAAATGACGATCGTGATTCGTGTCGCCGTCGCCCTCGCACTTGCGAGTGCTGCCGCACCTGCTCGACTCGCTGCGCAGACCGACCGAGTCGTCCCGTCCAAGGGTGACTCGATCGCGCGGGAGCCCGGCCAAATGCCACCGCCGTCCCCCGCCAGGCTGGCACTCGCCGATACGCTCTTGCACGAGATGCACGTGGACAGTTTGGTGCACCAATCGATGAAGGTCGGATTCGATCTCATGGTCCGGCAACAGCCTGCGCTCGGCGCGTATCGCGACGTGTTCGACGCGTGGTCCGCGAAATACCTGACGTGGGCCGAGTTTGGACCGCCCTTCACGCGGCTCTATGCGCAGGAGTTCACCGAGGATGACTTGCGCGCGCTCATCGTCTTCTACGCGACCCCGGCCGGACAGAAGGCAGCATGGAAGCAAGCCGAACTCGCGAAGGCCGGCGGCGAAATCGGTCGCGAGATCGGCGAGAAGTACAGCCCGCAGTTCCAGGAAATGATTCGCGCCCGGCTCGCCGCGCCGGCAGACTCGACGCACTGAGTGCGGGGACAGACACCACCCCGCGAGGGCGAACGTTCTTCCGTTAGGCATGTCGGACACGCCGCCCGCGGCGCGGTGGCGCGCGTGCGCCCAACGGGCGGCCGCCTAACGCACAGGCCGGCGCTGTCGGCCAACGGCCGTCGCATGGTCACCGCCAACATCGGCAGCGGCACCATCTCGGTTCTCGATCGGCTCGGCGCCCACAGCGCGACCTCCGTGCGCGTGGCCGCGGCGCCGGAAGGCATTGCCATCTCGCCCGATGGCAGGAAGGCGCGGGCAGGCAGCGATCGCGACAGTGCGAACACGCGGCGCGCAATCACCATGCTCCACATCGCGGCCCACAGCATCGTCAGCACCGCCGAGGTGCCGGGATCGCCATCGCCGGACGGACCCGATGATCTCGCCCGACAGCCGGTGGCGTTCGTCGCGCTGCAGGGTCGCAACCGCGTCGTCACCATCGACCTCGATGCGGCGCGCATCGTCAACTCTGCGCCCACGGGAACGGGGTCCGACGGCGTCGACTTCTCGACCGTCACGAGCCACGCGGACGAATAACGATGGAATAACGGGCCAATAACATGGCCCTCCTACCGTGCGCGTCGTACGCGACACAGGAACACACCGTGTCGCACGCCATTCGCACTTTCATGGGGTGACCGTATGACCCGTTCTCCGGTGTATCTCGCCATCGCCCTGACCCTCGCCAACGCACCAGGCCACTGCGCGAAATCGGGCGCCAATCAGTCGGCTTCGTCCGCGGGCGGCAGCTCGGGTTCCTCCGGCGCGACGTGGTCGAGCCTCGGCGCCACCGCGTGCGCGAAGTACCTGACGCCCGACGTCACCGGCGCGCTCCTCACCGATCCGCCCGGCCCCGCGAAGACGCTCAGCCGGCAGGCATGCGCGCTGGACGGCGCCGGCGGCAACATTTCGATCACGCTCATCGACGACGGCGCGGCCGGCTTCGATGCCTTCTCGAAGAACCTCGTCGACGCGCACCCGATCTCGGGCATCGGCGACAAGGCGCTGCAACACGCGACTGGCATCGCCGCGTTCAAGGCGCCGTCGAAAGTCTGCACGATCGACGCCGGGGGCGCGCCGGGGTTCCTCAAGCAGTCGGGCGAGCAGTTAGGCCAATCGTTGGGCGCGGTGTGCAATAAGTTGTTCGCGGCCACGCCCTGACGTTCGTTAGGCGGTACGGGGAGCTCAGTTCTGGCTCCCCGAGACCTGTACGGTGACCACGGTGGGGACGACGACCGTGCTGTCGCCGTTCGTCCACTGGCACGGAAGCGTGAGACCGCCGGTGAGCGCGAGGTTTCCGTTCTGTACCGCGCCGGCCATCGCGCCCGAGACCGCCTGCGTGAAGTCGCACGACGGCATGAGCGACTCGAGGAATGCCACCGATTGCAGCGGCGACAGGCCCGGGTCGCCGAAGTGGGCGATCGCCACCACGCCGCCGGTGGACATGGTGCCGCTCACCGTGCCGCCGCCGCCGTTGCTGTCGATGGTGAAGGAACCGCTGAACGTGCCATCGCCGGCCGGAGTGCCTAACGAGATCGTGCCTAACGCCTGGGGCAGCGTCGCCGAGCCGCCGATGCTCGGCGCGCTCATCGTCGTCGAGAAGAAGGTGTCGTAGGATCCTGCCGCCGCCGAGACGCCGCTCGAGCTCGCTGGATTCATGCAGGCGGCGGCGAGCGCCGCGGCCACCACACCGACAAACCGATAGTGCATCGCGCTCCTCCGGGAGTGTGAACGATGATGCTGCTCCCGTGGAGACGGATCGCCGCGCGCGGACGTCACCGGCCTCAACCGCCGGGTGCACCCTCGATCTCAATCGGATGCGATCAGTCCCCTGCTCGTGCGCCGCGCGCGCCGCCGCGGTGCGGTTGTCGACGCCGAGTTTTTCGAAGATGTGAACCAGATGCGCCGTGACGGTCGGTTCCGCGATCCCCAGCGCCTAACGCGCCGCCTCGGGTGGCGCCTCGGGCGCCGCCTCGGGCGCCGCCTCCGGTACCGCGCGTCCCACCGCGCGCATCCAGCCCTTGGATTCGTTGGCCTGTACGTCCACGTTTCCGTAGCCGGCGTCGACGAGCAGCTGGCGGTGTTGCGCGAGGGTGAGATACGTAGCGCCCAGCAAGGCCATCATCGGCCGGTAGAGCCAGTCCATCCGCCGGCCACGATACGCTTCGGCGACAATGACGAACGCACCGCCCGGTTTCAGCACGCGCCTGATCTCCTTCACATCGGCCAACAGATCCGGCCAGTAATAATGGGTCTCCATCGCCGTCACGAGATCGAACGTGCGCGCCGCGAACGGCAGTGCGGAGACGGAGCCGTGGCAAATCTGGACGCGCCCCTCCGCGATGTGCCGCGCGTTGGTGCGAGTCGCCGCGGCGACGCTCGTCTTGGAGTAGTCGATGCCGTACACTCTTCCCTCGGGTGCGCGGGACGCGAGCAGGTCCACGGCCCGTCCTCCGCCGCACCCGACATCGAGCATCGTAAAGTCTTTCTCGATCGGAATGCCGTCCAAAGCCCATTCGGTCATGCCGCGATGACCGCGATCCATGCCCTTGATGATCAGGCGGCCGGGCAGCCATGACGGTTTTCGGCACTGCCGCACTACAATGAATGTCGCCGCGGCGAGAAGGGCGAGCTTGATCAGTTGGGCGGCCACGCGTGCGTCAGGACTCTGGATGGCTGTCCGCCGCTTCGACGATCGCAACGAGCTGCGTGGAGAGCCGTCCCCACGCGGAAACCCCGAAGCGCGTCAAGAACTCGTGCTGTGCGGCTCGCCAGTGCGGAAGAGCGCGCGTGATGCGCTCCCGCCCGCGAGCGGTGAGCTCGGCCTTCTTCGCTCGCCGGCCTCGCTCCGCGATGAGCCTCACCAGCCCTTCACGGCTCAACGGTTCGAGCGCCCGATAGAGCGACGTGCGCTCGAGCACCTGTTCCTCGGCGAGCCGGGCGAGCGGCACCGGTTCGCCGTGATTCTGGAGGGCGCGGAGCAACGAGAACTGCGTCGTCGTGAGACCGGCCTGGGCCAGACGATGATCGTACATCCGCGACACCGACCGTGTCGCACGTCGCAGCGTTCCTGCGGCGCAGGTATCGCGCGGATGAGGCGTCGCCTTTCGACGGATGGGCATGACCACTGGTTGTTTGGTGTATACACATCATAGCGCCCCGCGTGGCCGCTGCGCAAGCGCGTCCCCGATCGCCGCGCGGCGGCAGTCTCGCGTCACGACACCCATGCCCGGCGCCGAGATGTTGGCGTCCGTTAGGCGGTCGTACAGCCACGCGCCGGTGCGGTCGCCCAGGTTGGCGCCCACCACGCTGTCGCGAGCGGGCTATCCGCCTTCGGAAGTGCTCCGAAGAATTTCCATTCCTTGCGCGCGCGCAGCCGGTCGATCAGAACACGTATTTCAGGCTGATGTTGCTGTAGAGCTGCGCCTTGTACGGCGCGGGGATGATGTACCCGTCTCCGCGGCCGCCGTCCTCTGCCTGTGCCAGCCCGGCGATGTTGGCGCCCACGAAGAGGAAGCTGTAGTACGTGCTTCCGGTCAGGTTGTCACCACCGACCGCCAGGTCGAGCAGCCAGTGCTTGTTCACATGCTTCTTGTAGCCGAGCTTGAGGCCGAGGAGATCGTACGAGCGAACGAACGTCGAGTTGTCGAACGTCACCGGCACCTTGGACACGTACTGGTACGAGCCGTTCAGGTAGAGACCAATGTTGCTCGCGAGATCGAGGCCGGCGTTGAACATGTTGCGCGGGACGCGCGGCACGTCGTTGCCGGAGAAGTCGACCGTCTGCTCGTTGTGGTTGTTGTCGCTCGTGAAGTCGGTGAACGTGGCGTCGGTGAACGCGTACGACGCCCACGGACGCACCGTCGAAATCGGCCGCGTGGTGTCGCTCACCGCGAGGTAGCTGAGCGAGACCTCGACGCCGCGGTTGCGCTGCCTGCCGGCGTTGGTCGTGAAGGTGACGGCATCGGCGGTCTCGGACACGAGCTTGTTGGTGTTCTCGATGTCGAAGAGGGAGAGCTGTCCCGTTAGGCGCTGGTCGAGGAAGGTGCCCTGCGTGCCCACCTCGTACTGCACCGCGCGCTCGGGCTTGAGGTTGAGGTCCACCGTGCCGTCGCTCGCCACCACGTTGCTCAGAAGGGGCGGGGCATAGCCGGCGCTCACGCTCGCGTAGACGAGCGCGTTCCCGCGGATCTCCTTGCTCACCGCGATGCGCGGATCGAACTCCCAGCCGAACGTCTCCGACGACACCTGCGTCGTGTCGAACAGCGTGCCGGCGTTGAGCATGTTCCGGATGTTGAACTGATTTTTGTTGAGGCTCGCGCCGGCCGTGATCGTGAAGGCCTGCGGCAGGGCGAAGCTCCATTCCGTGAACAGCGACGACGCCGTGGCGGCGTTCTCCTGGTCGGTGGGCCGTTCCGGGAACGGCGGCGCCGGCACGATGAACACGCCGTTGGACGTGAGGTTCGACTGCTGGACCGACGCGCCTAACGTACCGCCGACGCCGGTGCTCGCG
>DATNAM010000171.1:0-6114 GCA_035572595.1 Gemmatimonadaceae bacterium
GCGAACGCAGACACCGCGTCGCGGAACATGGCTTCGTCTTCCGACAGCACCGTGAGCGGCGCGCGCGCCGTGTCGAGATCGGTTGTCATGGGCTCCAATGTATTCGATCGGCCGCCCGTCCACGAGCGGCGCTCCCGGCAGTCACTGCGCGACCGTTACGTTCGTGGCCGCCTCGCGACACGCGTCCCCGCACCAGCGTTCGGCTGCGCCGCGCGGGCGCATGCACGTGCACGCCGCGGGCGCGTCGCCGTGCGCGTTCACGCCGGCGCGCTCGAGCACTACCGCGGCCAGCTTGTCGTGCACACCGAACGCCGGCGTCACCGACACGTTCACGTGTGGATACGGAGCCGCGGCGTCGCGCGCCATGCGCGGAATGTCGCGCGTGGAGTGCTTTCCCGGCGACAGCATGTACGGGAAGACCACCACCTCGGTAGCACCCGCGTCGACGCACGCGGCGAACCCCTGCGCGATCGTCGGCTCGGCCAACTCCATGTGCGCCACACGAACGATGGCGGCATCGCCGGCCAGCGACTGCACCAAATGCCCAACGCAATCGATCATGCGATTGGCGGCGTCCTTCACCGAGCCGTGATCCACGAGCAGAATGGCTTTCATGCGGGCGGGCTCCACTGCCGGGTTCGAGTCCTTCGAGCTCCCGAAAGTTAACGACCCGCGGCGTCGAACACCTCGAGCGCCAACTCCACTTTGCCGAACGGCGCCGAGATCTGCACGCCCTGCACGGTGTCGCGAACTTGCGCCAGCATTTCGCGCGCGAGCGCGATGCCTTCCGCCAACGCATGCTCCTTCGACTGCTCGCTCGCATGACGCATCCGCTTGATCACGCCGTCCGGCACCACGACGCCGGGCACTTCGTTCGCGAGGAATTCGGCGTTGCGCGCCGAGACGAGCGGCCAGATGCCGGCGATCACCGGAATGCGCACGTGGCTGATCGACGCCAAAAACCGATGCAGCTGATCGACGTCGAACACGGGCTGTGTGATCGCGAACTCGGCGCCCGCGTCGACTTTCCATTCGAAACGGCGCAGCTCGTACGCCGGATCGATCGCCGCCGGATTGACGCCAACACCGATCGCGAATCGGGTGGGCGTGCCGATCGCATGGCCGCCGGGGTCGAGACCGCGATTGAGCCGGCTCACGAGGTTCGTGAGGCCGATCGAATCGATGTCGAAGACCGCGGTCGCATCGGGGTAGGGTCCCATCTTGGGCGGGTCGCCCGTGATGATGAGCAGATTCCTGAGGCCCATTGCCGATGCGCCTAACAGATCGCTCAGCATGCCGAGGAGGTTGCGATCGCGGCAGCAGTAGTGCGTGACGGTCTCGATGCCGATCTGTTGTTCGATCAGCAGGCTGGTCATGAGCGCGCCCATGCGGCTCTGCGCGCGCGGTCCGTCGGGGACGTTCACCGCGTCCACGCCGCGCTCGCGCAGCGCTCGCACGCCTTCGAGCATGCGCGTCGCGTCGACGCCGCGCGGCGGCACGATCTCGACCGACGACACGAACTCGCCGCGCGCGATCTTCGCCGCCCAACGCGACCGTTCGGCGAACGGCACCACGGGTTCACCATCGGCGCGCGGCTCCACGGCCCGCACAACGGTGGCGTCATCGGTGTGCGGCAATTGGTATCGCACCGACGCGCGCCACTGCTGCCGCGGGACGAGCGGCCGGATGCCTTCCACGAGCGCCTTGATGTGATCGGGTGTGGTGCCGCAGCACCCGCCGAGCACCTTGGCGCCTGCCTGGATGAGATGCCGTCCGTAGTTGGCGACGTACTCGGGGCTCGCCATGTACATGGTGCGGCCGCCCACGTCGCGCGGCATGCCTGCGTTAGGCTGGGCGCTGAGCTTCCGCGTCGACACCGCCGCCATCCGCTCGATCGCCTCGAGAATCGCCTGCGGTCCGACGGAGCAGTTGAGCCCGATCACGTCGGCGCCCCATCCGTCGAGCGCGCGGGCCACGTCCTCGGGCGTCGCGCCGAACGGCGTCAAGCCATCCTGCCCGATGGTCATCTGCGCGATGAGCGGCGCCGAGGCGTCCACTTCGCGCGCGGCGCGGATCGCCTGCTCGATCTCGTCCAGGTCGGCGAAGGTCTCGAGGATGAACAGGTCGGCGCCGCCTTCGCGCAGCGCCGCGAGCTGCTCGCGGAACATCGCCCGCGCTTCGTCGCGGCTGGTGGGGCCGAACGGCTCGATCCGAATGCCTAACGGGCCAACGGCGCCGGCCACGAGCACGTGGTCGCCAGCCGCCTCGCGCGCCAATCGGGCCGCGCGGCAGTTGAGGTCGTGCACCTGTGCCTCGAGTCCGTGGGGCGCGAGCTTGATGCGGTTGGCGCCGAAGCTGTTCGTCTCCAGCACTTCGGCTCCGGCCTTCACGTAGGCGCGGTGCACGTCGCGCACCAGGTCGGGCGCGCGGAGGTTGAGCTCATCGTAGCACTGGTTGATGAACACGCCGCGCGAATAGAGCATGGTGCCCATCGCGCCGTCGAACATCACGATGCGCTCGGGCTCGAGCAGGTCGCGGGCGTCGCGGCGCGGGCTCACGACGCCCCTCCCGCATCGCGCTCGCCGCCGCCGCGCACGGCGTAGTACTTCGCGGCGGGGTGATGCACCACGATTGCCGCCGTGGATTGCTCCGGCACCAGCTGGAAGGCCGGCGTCAACGTCATGCCTAACGATTCGGCCGCCGGCAGGAGCCGGAAGACGGTCGCGTGGTCGTCGAGGTCGGGACACGCCGGATAGCCCCACGAATACCGCTTGCCCTGTCCCTCGGCCATGCCTAACTGACGGCGGATGTCGCGGTGCATCCACTCGGCGAGCGCTTCCGCCATCTCCACCGACAGGCCGTGCAGATAGTAGGCTTCCGTGTACTCGCCCTTCGCCTGGAGCTCGTCGAAGCGCCGCTGCGCCGCGTCGCCTACCGTCACGATCTGCAGCGCCGCCACGTCCACGTCGCCCGATTCCACCGAGCGGAAATAGTCGGCGAGACACAATCGCTCGCGCCCGTCCTGCCGCGGGAACGAGAATCGCGCGACCTCCCGCAGCGCGCCGCCGTCGCTGCCGTAGGCCGCCGGATCGTAGAGGATGAGCGCATTCCCCTGCGACTGCACCGGAAAGAATCCGTACGCCGCGCGCGGCTCGATCCACTTCTCGGTGCGCGCGCTCGCCGATAGGCGCTCGAGCGTTGGGCGAAACTCGTCGCGCACCATGGCGTCGAACGCCGCGCCGGAACCGCGCCCGCCCCATTGCAGACGGAACAGCTCGTCGAGATCGAGCAGTGCCAATACTTCCTCGAAGGGAACGTCGTGCCGTACCCGCGTGCCGAAGAACGGCACCTCCGGAACTTTGTTATCGGCTGCGACATCCGAGCGCGTCGTGGCGTCGGTCCCTTTCGCCACGTCCTTCCCGACGTTCGTGCGCAAAAAGACGTCGTTCCGCGCATCCTCCAGATTCCCGCTCACGAACGTCGCGCGGCGATCGGGATCCATCAGCGCTTCCACCGAGTCGAGCCCCTCGAACGCGTCCTTGCAATAGAAAACGCCGGGCGCGTACGGCCGCTCGCCGTCGACGAACAGCGCGCGTCGTCCGAACCGTCGGTTGATCGCCGCGCCGCCGATCAACACCGGAACCGTGAGTCCGCGTCGGTCCAGCTCCTGGACGCAAATCGGCATTTGCTTGGACGTCGACACGAGCAGGGCCGAGAGCCCGATCGCGTCCGCGCCGACCTCGATCGCCTTGTCGACGATCGTGTTCACCGGCACCTGTTTGCCGAGGTCGAACACCGTGTAGCCGTTGTTCGAGAGAATCGTGTTCACGAGCGACTTGCCGATGTCGTGCACGTCGCCGTACACCGTCGCCAGCACGACTTTCCCCTTCGTGTAGCCCTCGGCCCGCTCGAGGAATTGCTCCAGGTGCCTAACGGCGCGCTTCATCACCTCGGCGCTCTGCAGCACGAACGGCAGGATGAGCTCGCCGGCGCCGAACTTGTCGCCCACTTCTTTCATGGCCGGCAGCAGCACCTCGTTGAGGACGCGTATCGGCTTCTCTCGTACGCCGGCCGCGTCGAGCGCCTCTTCGATGCCGTCCTTCTTGCGGTGCAGGATCTGCCAGTGGATGCGCGCGTCGGGCGCCATCGCCGCCAGGTCCGAGTCCGCCTGTGCCTCGGTCGTGGCGCGGCCCGCGGACGCACCCTCGTTCGCGGCCAGCTCGATGAACCGCTGCAGTGCATCCGGCCGCCGGTTGAACACCAGGTCGTCGGACAGCTCTCTCTCGTGCGGCGAGAGCTCGGCGTAGGGACGGATGTGCGCCGGGTTCACGATCGCCATGTCGAGGCCCGCCTGCACGCAATGGTGCAGGAACACCGAGTTGAGGATCGCCCGGGCCGCCGGCGCCAGGCCGAAGCTCACGTTGCTCACGCCTAACGACGTCAGCACCCCCGGCAGCTCGCGTTTGATGAGCGTGATTCCCGCGATCGTCTCGGCCGCGCTGTCGATCCACTCGGCCTCGCCCGTCGCCAGCGTGAACGTGAGATCGTCGAAGATCAGGTCCTCGCTCTCGAGCCCGAACTCGCCCACCGCGATGTCGTGGATGCGCCGCGCGATCTCCAGCTTGCGTTGGGCGGTCTTCGCCATCCCTGCTTCGTCGATCGTCAGCGCGACGACCGCCGCGCCGTGGCGCTTGACCAACGGCAGCACCGCATCGATGCGCGCGCGACCGTTCTCCATGTTGATCGAATTGACGATCGCGCGACCGGGCACGTGCTCGAGCGCCCGCGCGATCACCTCGGCTTCCGTCGAGTCGATCATGAGCGGCGTCTCGACGCTCATCGAGAGCAGCTTCACCACGCGCGACATCTGCTGCGCCTCGTCGGCGCGCTCGGTGAGCGCCACGCACACGTCGAGCACGTGCGCGCCCGAATCGACCTGCTGGCGCGCCACGCCCACGATGCCCTCGTAGTCGTCCGCCAGCAGGAACTGTTTCACCTTGCGCGACCCCTGCGCGTTCACGCGCTCGCCGATGAGCAAGGGCGGCGGATCCTGGTGCAGCGTGAGCGCGCGCATCGCCGACGACACGCGCGGCACGTGCGGCGCCGGTCGCCGCGCACCGTCGCGCGTGAGGCCGCGCACCGTGCGCACCACGGCGTCGAGGTGCTGAGGCGTGGTGCCGCAGCACCCGCCCACCACGCGCACGCCGAAATCGCGCACGAACTCGCCTAACGCAGTGGCCAGCGCCTCCGGCTCCAGCGGATACACCGCGTCGCCGGTGCCCGTGTTGAGCGGCAGGCCCGCGTTCGGGATGCACGACACCGGACGCGTCGCGTGCTCCGACAGCCAGCGGATCGGCTCGCGCATGTGCTCCGGGCCCGTCGAACAGTTGAGCCCCAGCACGTCCACGCCTAACGATTCGAGCGTCGTCATCGCGCTCGCGATGTCGGTGCCCAACAGCATGCGCCCGCTCGTGTCGAGCGTCACCTGCGCCTGCACCGGCACGCGCCGCCCGATCTCCGTGAACAGCCGCTCGAACCCCGCCAGCGCCGCCTTCACCTCGAGAATGTCCTGCGCGGTCTCCACCAGCAGCAGGTCCACGCCCCCCTCGACCAGCGCCTTCGCCTGCTGGTAGAAGTCCTCCATCAGCTCGGCGAACGTCACCGCCGACAACGTCGGATCATCACTCGACGGCAGCATCCCGGTCGGTCCGATCGATCCCGCGACGAAACGCCGCTGGCCGTTTCCCGCGGCATCGCACGCCTCGCGCGCCAGTTGGGCCGCGCGCACGTTGAGCGTGTGGATCTTGTCGCCTAACCCCCATTCGCGAAGCCGGCGTGGCGTGCTCTGGAACGTGCACGTCTCCACCACGTCGCAGCCCACGGCCAGAAACGATGCGTGGATGCCTCGCACGACGTCCGGTCGCGTGAGCACGAGATAGTCGTTGCACCCCTCGTAGGACGCGCCGCCGAAGTCGGCCGCCGTCAGGGCGTGCCGCTGGATGTTCGTGCCCATCGCGCCATCGAATACGAGCACACGCTCGCCGAGCGCGCGCAGATACGGCGCATCGCTGCGTTGGGCGTTGCCCCGCGGAACCGAAGTAGCAGTCATGTGGT
>DATNAM010000172.1:0-10399 GCA_035572595.1 Gemmatimonadaceae bacterium
GGGGGCTAACGGGTCGACCGCCTCACGCCTCTTGTTGCGCGTCGAGGGTGAGGTGGACGATAACGCGCTTCCAACTGGCGACATCGTCGGCCTCGACGCGCACGACGCGCGCGTGACATCGCCCGCCGTCGAGCATCCACGGCACGAGCCAACCCGATACCGCAAACGGCAAGTGGCCTACCACGTCGCCGCCGGCGGCGTGTACCCAGACGGCGGGATTGTCGGTGCCCGGCGGATCCGGCACCAGGATCACCGCGTCGCCCGCCCGCAGCCGATGCACCGTTTCCATCCGCCGCCCGAACACCGTGCCGTAGACCGCGCTCTGGAAGCGGTCGACCGGCGGAATCGTGACGCTGGCGTTCTCTCTCATCTCTAAGCTCCCCAAGCGACACGGCCTCGATGCGCGTCTCTCGCCAAGCTGGGTGACACTATGCCCGAGGTCAAGCGGCTCGGTCCGCCTGGGAGGGATGTCAGGATGACGTGATGATCGGGCCCAAGTGACCACTCTGCGTCACCCTCGTCTCTGACATGAGCTTAAGCGCCATAACGAGACTGCTCCAAAGAGATTCAGACCTCCGCACGCACATCCCCAGTTCCTCGCGTTCAACACTCTGCCCTCTCCTTTTTCACACATGAGGAGTTTCCCCATGCGCACGGTCCGGTGGATGACTTCCGGGCTCGCCCTCGTGGCGCTGCTACCGGCGGTCGGTGCGGCCCAGTCGAACCGACCCTTCCAGGACTCGTGGTTCTGGGGAGCGAAGGCCGGGCTCATGACGTTCTCGACGTCGACGGTCTCGAATCACGTGGCGCCTTCGATCGGGTTCGACATGATCATCACCCGCAGCAAAGGCGGCCTCTACATCTCCGGCGAACAGGACTTCTTCAACACCACGTCGGCGGTAACGGACAATCAGGGTAACAGCTATCGCGTGGCGATGAAGGACATGCGCCGGTACAGCGCGGCAGCGTTGGCCTTCCCCGTCCAATGGGGCGCACTGCGGCCGTACGGCGGCGTCGGGTTCTCGATGAACCTGATCCAGCAGGTTGGGCAGATCGACCAGCCCGCCGATCCGCTGCTCGAGCCATCGATTTCCGATCAGCTGCAGAACGATCGCGATCGGATTTCCTTCATGGCGCTCGCCGGACTGCAGGCGTCGATTCGCCGGTTCTCGCTCTTCGGCCAGGTGACGTACATGCCGTCGGCGGCCAACTTCCTGCTCAACGGGCGTTCGACCTACATGCTCGAGGGCGGCATCCGCTACAACATCGGCTCGTCGATCGACCACCCGTAGCACCGGCATCCGCGCCCGGCGCGGATCGTTAGGCAACACGAGGGGCCGCGCATGCGCGGCCCCTTTCGTGTTCAAGGCCGTGCCTCTCCGCTCCGTCAGTCGCGGCGGCCCAGCACCTGGTCCATGAGCCGCAGCACGTTGGCGCCGAGGATGTTGCGCACGTCGCCGTCGGCATAGCCTCGGTCCAGCAGCGCCTGGGCGATGCGCGGGTACGCGGTCACGTCGCCGGCACCGGCTGGCGTTAGGCGGATCCCATCGTAGTCGCTGCCGAGTCCGACGTGCTCGATGCCGGCGACGCGGGCGACGTGGTCGATGTGATCGATGAGGATCGAGAGCGGCGTGGGCGGAATGCGGGCGAGCAGCTGGTCGAGACGCGCGGCGCGTTGGGCGGCCGTACCGGCGGGCTCCGATTCGGCGCGGGCCTCGGCGGCGTCCATGGCCTCGCGCATGCGGACTTCCAGGAACCGCGAATAAAAATTGATGCAGATCACGCCGCCGCGTTGGGCGATGGCGCGCAGTTGGGCATCGGTGAGGTTCCGGGGATGGTCGGCGAGCGCCCGGGCGCTGGAGTGCGAGGCGATGACGGGGGCGCGCGACGCATCGAGCACGTCGGCCAGGGTGTCGTCCGAGGTGTGCGAGACGTCGACCAGCATGTCGAGCCGGTTGAGCTCGCGGATCACGTCGCGGCCAAACGGCGTGAGGCCGCCGGTTCGCGTGTCGCCGGAGCCGATGGACGAGCCTGCCCAGGCATTGCCGTTGTTCCAGGTGAGCGTGAGGTAACAGGCACCGCGGCGCTTGAGCTCGCGCAGATTGTCGAGCGAATCGTCGATCGCGTGGCCGCCCTCGACGCCCAGGAACACGGCCACCATCCCGTCGGCCTTGGCGCGTCGCACATCCGAGCCCGTGGTGGCGAAGCGGAGCGCGCCGGGATGCGCATCGACGAGCGCGTGGACCGCGTCGGCGTAGCGGAGCGCGCGCTCGAACGACGCGCCGGGCCCGCGTTGGGCATACGGCGCATCGACCCAGGCGGCGAGTACTTGCGCGGTGATGCCCGACTCGACGAGGCGCGGGACATCGGTGTGGCCCTGCGCGGGCGTGTGCCGCACCGCGGGATCGTAGTGCTCGTCGAGGATCTTGGTGACGAGGTCGTTGTGCGTGTCGATGACGATCGCGTCGCGGTAGAGGCGGTGCGCGCGATCGGAGACGGCTGGGGCGCCGCCGTCAGCGTGCACGGGATCGCGTTAGGCGGCGCGTGCCGGCGCGCGGCGCGCGCGAGACGAAGGGGTTGTCCTTCACGAACCAGCGGAGCGGCCAGTCGGCGGCGCGGGTAATGCCGATGCGGGGCGAGTTGCCGACGCCGGCGTCATCGACCGGATCGCCGCGCAGAATCGAGAGCGGCGGCTGGTCGAGGCGCGCACCGTTGGACGCGCCGGTGATGGCGAGAGCAGCGCACAGTTTCCCCGGTCCGTTGGTCAGGTCACGGTCGTGCGCCGGCTCGCCGCGGCGCCGGCGCATGAGCGGGAGGCCATCCAGCGGCTCGAGCGCGCGTACCAGCACGGCGCTCGGCAGGCCTTCGCGCCGGGTGACGGCGTTGAAGCACCAGTGCACGCCGTAGATGAAATAGACGTAGGCGAGGCCGGGCGGCCCGTACAACCACCGAGTGCGTTGCGTTAGGCCGGCGGCGGCGTGGCAGGCGCCGTCGTGCTCGCCCACGTACGCTTCGGTCTCGACGATACGCCCGGCGGCGGCGCCGTCGGGCGTGTTGCTCCAGAGGATGGCGCCTAACAGGTCGCGGGCGACGAGCGCGGTGTCGCGGTCGTAAAACGACCGCGGCACCGGGCGCAGTCGCGCCGGGATGCGAGAACGCCGCGCGGGACGCGCGGCGTTGTCGGTCATCCCTCGCCTCCGCCGGACGGCGGCGTGGGGGCGGCCTTCTTTCGGGCGCGTCCTCCGCCCCGTGGGCGTCGCGGCTTGGCCGCGGGCGATACGGCGGATTCGGCGACGGCGGCCGTCGCCTTACTGGTGCGCGCCCGCGGGGCTGCCTTACCGGCGCGTCGTCCACGTGGACGGGGTGGAGCCGCTTCGGTTTTGGCGTCTCCCGCCGCGGGTTCTTCCGGCGCGAACGCTTCGACCGCTGCTTCGGGTTCGAATGTGGGCGACGTGGCGCCGACGACGCCGACCGAGAGCAGGTCGGGCGGCAGCTCACCGGGCCGGCTGGTGCGGAGGCCGCGGTGTCGCATGCCGCGGCGGAGCGACGCCGCGTTGGCGGCGCTCCGTTGGGCCTGGCTCGGATCGGTGTTCGCATCGCCGGCGGCCGGCTGGGCCGGCGCGGCGGAAGCCGCGCGGGCCAAGGCGGGCGCCACCACGTAGTCCTCGCCTTGCAGCCGGAGATCGATCCGTTCCGCATCGTGCGCATCGCGCAGGATGCGGTGGAAGAACCGTTCGTTGAGCGACTCGCTATCGCGGCCCAACAGCTCGCGTGCCGCGCGGCGCGCGGCGGCCGCCGGGACGGGCTCGGCGGCGCTCGCTCCGGTGTGCTGCACGGCGCGCTGGACCAGGTCCAGGGCTTCGTCGCGCGTGAGGCGCTCGCCGGTCATCTCGGGCGCGGGCGCGGCGGCCGCGACGGGCGCTGCGTTAGGCTCGGCCGGCTGCGCGTCGCGCGGCGCCGAGGGCGGCTGGCCGGCGCGGTCGCGTCCGCGTCCGCGGCCGCGTCCGCGGCGGCCCCGGCGCGCCGACTCTTCGGTGCCGTTGGTCCGCTCGCCTTCCGTTGGTCCGTTAGGCATGGCCGGACGCGGCGTGGCCGCCGCGGCGGCCGCGCCATCGGCGGTGACGTCCACTTCCATCTGTCCGTTCTCGAGCTTCGTCAGCTTGAGCAGCCCGCGTTGGGCAGCCTCGGTGACGAACCGCGAGAACTTTGCCATGCCCAGGTTCTTCTCGTCGAACGAATTGTCGATGTCCTGCATGACCTGCTTCAAGCGATCGGCGCGCATCACGTCGCCGTTCCGCTTCATGCGCGACACGGCTTCCACGACGAGCTCCCATGGATCGCGTACGACCTGTTCGTCTTCGCCGGTCTTCACCAGACCCGCGAGCGCGTTGTAGCTATAGTACTCGTCGCAATTCATGACGAGCAGGTCGCTCGACGACTCGCGGATGCCGACGCCGATCACGTACTTCCCATACTCCTTGAGCTTGATGACGAGGCTCGAGAAATCCGAGTCGCCGGAGAGGAGAATGAACGTGCCGATCTCGGAGCGCGTGAACACGAGCTCCAGCGCGTCGATCGCGAGGCGGATGTCGGTGGCGTTCTTCTTGGACGAGCCGTAGGCCGGCGCGTAGATGAGGTCGATCGATGCTTCGGTGAGCGGGACGATGTACTGCGGATAGCGCCGCCAGTCGGCGTACGCACGCTGCACCGCCACCTTCCCCTTGATGATGTCCGACGAGAGCAGGTTGCGGAGCTCGTGGCTCAGGTCGGAGCGGATCCCCATCGTGACGTTGTCGAAGTCGATGAGGAGCGCGGCATTGGGGGCGTGCACGAATGGCGGCGCGCCGAAGGCCTGCGCCGCCATCGCTTGCGGCCCGCGATGCAGTGGAGTGACCGGGAGACGGGATGGTCCCGATCGCATGTTTCGTGGGTTCATGTGCTTCCTATCGTAGCAGTGTATTCGAGCGACACAGTGCGCTCGAGTTCCCGCCGCTTCACTTTCCCGCTCCCGGTCATGGGGAAAGTGTCGAAGAAGCGGACGAGATCAGGGAGTTTGAAGTCGGCCATCGTATCGCGGGCGAAATCCTTCAAATCATCGCCGGTGATGACCGCACCTTCCACTGGCACGACGCACGCGCAGACCAGCTCGCCCATGACATCATGGGGAACACCGATCACGCAGACGTCGTCGACGGCCGGATGGGCGCGCAGGAGATCTTCGACTTCGCGCGGATAGATCTGAAATCCACCGCGCACGATGGTCTCCTTGGTGCGGCCCACGATCCGCAAGTAGCCTTCCTCGTCGATGATCCCGAGATCACCCGTTAGGAAAAAGCCTTCCGGGGAGAACGACCGGGCGGTCTCCGCGGGCATGCGGGCGTAGCCTTGCATCACGTTCGGGCCCCGCACGGCGATTTCGCCGACTGCTTCGGGGCCGTGCAGCGCACCGGTGACGAAGTCCACCGCTTTGATCTCGACGCCAGGCAACGGCCGACCGACGGTCGTTAGGCGCTTGTCGTCGGAATCGTTGAAGCGGGTGATCGTCACCGTCGGCCCCGTCTCGGTGAGGCCGTAGGCCACCTGCACATCGCACCACCGGCGAATGCGGCGCACGAGATCCTCGTGGACCGGTCCGCCGGCAACGATACCGGTGCGGAGGTGCGGGAACGCGCCGGGATCGAATCCGGGCGACCGCATGATCAGGTGGTAAATCGTGGGCACTCCGTGCATCACCGTCACGCCTTCGCGCTTGAGCAGCTCGATCGCGCGGTCGGCGTCGAAGGTGTCCTGCAAGACCACCGTCGCGCCCGCGCCGATCGTACCAACCACGATGCTGAAGCCAAAGATCGTGAACAGAGGAACCGAGACGAGGACGCGATCGGCGGGATCCATCTCGAGTGCCTCACCGGTTCGCACTGCCGTTTCGACAATGGTCCGGTGCGACAACCGCACGCCTTTCGGTTTCCCCATCGTACCCGAGGTGTACAACAACGCGAGGTCGGAATCATCGTCGACCTCCGGGTGCGGCGGGAGTGCGCGTCCTTCCCCACTCGACAAGAGATCCTCGAAGCGGAAGATCCTGTCGTCGTACCACAGCTCCTCGTCGCCGACGGTGACGAGATACAGCAGGTCCGGCAGCTCGGCGATGATGTCCTCGAAGATCTGGAGGTAGTCGATGCCGCCGTGTCGCTCCGCCGCGAACACCGCGGAAACTTCCGCGTGCCGCAACTGATACTTGAGCTCGTGATAGCTGAGCCGAGCATTGAGCGGAACGACGGTGGCGCCGAGCTTTGCGGCAGCGAGCAGGGTGATCACCCACTCGGGCCAATTGGGCATGACGATCGCGATGCGATCATCCGCTTCGATGCCCAGCTCGCCCAACGCAGCGGCGAGCGCCGTGGCCTTCGCATCCGCCTGCCCATAGGACCACGTGCGTCCTGCCGCGACCAACATGGCGCGATCGGGGTGCTCCTCGGCACGCGCTGCAAACGTGCGTGCGAGGGTCCACGAGGTCGACATCAATCTGCGACTAAGGGGCGGATCACGATTGCGTTAATCTATAGCTGGTTACCCGACGCGGGTAGACGCCGCTGGTGGCGTCGCCGTGGCCGAGTCGTAGTTTTGGGCGTCGAGCGATGGGCCACCGCCGGTTAGTTTGCTCTCGATCAGGCACTCTCACCCCGTGGCCGCGATGCGCGGCGCCAAAGGGGGATCGTGAGTCGCTTCACTTTTCGCACGCGCGTTCTGTTGTACCTAGTGCTCTTCGCGGTAGTCCCGTCCACGGTGTTGATGGTTGGCGGGGCTTTCGCGGTGAGCCGCACGCTCCCGGTGCTCAGTGCCGGCAAAGCGTGGGACAACGTCGCGAATTCCGGTCGTCTGGCGATCGAGGCGGCGCGGCAAGCGCCGCTCACGAGCGCCCAGCGCGCGGCAGTCGACGCGCACGAGCGCGAGCTGGCGGCGTCGCTCGTGCAGGCGCGTCGCGTCGGATATCTGACGTCGCGCGTGGTGGTGCTGGTGCTCGTGACGGCGCTGATCGGATCGCTCCTGGTCGCGCTCTTGGCATCGCGCGTTGCAGGTCACTTGAGCCGGCAGTTGAGCCGGCCGCTTCGCGAAATCGTCGAGTGGGCGGATCTCATTGCGCGGGGCGAGCCCTTGCCGGCGGGACCGCCCCGGCGCGGCGCACCGGAGTTCGAGGTGTTGCGTCAGCGGATGCGCGCGATGGCTGTGGACCTCGAGGCAGCGCGCGAGCGCGACCGCGAGGCGAGCCGGTTGGAAGCGTTCCGCGAAACCGCGCGCCGCGTGGCACACGAGCTCAAGAATCCGCTCACGCCGATTCGACTGGCGGTGGCGCGGCTCGCGCGTGACGCCGATCCGCGTCTTGCCGACGTAGTAGATGTATTGGAGACGGAATCGCGGCGATTGGAGGAGATGGCGCGCAATTTTGCGCAGTTCGGCCGGTTGCCGGAGGGTCCGCGAGCATCGGTGGATGTGGGCGAGCTGGCGCGATACGCGGCGCGCGCCATCGCGACGGATCGCGTGCCGGTACACGTTCACGTCGACGAGAGGATTCCGCTGGTGACGGGGCATTACGATGCACTGGCGCGTGCGTTGTCCAACGTCTTGATGAACGCGGTGGACGCGTGCCGCGATGGCGGCGACGTGAACGTGCACGTGGCGCGTTCGCATACGAACGGCGGTGGCGCGGCGCGCGAGGCCGTGGAGTTGAGCGTGCGAGACACTGGATGCGGGATCGCGCCGGAACATCTCGCGCGGATTTGGGATCCGTACGTGACGCAGAAGGCCGGCGGCACCGGGTTGGGCTTGGCGATCGCGCGCCAAACTGTTTTGGCGCACGGCGGAACGGTGAATGCGACGAGCCGCCCCGGCGAGGGCACGGAGATCCGGTTCATGCTTCCCATCAACGAGATGCCGGCAGCGCCGGCGCTGGAGGAGACAATCCGTGGGTCCTGACGTCCTCGTGCCGTTGTCGTTCTTCGGGATGGTCGCGGTGATCTGTGTCGGCCTTCCGCTGGCGAGAGCGTACGCCAAGCGCATGGAGCGCGGCATCGATCCCAAGGTTCTGCCTAACGATCTGGGCGACCGGCTCACCCGGATGGAACAAGCCATCGAGTCGGTGGCACTGGAGGTGGAACGCATCTCGGAAGGGCAGCGGTTCACGACCAAGCTGCTGTCGGAACGGGCGCCGGAGGGCATCCGCGCCAACGCGGCAGGCGGCGCACCGGTGAACGCACCGGTGCGCGTACCGGGCAGCAGCGACGCGCGGTAGCGCGCCGAGATGACGCCGCTCGGCGAAATCCTCATCATCGACGACGAGCCTAACCTGCGTCGGATGGTGTCGGCGCTACTCGTCGCCGACGGGTATACCACGCGCGATGCGAGCACCGGCATCGCCGGTCTGGCGCTGGCGCTGGAACGCGAGCCGGATGCGATTCTGCTGGATCTCATGATGCCGGGCGAGCTCGACGGGATGGCGACGCTCACGCGGCTGCGCGAGACCGTGCCCGATGTACCGGTGGTGATGATGAGCGGGCGCGCCGGCCTGGCCGATGCGGTGAAGGCAACCAAACTCGGCGCGTTCCATTTTCTCGAGAAGCCGCTGACGCCGGAGAGCGTGCTGCTCACGCTGCGGTCGGCGCTCGAGCTCAGGCACGCGCGCCGCGAGGCGCGATCGCTGCGCGAGGACCTGGGCCTAACGAGCGAGATGGTGGGCGCGAGTCCGGCGATGGCGCGCGTGCGGGCGCTCATCGAGCGCGTGGCGCCGTCGGACTCGCGCGTGCTCATCACGGGCGAGTCGGGGACGGGCAAGGAGCTCGTCGCCGCGGCGATCCACCGGTTGAGTCCCCGGCACGCGCGGCCCTTCGTGCGGGTGAACAGCGCGGCGATTCCGCGCGACCTCATCGAGAGCGAGATGTTCGGCCACGAGCGCGGCGCGTTCACGGGCGCGCACGAACGGCGCATCGGCCGGTTCGAGTTGGCGGACACCGGCACGCTCTTGCTCGACGAGGTCGGCGATCTGGGCCCGGAGGCGCAGGCCAAGCTGCTGCGCGCGATCGAAGCACGCGAGATCGAGCGGGTGGGCGGCGCCAAACCGATTCCGGTGGACGTGCGCATCGTGGCCGCGACTAACCGAGATCTGGAGCGCGCGTCGCGCGACGGCACGTTCCGCGAGGATCTGTACTTCAGGCTCAACGTGATCCCGCTGGCGCTGCCGCCGTTGCGCGAGCGTCCGTCGGACATCGCGCCGCTGGTGCTGCACTTTTCGGCGGTGTATCGCGCGCGCAGCGGGCGTCCGGCGCCGCGGTGGGGCGAGGATGCGCTGGCGTTGCTGCAGCGGCATCGGTGGCCCGGCAACGTGCGCGAGCTGGCGAACATCGTCGAGCGGCTGGCGATCTTTCATGCCGGCGCCGAGGTGCGTGCGTCCGACGTGTCGGCGGTGCTGGCGATCGAGCCGCACGCCGAGCCGTCGCCCGACGCGCCGCCGGAAGCAGAGCAGTTGGAGCGGCCGCTCAACGACGCACTGGATGCCTACGAGCGGCTGCTGATCCAGCGGGCGCTGTCGATGACCAACGGGAACGTGACCGACGCGGCGCGCCGGCTCAGGACGGACCGGCCCAACCTGTACCGCCGGATGCGCCGGTTAGGCGTGGACTGGGGCGGCACCTCGTGAGCGTGCGCCTCGCGGCCGCCGCGGCGTGCGCGGCGCTCGTTTCGTTAGGCAGCGCGCGGGGCGCGGCGGCGCAGGCCACGGACACCACGCCGCGCGCGGATACGCTCGAGCGCGTGGACACGCTTTCGTACGATGACGCGGCGGCGGTCGCGTTCCTCTACAACCAGCCGGCGGCGCTCCGGGCCACGAAGCCCACGACCATCGCGCAGGATCAAACCGTGCCGGGGAACGTCGCCATCCTTGACGCGCCCCTCGTCATCGGCGGGCACGTCGCCGGCCGCGTGGTGGTGATCAACGGCGATGTGACGCTGCTGCACGGCGCGCGCGTCGACAGCGGCCTCGTGGTCACCGGCGGAACCGTGGACGGCGCGGACAGCACGACCGTGGGCGGCACGATCAAGGTGTACGGTCCGCGGCTCGCGTATCGGTTGGAAGGCGATCAGGTGGTGGCGCTGCGAGATGAGTCGCAGGGGCTGGCAAGCTGGTTCCACCAATGGAAGCGGCGGCATCTGCGCACGCACAACCGCGTGGTGCTCAGGAGCGGCACTTACAACCGCGTCGAGGGGCTGCCGGTGATTCTCGGACCCACTATCCGGCAGAACTCGGGCCTGGGGCCCTTCAGCGTCCAAGCGTTAGGCATCTATCGGTCGGCCGACCACTTCATGTGGAAGGCGGACAACCTGGGCTACGACGTGCAGGCGGAGATGCAGA
>DATNAM010000173.1:0-9204 GCA_035572595.1 Gemmatimonadaceae bacterium
TTGTCGATCACCCGCCGCCGTACCTTGAGCGTCGGCGTGAGCTCGCCCGAGTCCAGCGAAAAATCCCGATCGATGAGCACCACGTGCTTCGGCGTCTCGAAGCTCGCCAGCCCGCTGAGCTTGCCCAACACTTCCTTCTCCATCTTCGCCTTCACCGCCGGTTGGGCGAGCAACTGCTTGTAATCGGCGTACAAGAGATTCTTGCGCTTCGCCCACTTCTCGAGCTGCTCGAAGTTCGGCACCACCAGCACGATCGGGAATTTGCGTTGGTCGCCGATCATCACCGCCTGCGACACGTACTTGTTCATCTTGATGTGATTCTCGATCGGCTGCGGCGCGATGTTCTTGCCGCCCGCCGTCACGATGATGTCCTTCTTGCGATCCGTGATGCGCAGGAAGCCATCCTCGAGCACGCCGACGTCGCCGGTATGGAACCGGCCCTCCTGGTCGATGGCGTCGCGCGTGGCGTCCGGCTTGTTGAAGTAGCCCTTCATCACGTTCGGCCCGCGCACCAGAATCTCGCCGTCCGACGCGATCGTGACCTCGACGCCCGAGATCGGCGGACCGACCGTCCCGATGCGATACCGGTCGGGCGTGTTCACCGCGATCACCGGCGACGTTTCCGTTAGGCCGTAGCCCTCGAGGATCACGAGCCCGGCGGCGTAGAAGAACTTGTTGATCGCCGGCGCCAGCGGCGCGCCGCCCGACACGAAGTAGCGGAGCCGGCCGCCCACGCGCTCGCGCAACTTCGAGAACACGAGCCGCTTCGCCATCGCGTATTGGGCGGCGAGGAACGGATTCGGCTCGCGGCCCGCAAGGCGCACGTCCGCCCAGCGTTCCCCCACCGCGCGCGCCCAGAAAAAGATGCGCTTCTTGAGCGCGCCGCTCGCCAGCGCGTTCTCCAACACCCGCGCATAGATCTTCTCGTAGACGCGCGGCACCGCCACCACCAGCGTTGGGCGAACCTCCGTCATGTTCACGGTGATCGTGTCCATCGACTCCACGTACGCGATCGACACGCCGGTGGCGAACATGAGATAGTCGAAGTGGCGCTGCAGCACGTGCGACAACGGCAGGAAGCTGAGCGACGCATCCTCGTCCGAAATCGGAATCACCTTCGCCACCGCGGCCACGTTCGACGACATGTTGCCGTGCGTGAGCATCGCGCCTTTGGGCTCGCCCGTGGTGCCCGACGTATAGATGATGGTGGCGACGTCACTCGGCGCGATGGCCATGGCCTCGGTGCGATAGCGCGCCGCCGTGTCCGGCGTCTCGGCTGCCGCGCCGCGCGCCTCGAGCGCGGCGAGCGTGAGGTCGATGCCATCGCCGCTCGCGTCGTCGAAGGCGATCACCCACTTGAGGGCGGGCAGGGAGGCGCGCACCGCCGCCACCTTCTTCGCCTGCTCGGGATCGGACACGAAGATCGCCGCCGCCGAGGAGTCCTTGAGCAGGTACGCCATCTGCTCGGCGGGCAGGGTGGGGTAGATCGGGACGTCGAGATAGCGCGCCGTTAGGCACGCGTAATCGGCGATCGCCCACTCGGGCCGGTTCGCCGACAAGATGCCGATCGCCGCGCCCTCGGGCAGCCCCAACGCGCGCAACCCGAACGCCGCGTGCCGCACCCGCGCCGCGATCGTGCGGTGCGAGATCGGCTGGTACGCGCCCCCGGTCTTCACCTGTAGCGCGTTAGGCCGGTCGTACCCTTCGACGGCGTCGAAGAAGAGCCGCGTGAGCGTCGTCGGCGCGAGTCGCGGGTCCCGTCCCGCCGCCGCGGACGGTTCGGCAGTCACCGTCATGGACACCTCGTCATCCCGGTGCCGGCCCCGGCGTCGGGGCTCGACCGGTCAGTGGATGTTGATCCGCCTAACGTACCGCACCGGACTCCCGCTCGGCAAACCGCCCGGAGCACGGGCGCTGACTTCGATGACGAGCGAGTCGTTGAACGCATGCGTGAACGGCGTGATGCGCAGGGACAGCGCCGTCGTGCCCGTCGCATCCGTCGTATCCACGAGCTCCGGCCGTGCCGCCGGATTCACCAACTGCACGTTGGTCGAGTCCGTGTTGTCGTACGGCGCCGGATGCAGGATCGTGTAGTGCACCAGATAGTCGGGTACCACCGCACCATCCGGCAGGTGGGTCAACCGGACGCGCAACGTGAGCGACGTGTCGCGCAACCCGCCGGCGAAGCTGTAGTCCACGCTGTCGCGCGCCGAATCCTGCGGAATCATCACCGACGGCGTGTCGACGACCGTGATCGTGTCGGGAATCGATTGCAGACTCAGGGCCGTAGCCACCACGAGCACCTGGCTCACCAGCTTGTGCCCGACCACGATGCCTAACGTCGAATCGATCGACACCGAACCCGTCGAATCGGCCGCGAGGAACGAAACCGGAATGCCCGGGATGCTGTCGTTCTTGAAGTTGAACACCGTCACCCGGAGCGGTGCCACCAGGCCCACGCTGTCGCGCAGCGTGTCGCCCAACAGCACCGACGGCGACGCGGGTTGGTCGAGCTGGATCGCGACCGGCGTGTTCGGGTTGGTGCCCACCTCGGTGCACGCCGCGGCAGCCGCGGCGATGAGGAGGCCAATGCCCGCCGCCCGGAGCGCGCGCGTCATCACTCGAACCGGGACGCGAGCTCGGTGGCGAGGTTCACATACGCCTGCGCCGCCGGGTCCGCAGGCGAGCGCAACACCACCGGCTGGCCGGCCGCGAACGCATCGGCTGCCGCCGTGCTGCGTGGAATCACGAGGTCGAACACCATGTTGCGCGGCAAATGCCGCCTCACGTACTCGGATACGCGGACGCTCATCTCGCTCGTCTCGTCGTACATCGTGAGCACGAGCCCATCCAGCGTCAGCTCTTCGTTAGTCGCGACGATGTCCTGGATGCCGCGCAGAATCTGCGGCGTGGTCTGGAGCGCCAGCGGCTCCGCTTGCAGCGGAACGATCACGTGCTGCGCCGCCGACAACACCCGCTCCACCGTTGGGCCCAAGCCCGGCGGCGTGTCGACGACCACGACGTCCGTACGCTGTCGCGCCATGGCCAACAGATCGGGAAGCACCGTCGACTCCTCCATGCGATGCTGATACGCGACGTGATTCGTGGCCGCGCTCACCGTGCCGGCGAGAATCACCCGCAGCCACGGCAGCGCCGTCGGCAGGATGATTTCGCGGAGCGACTTCTCTCCCGATAGATAATCGGAGATCCCCACCGTGACATGGTCCGACTTGAGACCGACGCCGTATCGCACGGCACCCTGCGGATCCACGTCCACGAGAAGGGTCTTCATGCCGCGGCGCGCGAACGCGGCCGCGAGATTCACCGCGGTCGTCGTCTTGCCGACACCGCCTTTCTGGCTGACTACCGCGAGGACGATTCCCACTCGCTATTCCGTTCCAGGGACTTGGTCCGCGCCAGTGCCGCTCCGGATCTGGTCGATCGTCTGCCGGGCGTGTTGGACCCAGCGTTCCGCCTCCTGCGTGGACGGCGGGTGCTCCAGAAACGCCGTGAGATGACGCTCGGCGCCCTGACCATCGCCGCGTTTGAGCAGCAGGTACGCGAGGCCGTAATGCGCGCCGCTCAACTGCGGGTCGATCTCGAGTGCCCGGCGATAACAGCGAATGGCATCATCCAATCGGCCTGTGCGCGAGTATGCAATGGCCATGTTCTGGAGAATACGCTGATCGTTGGGCTGATCGCGCAATGCGAGCCGGTACGACGTGAGCGCCGCGTCGTAGTCTCCCTGGCGTTCGAGCGCCAGCGCTTCGCTCAAGTAGTCGACACGTTGGGGTCGCGGCGTGTGCGCCGTTCCACCACCCGTCAAGCGGCTCCACCAGGACATGCGATTGCGTCTAGAGTCGGGAACGTGGGTGGGATGGACGCACCTTGGGCGGCGCAGCGCAGGATGCGCACCCGGCGTACCTGTCGACGGCAAACTTACGCGGCACGCGGCACTGCGGCAACCGCGCTGTCGGCTGCAATGACGCGACGGTAGCTTACGCGACACGAGGCGAAGTCGGCCGCGAACCTTGGGAGGACTTGGTGGCGCCACGACGCAAACCCGCAGATCTCACGCGCGACGTGTTCCGTGTCGACTGGCCGCTGTTCGGCGAGCTCTCGCGCGCGCTCGCGCTCAAGGTTGCCCGCGTCTATGACCCGGAGATCGTCGTCGGCATCGCCACCGCCGGCGTCATCCCCGGCGCGGTCATCGCCGCCATTCTGGGACGCGAATTCCACTCGATCATGGTCAGCCGTCGCTACCACGCCGAGTCGGTGCGGGAAACGCCGGCCATTTTGGGCGCCGCGCCGGCGGAAGCGCGGAATCGCCGCGTGCTGGTGGTCGACGAGACCTGCGACAGCGGCGAAACGCTGCGCATGGCCGTGGCGGCGATCGTCAACGCGGGCGCCGCCGACGTGCGCACCGCCGTCGGATTCCGCACCGGCTCCTACGAGCCCGATTTTTCGGCGTTGGAAACGGAGAGCACGATCGTGCTCCCGTGGGACGAAGACCTGCTCGGGTCGGGAACATAGCCCGCGCCGTTCCGTTAGGCAGCAGCGCCGCGCGCCCGCCTGCCTAACGGAAGAACGAGCCGCCGGCTACTCGACGGCCCCGACGACCGCGTCGTACGGCTCGCCCTGCTCCATCCGATCGTACAGAAACCGCATCACGTCGCCGTTGCCCAGGAGAAAACGGCACCGATCGTGGCCCGACGAGCGACACTCCACTTCCAGCACCGCCAACGGCACGTCCGAGAACCGGCCGAAGAAGTCCGCCAGCATTCCCGTCGTGAAGTGGCACCCCGGTTGGTCCAGATGCTCATCGGGATCCGCTTCGCCCCAGTCGTCGGTGTCCACTGTTGCCACGGCGTCGCGAAGGGAGCCGATTTCGAGCGTGCCCCAGCCGGCGAGGTGGAAGTACTCCGACGCACGGAGCTGGAACGCATCGAAGTCGAGATCTTCCGGCTCGCCGTCGCCGCGCTCGTGGAGCCAGGCGCGGAACGCCTCGAACACCGTTGCACCGCCGGCGTACCCCGCTTCCTGCAGCGCCCCGGCCGCGGACGGTCCCACGTCGCGCAGCAGCGCGGCCCGGAGCGCGTGAATCGCGGGTCGGCTCACAGCCACCAGCGCGTGATCGGCGAGATTGATCGTGTCGGCCATGACGTGCCTCGTATGTCGGGACGAGTCCGGGCGCGGACTACTCGGCGCGCCAGCGTTACTGGTTTTTAGGCGCGGCTCCCGTGCGGCGCAAGAGCTCGGCCTCGTCGATGACCTCGACCCCGAGCTCGCGCGCGCGATCGAGTTTGCTGCCGGCATCCGACCCCACCACCACGAAACTCGTGCTCTTGGACACCGCCGACGTCACGTGTCCGCCGGCATTCTCCACCAACTCCGTGGCCGCCTTTCGCGCGAGCGTGGGGAGCGTACCGGTGATGACGACTGTCTTGCCCGCGAGGCTACCGGTGCCGTCGCCACCGTGCTTGCCCGCGGGCTCGGCGAAGTTGACCCCGTGCGCCCGCAGCTTTTCGACGAGCTGCCTCGTGGTGTCGTTGGCGAAGTACGTCGAGACCGACCGGCCGATGATCTCGCCCACGCCGCGGACCGCCGTGATCTGTTCTTCCGTGGCCTGTGCAATCGCATCCAGCGTGCGGAAGTGTCGCGCCAACAGTTGGGCCGCCATTTCGCCAACGTGCAAAATCCCGAGACCATTGAGCAGGCGCGACAGCGGCTGCTTCTTGGCCGCATCGATCGCGGCCACGAGATTCTCCGCGCTTTTCGTGGCGAAGCGTTCGAGCGTCACCAGCTGCTCCGCGGTGATCGCGAAGATGTCGGCGAAATCGTGTACGAGGCCGGCGTCGATGAGCTGGCGAATGCGCGCGTACGAGAGTCCGCGAATGTCCATCGCGCCGCCCGACGCGAAGTGCACAAGCCCCTCGAGCTGTCGTCCGGGGCATGCGACGTTAGGACAGTACACCGCGGCCTGATCCGCGTCGCGCTCGACCGGCGTATCGCAGATCGGGCAGCGCTCGGGCATGTGCCATTCGACCTCGGACCCATCGCGCCGCTCGGGGATGGGACCGATCACCTGTGGAATGACTTCGCCCGCGCGCTTCACCTGCACCCAGTCGCCGATGCGCAGGTCTTTCGTGCGGACCAACGCTTCGTTGTGCAGCGTGGCGAGCTTCACGATCACGCCGCTGATCTCGACCGGCTCGAGCTCCGCGTACGGATTGAGCGCGCCCGTGCGTCCCACGTTCACCTTGATGTCATTGAGCCGCGTGACTTCGATGTCCGGCGCGAACTTCCGCGCGATCGCCCACCGCGGCTCGCGCCCGACATCGCCTAACTCATCCTGCAAGTGCAGGGAATCGACTTTCACCACCACGCCGTCGATGCCGAACGCGAGCTTCGCGCGCAACACGTGCTCCACTTCCTGCACCAACTCGACGACCTGTTCGAGCGTCGCGCACCGCCGCCGATGCGGCTCGACCGGGAATCCCCAGCGCTCGAGCGTATCGAGCAGTCCCCATTGCGTGGTGAACGGCAGGCGCACGCCGGGTCCCGCTGCCACCGCGTACCCGAAGAATCGAAGGCGGCGCTGGGCCGTGATCGACGGGTCCAGCGTCCGGAGCGACCCGGCCGCCGAGTTGCGGGGATTCGCGAAGACTTTTTCGCCTTCCTGGCGCCGCCGGTCATTGAGCTTCTCGAATCCGTCGAACGTCATGTAGCACTCGCCGCGGACTTCGACGATGTCGGGTGGGTTAGGCGTATTGAGCCGCAGCGGAATGTCGTGGATGGTGCGGAGGTTGATGGTGACGACTTCGCCTTCCAGTCCATCGCCGCGCGTCGCGCCGCGCACCAGCATGCCTCGCTCGTACGTGAGATTGACCGCGCTGCCATCGATCTTGAGCTCCGCGGTGTATCCCGCCGCGCGCACTTCCTCGCCCGCCACGCGTACCGCGCGCACCTCCCACTCGCGGAGCTCGTCGTCATCGAACGCGTTGCCGAGCGAGAGCATCGGCACCATGTGAACGGATTTGGCGAGGGCGCTTTGAACCTGCGCGCCGACGCGCTGGGTGGGCGAGTCCGGCGTGCGAAGCTCGGGAAATTTCTCTTCGAGCTCCAGCAACTCCCGCATCATCAGATCGTATTCGCGATCCGAGATCTCGGGTGCGTCGCGCACGTAGTAGAGGTAGTTCGCGCGCTCGAGGAGTCGGCGGAGATCGCGGGCGCGTGCGTCGGGGGCGGGGGCGGGGGTCGGCACGCCGAAAAAATAATGAGACGTGGAAGCGCGCGCTGGCGCGCGCTTAGGGAATAGGGAACCGGGAATAGGGGAGGAACAACATCAATGGACTTCCACCCATTCCCCAAGGCCGCGTCAGCGGCCGCTGCCCAAAGCGGAGCGCTTCCCTGAGCGCGCGCCAGCGCGCGCTTCCCTGTCGTCAGCTCTTCGCTTCTTCTCCGACCACTTCCATTGTCACCGACACCAGGCGTTCCAGCTCTTCGTCGGCGGACGTGGCCAGCAGCGTCTCGGCCCACATGTGGTCTTCGGTATTCGTGTACCGATCGAGCAGGCGGCGCACGAAGGCGATGAGCGCGATGCGTTGCAGCTCAGTCTGGCGGTTCGCGCGTTGGGCTTCTTTCTGGCCGCGTTGCAGCGCTTCGAAGCGGTGTGCGTTGCGGAGTGCGTTTGCGGTGAGGGCGGCCACCACCTGGCAGAAGCGGACGTCGCGATCGGAGAACGCGGCGCCATCGCGTTCGGTGCGAAGGAAAATCGCGCCGATCACCGTGCCGCGCCAACGGATCGGCACCACCACGATCGAGCGGACGTTGCGCAGCGCGAGCACCGACTGCATGTGCTGCATCATCGGATCGACCTGGGCGTCGGGAATGAACACCGTCTCGCCGCTCTGGAACGCGCGCTTGAGCTCCGGATAGCGGTCGAGGTCGACGATGAGGTTGCTCATCGCCGGCGCTTCGTAGGTCGCCATGAGGCGCACGTCGCGCTGTTCGCCTAACAGATAGATCGAGCAGCGGTCCAGGCCAAAGGTGTCGCCTAACTTCTTGGCGATGGTCTGGAGGATGTCGACGAAGTGCAGGGACGCGGAAATCTCGGTGAGGATGTCGACCACGGCCACGAGATGGTCGCGCTCGCGCTCGAGCTCGGCTACGCGCGCGCGAAGTGCGGCGGTCGTGTCACCGTTATCCGAGGGCGAATCCTCCTCCCGCGGGCGCTCCACTGCCGTGCTGGTCATGGAAGTTCCTGACGTTCGCGGTGAACTCGGCGCTGGCGTAACGGACGACGCGGTCGCGTCCCGTTCGCTTGGCCACATACAGTGCGTCGTCGGCGGCTTGCAGCAGCTCGTCGCGGTTCAGCAGTTGCGGGTCCGGCCACGCGGCGACGCCACAGCTGATCGTCGCTTGAAATGACCGTCCCTCGAAGGAGAACCGGTGCGCCGCTACCCTGAGACGCGCCCGCTCGGCGAACGTCACCGCTGCGTCGAGCGCCGTGCCCGGCAACAGCACCAGAAACTCCTCGCCCCCGTACCGCCCAACCCGGTCGATCTCGCGCATGGACGTACGCAGCACGGACCCGATTTGCCTGAGCATCTCATCGCCCGCGCGATGACCGAAGTCGTCGTTCGCCTGCTTGAAGCGGTCGAGATCGAACATGGCCACGGCCAACGGCTCGCGCAGACGCACGGCGTGCTCGAACATCTCGTGGAAGCGCTCGTCCAACCGGCGGCGATTGTCGAGACCCGTGAGCGGATCCGACACCGCGAGCTCGCGCAGGCGCGCGTTCGCTTTCTCGAGCTCGGACTCGCGACGCTGCAACTCATCCTGAAGCGCCTTGATGCGCAGCATCGCGCGCACCCGCGCTTCGAGCTCGACGAATTCGACAGGTTTGGTGACGTAGTCGTCGGCGCCGGCGCTCAAGCCTTCGACTTTGCGCTCGACCTCGTCCAGCGCCGTCTGCATGATGATCGGAATGAACGGCAGGGAGCGATCGGCTTTGATCCGGCGCGCGACTTCGTGTCCGTCCACGCGCGGCATCATGACGTCGAGCACGATCACATCCGGCGGTGACTCGGCGACGAGCCTCAGGGCCTCCGCGCCGTCACACGCGCACGCCGTCTCGTATCCGGTTGCGTCGAAACGCACGCGGAGCACTTCGCGGCTATCCTCACTGTCGTCGACGATGAG